>JAJTCK010000052.1 GCA_021323175.1 Solirubrobacterales bacterium | reverse complement strand
GCCTTGGGTGATCGGACCGGCGGACGGCGAGCTCATCGACATGAGCGGGTTCGGGATCCGCTTCATGCTCGACGGCCGACAGGGCCGCGCTCACCAGGCGGAGTGACGTGGCTGGCAGGAACGGCAAGCGCGCGCCCGCCAGGCCACGAATCGAGATCCGCGCCGCGAGCGCCTCGCCCGAGGAAGCCGCCGCAATCGCGGCGGCGCTGGAGCGATTCCTGGCCGATACCGCCCGCCCATCCGCCCCCTCGGCCGCGCAGAACCCGTGGCAACGCGCGGCGCTCCGCGAAGGGATCGCGTCGCGGCAGATCGAGCCGAGCGGCTGGGGGCCGTCGGTCGGCCGTTAGCCCGGCGAAGGCGCCGCGGTTGTGGGGCCGGCCCGTTTGTAATAGAAACCCCGAGGCAACTCAGCGCTCGCGACCCGAGGAGGCCCAGTGGCGGTAGTGAAGATCATCGAGTTGGTCGGCAGCTCAAAGAAGTCGTCTGACGACGCCGCCCAGCAGGCGCTGAAGCAGGCGCAGAGCTCGCTTCGCAACATCCGTGCGATCGACGTGGTCTCCACCGGCCTGCGAGGCGACAACCTCGACGAGTGGCGGGCGCATGTACGCGTGGCCTTCCTGATCGAGGGTTCCGGCGTGGACTGAGGTTTCGGGGGAGGAGATGCGTGGCGCCCGGCGACGGCGACGCGCTCCGGGGCGGCGGAGAGGGATCCCGCCGCCCCTTTGTCTTCTCCCTTGCCCCGGGTGAGCCGGGCGGACGCTTCGCGGAGCTAGAGCGTGACCGTAGGCGCGTCCACGCGGCCGTCCCGCCACGCCCCATAGACGGCCTGCGCGATCGCGAGATCCTGGATCGCCAGGCCGGTCGAGTCGAATAGCGTGACCTCGTCGTCCGACGCTCGCCCGTCGGACGAGCCTGTGATCACCTCACCGATCTGGGTGACGTCGTCCTGCGCGACCGCGCCGGCCTCGACCGCGTGAGCGAGCTCGCCGCCGGCCGACGCCTGGGCCCAGTCGTCGCAGAACAGGTGGCACGAGGCCAGCGCGCCCAGCTCGACCTCCGCCTTCCCGTGCGCGTCGGCGCCGAGGGCCGCGATGTGCTGGCCAGGACGCAGGTCGTCGGTCGCGATCACCGGCCGGTCGCCGGGAGTGACGGTGACGACGACGTCCTGGTCCGCCGCCTCCCGGCGCTCTCCGGCGCGCCAGCCCAGCTCGTCGGCCAGCGCCTCCGCGGCGTCCGGTCGCGAGTCGGCGCACACGCCCGGACCGTAGCCGCACGCCGCCAGACAGCGCCCTGCCCAGGCCCCGTTGACGCCGCAGCCGATCACCCCGACCGTGCGGGCGTCCTCGCGCCCAAGCACCTGCGCGGAGACCGCGGCGGCGCCGCCGGTGCGCAGGGACGTCACCGAGGCGCACTCGATCACGGCCAGCTCCTGCCCGGTCTCGGCGTCGGAGAGCATCACCGCGCCGCGCACGACCGGCAGCCCGCGCTCGCTGTTGCCCGGGAACGAGGTCACCCACTTGAGCAGCGCGAACCCGTCGCCCCGCGCCGGCATCGCCCTGAAGTCGCCGTACGGTGGGCTGTCCAGATAGACCTTGGCGGGCATCGCCCACTCGCCCCGGGCGTAGCGCTCAAAGGCATGCCGGGTCCGCTCCACCGCGGTGGCCGGGTCGATCGATGCCAGCACGGCCTGGCTCGAGATGACCGGAAGGTCCGCCACGGTGCGATTGATACGCGATCCCGGCGGCGAGTAGATTCCGGTCGGTGTCAACCGGCTCCGGCAATGGCCGCACGCGACCTGTCTCGGTCGGCATCGTCGGTGCGGGATTCGGAGGGATCGGCATGGCCGTGCGCCTGCGGCAGGCCGGGATCGGGGACTTCACGGTGTTCGAGCGCGGCGGGACGGTCGGCGGAGTCTGGCGCGCCAACACCTATCCCGGCGCGGCCTGCGACGTGCCGTCGCACCTGTACTCGTTCTCATTCGCGCCGGGGCACGCATGGTCGCGTCGCTTTGCCCCCCAGTCCGAAATCCTTCAGTACCTGCAGGGCGTGGTCCGCGACTTCGGCCTGGCGCCGCACCTGCGGCTCGGGACCGAGGTCGAGTCGGCACGGTTCGACGAGGCGACCGGAAGCTGGACGCTCCGAGCCGCCGACGGGTCCGAGCATGACTTCGACGTCCTCATCACCGCCTGCGGGCAGCTCACCAACCCGTCCATTCCCGCGATCCCAGGCGCCGACTCGTTCGAGGGCCGGGCTTTCCATTCGGCGGACTGGGACCACGACTACGACCTGCGTGGGCGGCGGGTCGCCGTGATCGGCACGGGGGCGAGCGCGATCCAGTTCGTTCCCGAGATCGCCCCCGAGGTGGAGGCCCTGACCATCTACCAGCGCTCGGCGCCCTGGATCGCGCCCAAGAACGACCGCACCTACAGCCCGGCCGAGCAGGCGCTCTTCCGCCGCGTGCCCGCGCGGGTCGCGGCGGCCAGGCTCGGCAACTGGCTCTTCTTCGAGGCCGCCACCCACGCGTTCACCGGCGCCGACTGGATGACGTCCGCCTTCACAAAGCTGTGCGACCACTACCGGCGCGCGTCGCTTTCGAACCCCGAGCTGATCCGCAAGGCCACGCCGGACTATGAGCTGGGCTGCAAGCGCGTGCTGATCACGAGCGACTGGTATCCGACCCTGGAGCGGGAGGACGTCGAGCTGGTGGCCGGCCAGGTCCAGCGGATCACCCCCGACGGCGTCGTCGGGCCCGACGGCGTCGAGCGGCCGGCCGAGGCGATCATCTGGGGCACCGGCTTCTCCAGCCACGACTTCGTGGCGCCCATGCGGATCGACGGCCAGGCCGGTCGGGAGCTGAACGACGTCTGGGCCGATCGCCCCGAGGCCTACCTGGGGCTGACGGTGGCGGGGTTCCCCAACCTGTTCGTCCTCTACGGGCCGAATACGAACCACGGGTCGGGCTCGGTCCCGTACACCCTCGAGTGCCAGATGCGATATGCCGCTGACGGGGTCCGCCGCCTCCGCGACGAGGGACTGCGCTACGTGGACCTGCGCCCCGAGGTGCAGTCGCGCTGGCGCGATGAGATCGCCGAGCGGTCTCGCAACACGCAGTGGGTGGCCGCGGGGTGCACCAACTGGTACGTGAACGAGGAGGGTGTCAACACCAACAACTGGCCGGGCACATGGCTGGAATACCGCCGGCGCACCCACCGGCTCAACCCGGGCGACTACCGGGCGGCCAGGCGCACGGGCACCGAACACGCGCAACCCGTCGCGGCGGCCTAATTCCATAAAACTCGATCAGGTTTGATATGTTGCGAGGCCCGCAGGGCGGCGCACAGCCGTTCCGGACTCAGCGCCGAAAGGACCCCACCGCAGATGGAGCCAGTCTCCACCCCCCAGAAGCCCCCAGGCTCCGGCGCAGGCGAACAGGCGCCGAAGCAGCCGGAGCTCGACCAGGACCTGGGCAAGAAGCAGGAGGGCAAGCGCGGGCGCGGCTCGCTCGAGAACCCCGAGGTCTACGACAACGTTCCCGGGCACGTCATCCCCATCCTCGAGCGCGAGTTCGACGACTTCGACACCGAGGCGGCCAGCTTCCTGCGGGGCGAGCAGTCCGAGGAGCAGTTCATCGGCTTCCGCCTGAAGCAGGGCGTCTACGGCCAGCGCCAGCCCGATGTGCAGATGTGCCGGATCAAGCTTCCCTTCGGCGGCGTCACGCCCGAGCAGATGGACATGCTCGCCGACGTGGTCGAGCGCTGGGCGCCCCTCAACAAGGGCCACATCACCACCCGCCAGAACATCCAGATCCACCACATCCCCCTGGCGGACATGGCCGACCTGATCCGCCAGATCAGCGAGGTCGGGCTGTCCTCACGCGAGGGCTGCGGCAACACGATGCGCAACGTCACCGGCGATCCCTGGGCGGGGGTCAGCGAGGGCGAGCCGTTCGACGTCACGCCTTACCTGGTGGCCTACGTGCGCTACTTCGTGCGCCATCCGACCACCCAGTTGATGCCGCGCAAGGTGAAGACGGCCTTCACCGCCACCGACGAGGACGTCGCGATCACCGGCATCCACGACGTCGGCTTCATCCCGCGGGTCAGGGAGATCGAGGGCCGCGGCGAGGTGAAGGGCGTCGAGATCCGCGTCGGCGGGGGCACCTCGATCATGCCGCGGGTCGCTCCCACGCTCTATGAGTTCGTCGAGCTCGACAACGGCGACTACCTCAAGGTCACCGAAGCCGCGCTGCGCATCTTCGACCGTCAGGAGTGGCTGCGCGTCAACCGCGCCCGCGCCCGGATCAAGGTCCTGATCGACAAGATCGGGATAGACGCCTTCCGCGAGATGGTCGAGGAGGAGCTTCAGGGCGATTGGGCCGCCGAGCGCGACTTCTCGATCGACCACATGCTGTTCGCCGAGGATGAGGCCGCCGTCGCCCCCACGGCACCCGCCTCGCCGGCGAGCCCCAACGGCGACCGCTCGGAGTTCGAGCGCTTCCTCGAGGCCAACGTCAGCGCGCAGCGCCAGGACGGCTTCTCGACGGTCCAGGTCAAGGTCATCCGGGGCGACTTGTCACCCGAGCAGTTCCGGGGCCTCGCCCGGATCATGCGTGACTACGCCGGCGGCCACGCGCGCACCACCGTGCACCAGAACTTCCTGCTGCGCTGGGTGCGCGACGAGGCGATCTACGACGTGTACCGGCGCCTCGTCGACCTGGGGCTGGGCGAGGCGGGCTCCGACGAGATCACCGACGTGGTCAGTTGCCCGGGCACCGACTCGTGCAAGCTAGGCATCACCAGCTCAATGGGGCTGAACCGCGCGGTCCAGGAGCGAATCGAGCGGATCGGGATCACCGATCCGCTCACGCGACGGGTCCACATCAAGATGTCGGGCTGCCCCAACGGGTGCTCCCAGCACCACATCGCGAACATCGGCTTCTACGGAGCCTCGATCAAGGTCGGCGACCACACCATTCCCGCCTACATCGCGCACCTGGGCGGCAACTACGAGGGCGGCGAGGTCATCTACGGCCACCGGCTGAAGGCACGCCTGCCGGCCAAGCGCGTCCCGGACGCCGTCGAGCGCTGGCTGCGCCACTACGAGGAGAATCGAACCGACGACGAGGCGTTCAACGACTTCGTCGAGAGGATCGGCACCGACTCCTTCGAGGAGCTGGTCAGCGACCTGAAGATGCCGGTCGAGTGGGGCGCCGAGAACCTGACCCACTTCATCGATTGGCACCGGTCGGAGCCCTACAAGGTCGAGCGCGGCGAGGGAGAGTGCGCCGTCTAGCGGCGGCGTCCACCCGGCTTTCATGCTTCCTCCTGCCACACTCACCGGCTCCGTGACGACGACAGAGCTCGAGACCCCCCAGTTCGACCCCGAGGCGGTGGCCGCCGATCTCGAGGGGGCCAGCGCCGAGGATGCGCTGGCATGGGCGATCGAGCAGTTCCACCCGCGCCTATACATCGCCGCGTCTTTTCAGAAGACCAGCTCGGTGACCGTCCACATGGCCAGCCGGATCAACCCCGGCGTTCGCTTCTTCTATCTCGATACCGACGTGCTCTTCCCCGAGACCTACGGGACCAAGGACCGGCTGGAGGAGCGGTACGGCATCACCTTTCACCGCTACAGCTCCATGACCCTGGAGCAGCAGGCCGGGCTGTACGGCGACCAGCTGTGGGCGCGGGACCCCGACGCCTGCTGCGGCATCCGCAAGGTCGACCCGATGCGCTCCGCGCTGTCGGCCGTGGACTGCTGGGTCTCCGGCATCCGCCGCCAGGACTCGCTGACCCGCGCCAAGGCGCCCAAGTTCGCCTGGGACAAGCGCTTTTCGCTTTGGAAGCTGAACCCGCTCGCGGACTGGTCCGAGAAGGACGTCTGGCGCTACATCCACGAGCACGACATCCCTTACAACCCGCTCCACGATCAGGGCTATCCCTCGATCGGCTGCACCCACTGCACCCGCAGGCCCGCCGCCGGCGAAGACGCCCGCGCGGGCCGGTGGGCGGGCACCACGAAGACCGAGTGCGGTCTCCACGGCTGACCTGACCTTCTGGGTCTAGTACCGCTACCCTCACGCGCTTCATGCCCTCCCTGCAACTCGACGAGCGACAGACCGCAGACTTCGAAATGATCGGCAACGGCGGGTTCGCGCCGCTGACCGGCCCACAGGGCTCCGCCGACTGGAAGAGCGTCGTCGAGAACATTACGCTCGAGAATGGCGAGTACTGGCCGATCCCGATCACCCTCGCGATCGACGCCGACGTCTCCGAGGGCGAGACCGTCGAGCTGACCAGCGACGAGGGCAAGGCGCTGGGCACGCTCACCGTCACCGAGATCTTCGAGCGCGACATCGACGCCGAGGCCGAGGGCGTCTACCTGACCTCGGACAGGGAGCACCCCGGGGTTGCCGCTCTCCACGAGGAGGGCAGCCGCTGCGTCGCCGGCACCTACGAGGTCAAGGCCCTGCCGGACCACGAGGAGGCGTTCATGAAGCGCTACCTCAGCCCTGACGAGTCCAGGCAGGCGTTCGCCGACCGCGGCTGGAAGCGCATCGTCGCCTTCCAGACCCGCAATCCCATCCACCGCGCGCATGAGTACGTGACCAAGACCGCGCTGGAGATCACCGACGGGCTGATGATCCACCCGCTGATCGGCAAGACGAAGGAGGGCGACATCCCCGCCGAGGTGCGGATGCGCTGCTATGAGGTCCTGATGCAGGACTACTACCCCAACGACCGGGTGATCCTGAATGTCTTCCCGTCCAAGATGCACTACGCCGGACCGCGCGAGGCCGTGCTCCACGCCATCGCTCGCCGCAACTACGGCGCCACCCACTTCATCGTCGGCCGCGACCACGCCGGCGTCGGCGACTTCTACGGCACCTACGACGCGCAGAAGATCTTCGACGACCTGGATCTGGACAAGCTCGGCATCCAGCCCCTCTTCTTCGAGCACAGCTTCTGGTGCAACAAGTGCGAGGGCATGGGCTCGGGCAAGACGTGTCCGCACGACGCCTCGGAGCACGTCTTCCTGAGCGGCACAAAGGTGCGGGAGATGCTGGACAGCGGCGAGATCCCGCCGCAGGAGTTCAGCCGGCCCGAGGTCGCCCAGATCCTGATCGACGCCTACAGCAGGGCGTAGCAACCGCGTTGCAGCGAAGGCGCGGTTGCCCTCGCTCCGCATCGACGAACTTGTAGACCGAACGAATCAACTGAGACAACAAGGAGCGGTGCTTTCAGATGGCTGACGAAAAGGGCTTCACCCTCTGGTTCACCGGGCTCTCCGGTGCAGGCAAGACCACGATCTCTAAGCTGGTCGGGGAGGAGCTGCGGACCAGAGGCTCCAAGCTCGAGATCCTCGACGGCGACGTCATCCGCGAGAACCTCTCGAAGGGACTCGGGTTCTCCAAGGAGGACCGCGACACGAACATCCGGCGGATCGCTTTCGTCGCGGACCTGCTGAGCCGCAACGGCGTCCCCGTGATCACCGCCGCGATCTCCCCTTACAGAGAGATCCGCGACGAATCCCGCGAGCTGATGGGCGAGCGCTTCATCGAGGTCTTCGTCAAGGCGTCGGTCGAGGCCTGCGCCGAGCGCGACGTGAAGGGCCTATACAAGAAGGCCTTCGCCGGCGAGATCAAGGAGTTCACGGGCGTCTCTGACCCGTACGAGGAGCCGCTCAACGCCGAGATCACGCTGGACACCGAGAACGAGTCCCCCGAGGAGTCGGCGGGCAAGCTGATCGCCCTGCTCGAGGAGCGCCAGCTGATTTCGGCGGCGCAGCCCGCCTAGGACTGACCGGGCTTGCGCGGCAACTCCGGCTCGCCCAGGTCGTAGGTGGGGTACGACCCGAAGCGGTTGAACTGCTTGTGACCAGGACCGTGGAAATCCGAGGATCCGGTCGCGGCGAGGCCGCGGTCGGAGCAGACGTTGAGCAGGAACTTCGTCTCGGCCCGGTCGTGTGCCGGGTAGAAGACCTCGAGCCCGTCCAGGTCCAGATCGGCGACCAAGGCGGCGACCTGGCTCGGATCGTCCATGTCCCAGAAGGGATGCGCGAGCACGGGGGTGCCGCCGGCCTCGCGAATCAGCCCGATCGCCTCGGAGGCAGTGGGCCAGCGGCGCGAGACGAAGGCCTTGGCGCCGGGGACCAGGTACTCCTCGAAGAAGGCGCTCATCTCCTCGGGCGTCGTGCCGGCCGCCTTGGCGATATGCGGTCGGCCGACCGAGCTGGCGTCCCCGGCTTGGACGATGGCGTCCTCGAAGGTGACCGAGACGCCCAGGGAGTTGAGCTTGGCGACGATCTCCTCGGCGCGCGTGACGCGCTCCTGTTGGGCGCGCTCGCATATCGGCCGCATCGCGTCGACGTCGATCCAGTAGCCGAGCATGTGCAGATCGTCGATCGAGGAGTGGATGCACGAGATCTCCGACGCCGGCACCAGCACGATCCCCGCCTGCGACGCCGTCTCGGACGCTTCCGGGATCCCATCCACGGCGTCGTGGTCCGTAAGCGCGAGCGTCGAGACCCCGGAGTCGGCGGCCGCGCGCACGACCTCTGCCGGAGGCAGCTCGCCGTCGGAGACGGTGGAATGGCTCTGAAGATCGATCACGGTCGCGGGAGTAAACACGACTACGGTTGCCATGGCATGGGCGCCCCGACCCCCCACCCTCGGACGCGAAACGGAGGCGGTGGCGGATGAGGATTTCGGCCAAGGCGGACTACGCCGTCCGTGCCGCCGCCGAGCTCGCCTCGGCCGGCGAGGACCCGGTCAAGGGCGAGAAGATCGCCGAGGCCCAGGACATCCCCCTTCAGTTCCTGGAGCACATCCTGCTGGAGCTGAAGCACGCGCGCTTGGTGCGTGCACGCCGCGGCGCGCGAGGCGGCTACTGGCTGGCCAAGCCGGCCGAGGAGATCCGGCTGGCCGACGTGATCCGCGCCGTCGAGGGGCCGCTGGCGAACATCCAGGACCTTGCGCCCGAGTCCACGGATTACCCCGGCAACTCCGAGCGCCTCAGCGAGGTCTGGATCGCCGTCCGCGCATCCCTGCGCCGCGTGCTCGAGCGGGTCACGGTCGCCGACCTGCGCGACGGCAGGCTCCCTCCCGAGGTCCTCGAGCTGACCGAGGACGAGGGCGCCTGGGTGACCAGGTAACGACCGGCTTTCACCCGGGCGTCACGCGGGATCGGATACACTGCCCGGACCCTTTTAGGACTCTCTCGGTCAAGAAAGGGAAGATAGTGGTAATGGCGACGCCTCCGATCGTCCGGGGGCCGCGCCGCATCCTCCCCCACAAACCAGTCGTCCCACCCCACTTCGTCCGTGGATCCAATAATCGTCCTGTTCGGCTTCGGTGTCGGCTTCCTGGTCGGTCTCACCGGCATGGGCGGCGGCTCCTTGATGACGCCCCTGCTGATCCTCGTCTTCGGGATCCAGCCGGTGACCGCGATCGGGACCGACATCTTCTACGCGGCCGTCACCAAGACCGCCGGCGGGTGGCGCCATCTGAAGCTGAAGACGGTGAACATGCCGCTGACCTGGTGGCTCGCGGCCGGGAGCGTCCCCTCCGCGATCGCCGGCGTCTGGGTGCTGGACATACTGAAGCGGCAGCTCGGGGATGAACTGGACGAAACCGTGTTCGCGATCCTCGCCGCCTCACTGCTGGTGGTCGGCGCCGCCACGCTGCTGCGCGGGTTCCTGCTCGCCGACAAGATCGAGGAGCGCGACGACTTCGAGATCCACACCCGTCACAAGGTCGCCGCGATCGGGATCGGGGCCACAACGGGATTCGTGATCGGGCTCAGCTCGGCCGGCTCCGGGACGCTGATCGCGATCATGCTGATCGCGGTCTTCCGGCTGACGCCGCGGCGCGTGGTCGGCACCGACGTCTTCCACGCCGCCCTCCTGCTCTGGGCCGCGGGGATCGCGCACATCTTCAGCGGCAACGTGGACTTCATGCTTGCGGGCAACATCCTGCTCGGCTCTGTGCCCGGCGTGATCCTGGGTTCCAACATGTCGGTGAAGTGGCCGCAGGGCGTGCTCAGGACCGCGCTCGGCGTGATCCTGATCGCCGCCGGCGTCTCGATCATGAGCAAGGCCAACACCGAGCTCGTCCCCTACGTCATGTTCGCCGCCAGCCTCGGCATCGTCGCCCTGTTCGCCATGCAGATATTGCTGCGCAGGGAGGTCGAGGCGGATCCCGACGAGCAGGAAGCGCTGCAACGGGCGATCGCCGTCTCGGTGCTGGGAGACGACATCGAGCGCAACGGGGGCGAGGCGGGGCTCACCGGGCCCTCGCCGGGCCGGGGGCCCGCCGCGGCCCGGCCCGAGACCTGAGCAGGGCCGACTCGCAATACTCCCGCGTCATGTTCGAGAAGGTCCTGGTCGCAAACCGCGGCGAAATCGCAGTCCGCGTCATGCGCACGCTGCGTGAGATGGGGATCGGGTCTGTCGCGGTCTACTCCGAGATCGACCGCGAGGCGCCCCACGTGCGCGAGGCCGACGAGGCCTTCCTGCTGGGCCCGGCGACCCCTGCAGAGAGCTACCTGAACATCGAGAAGATCATCGATGTCGCGCGGCACTCGGGCGCCGAGGCCGTCCATCCCGGCTACGGATTCCTCGCCGAGAACGCCCCTTTCGCCAAAGCCTGCGAGCGCGCCAAAATCACGTTCATCGGCCCGCCGCCCAAGGCGATCGAGGCGATGGGGTCCAAGACCGAGGCCCGCAAGATCATGGACAAGGCGGGTGTCCCGATCGTCCCCGGCGACACCGACCCCGCGGAAGACGTCGCGGCGGCCGCGCAGAAGGCCGAGGCCATCGGCTACCCGATCGCGGTCAAGGCAGCCGGAGGCGGAGGCGGAAAGGGCTTTCGCGTCGCGATGAGTGAGGACGAGCTCGAGGACGCGTTCGAGGGCGCCTCGCGCGAGGGCGAGAAGTTCTTCAGCGACCCCACCGTCTACCTGGAGCGCTACCTGGAGGACCCGCGCCACGTAGAGGTGCAGGTACTGGCCGACTCCAAGGGGCGCGTCATCCACCTTGGGGAGCGGGACTGTTCGATCCAGCGCCGCCACCAGAAGCTGATCGAGGAGGCCCCCGGCCCCAAGGTCGACGAGGACATGCGCGACCGGATCGGGAAGATCGCCACCGAGGCCGCGGCAGCGGTGGGCTACCGCTCGGCAGGGACCATCGAGGGCCTCCAGGTCGGCGAGGACTACTACTTCCTCGAGATGAACACCCGGGTGCAGGTCGAGCACTGCGTGACCGAGTTGGTCACGGGCATCGACATCGTCCGCGAGCAGGTCCGCATCGCAGCGGGCGAGGGGCTGTCGGTCACCCAGGAGGACGTGGAGTTGCGCGGCCATGCGATCGAATGCCGGATCAACGCGGAGGCGGCCCACAAGAACTTCGCCCCCGCGCCCGGGAGGATCACGAGCTACCGGGAGCCCGCCGGCCCCGGCGTCCGCGTGGACTCGGGCGTGGAGGCTGGCTCCGAGGTGACGCCGATCTACGACCCGATGGTCGCGAAGCTGATCGTCTGGGACAGGGACCGCGAGCACGCCTCCCGGCGCATGCTGCGCGCGCTCGCCGAGTACGAGGTCGGAGGCCTGACGACCCTGATCCCGTTCCACAGCGCGATCCTCGCGACCAAGCAGTGGGCCAACGGCGAGACCTGCCGCGACCTGACCGAGGACAAGAACTGGCTGCAGGGCCTTGCCCCGGAGGCACCGCCGAAGGCCGCCGCGGGTGACGACTCGCACGGCGCGGACGAGAAGGCCGAGCGTGACTACCAGGTCGAGGTCGGAGGCAAGCTCTTCGACGTCAAGGTGATCGGCGATGCCGTCGCGGGAGCGCCAGCCGCGGCCGCACCCGGCGCCGGCCTGAAGCGTCCGCCCAGGCGTGAGCGCTCGGGCAGGGCTGGTGGCTCGGCTGGAGCCAGCGAGGACCTCGTCTCCCCGCTTCGCCGAGGGAGACCTGGTGTGCGTGATCGAGGCGATGAAGATGGAGAACGAGATCACAGCCCACCGCTCGGGCAAGGTCTCGGAGCTCCCGATCAGCGACGGCGCCGCCGTCTCCTCGGGCGACGTGCTGGCAACGATCGAGTGATCCCGGCAGCGGCGATGCGCCTGGGACCCTGAGGCCACCAGCCGCGGCGTCTGTCTCCAGTCCTCAGCGCTACTTCGCGCCGAGCTTCGCGGCCGCGTCGCGAACGTTCCTGACGGTCGCATCGGGGGCCTTGCGGCCCTCGAGCTTCTCGCCGTGGCGGTTCACCCAGATCACGGGCACGTTCATCTTCAGGCAGGGCGCGATGTCGGCGTCGTAGCCCGAGCCGATGTGCACCCAGCCCTTCTTGCCGCCGATGCGGCGGGCCGTTTCGCGGAAGTGGGTGTTGTCCGGCTTGTAGCTGCGGACCTGCTGTGCGGTCACGACCAGGTCCAGCTGGGTGCGCAGGTGCCGTCGCGAGATGCCGAGCAGCTTGTCGTCGATGTTGGAGACGATGCCGACCTCGTAGCGCTCCTTGACGCGGTCGAAGGCGGCATTGGCCTCGCGAAAGGGCGGCCAGTAGGCGACGCTGTCGGGCAGGAACTGGGCGCGTGAGGGCTCGATCGTCCAGTCGATCTCCTCGGCGACGGTGACGGCGGCACGCCGCAGGACCTCCGCGTAGAGCTCGTAAGACCCGGACATGATCTGTGCCTGGGCCTCGAAGAAGCGCTGCAACAGCGCGTCGGTGTCGAGCGTCAGGCCGTCGCGGCCGGCCTCCTTCTCGAAGGCGTCGGTGATGCCCTTCTCCCAATCGATGAGGGTGCCGTAGCAGTCGGCAGTCACCCATTTGATGTCTTTCAGCTTGGGAAGGGCCATGGCGGCGCGGCATTATGGCAATTCGCGCCGCAACCCAGCCGTGCGCCCCTCCGCTACGCTGACCGCCGTTTTGGATCTGCTCGAGTATCAAGGCAAGGAGCTGTTCGCGCGGCACGGGGTCCCCGTGCCCAGGGGAAAACACGCGAAGACGATCGAGGAGGCCCTCGCGGCCGCAGATGAGATCGGCTATCCGTGCGTCGTCAAGGCACAGGTCCAGATCGGCGGCCGGGGCAAGGCGGGCGGAATCAAGGTCGCCGAGAGCCGGGAGGAGACCGAAGAGCACTCCCGCGCGATCCTCGGGATGCAGATCACGGGACCGCATGGCGAGGGGCCCTTCGAGGTCCATGAGCTCTGGGTTGAGGAGGCGTCCGAGATCGACGCCGAGTACTACGCCTCGATCATCCTCGACCGCTCGGAGAAGAAGCCGCTCGCGATGCTCTCGGTGATGGGCGGGATGAACGTCGAGGAGATCGCCGACAAGGACCCGAGCGCGCTCGTCCGGCGGCACATCGACCCGCAGTCAGGCCTGAGCGCTGGTGAAGCCGAGCAGCTCGCCACAGACGCCGGCGTGGACGAGGACGTCCGCGGCAAGACCGCGGAGATGCTGGTCAAGCTCTACGGAGCGTTCAACGAGCTGGACGCGACGCTGATCGAGGTGAACCCGCTCGTCGTGACGGCGAACCGAGAGGTGGTCGCGCTCGACTCGAAGACGACCATCGACAACTCCGCCCTGTATCGCCACGAGGACGTCGCGGCGTTCGAGGACCTCTCGGCGATGGATCCCCAGGAGCGCATGGCCAAGGAGAAGGGCCTGACCTACGTGAAGCTCGACGGCGACATCGGAATCCTGGCCAACGGCGCGGGACTGTGCATGTCCACGCTCGACGTCGTCGCCCAGGCCGGAGGCGACCCGGCGAACTTCCTGGACGCCGGCGGCGGCTCGAAGGCCGACGCGATCGTGGCCGCTCTGGAGGTGATCACCTCCGACCCCAAGGTCAAGGCGATCCTGTTCAACATCTTCGGCGGCATCACCCGCTGCGACGAGATCGCCAAGGGCATCATCGAGGCGTCGGGGCGCATCGACATCGGGGTGCCGGTGATCGTCCGCCTCGACGGGACAAACTCCGAGGAGGGGCTGGCCCTGCTTGCCGAAGCGGACCTGCCAGACCTGCACCTCGAGAAGACGATGCTCGGGGCGGCCGACAGGGTCGTTGAGGCGGCCGGCTCATGAGAACCCGCGGCTGATGTCGATCATCGTCGACGATGGCACGAAGCTTGTCGTCTCGGGCCTCACCGGCCGCGAGGGCAGCTTCCACGGGCTTCGGAACCGCGACTATGGAACCGACCTGGTCGCCGGTGTCACCCCCAAGAAGGGCGGCCAGGACGTGGACGGCGTGCCGATCCTCGACACCATCGCCGAGGCGGTTCGTGAGACGGGCGCCAACACATCGATGATCTTCGTCCCGGCCCGCTTCGCCGCCGCCGCGATCAACGAGGCGATCGACGCCGGGGTCGCGACCGTCATCGCGATCACCGAGGGGATCCCGGTACACGACATGCTGCCCACCTACTGGAAGGCCAAGGACGCCGGGGTTCGGCTGATCGGGCCCAACTGCCCCGGGGTGCTCAGTCCCGGCAAGGCGAACGTGGGGATCATCCCGGCGCAGTTCTTCGACCCCGGGCCGATCGGCGTCGTCTCGAAGTCGGGCACACTGACCTACCAGATCGGAAACGAGTTGAAGCAGGCGGGGCAGGGCAACTCCTCGATCGTCGGCATCGGCGGGGATCCGATCGT
>JAJTCK010000139.1 GCA_021323175.1 Solirubrobacterales bacterium | reverse complement strand
GCCGGCAGGCTCGCCCAGGTGATCTCGTCGCGTCCGACCTTGCGGATCATGGACCCGCCGCCGATGAACGGCGGCATCAGCTCCAGCAGCTCCAGGCGGCCGAACAGGACCCCCAGGCCCGTCGGCCCGTAGGCCTTGTGAGCGGTGAGGGCGTAGAAGTCGGCTCCGAGCGAAGCCATGTCGAGCCCGAGCTTCGGGGTCGCCTGGGCCCCGTCGACGACCAGCAGGGCGCCGGCCTCGTGCGCCATCCGCGCCAGCTCGGCCACGGGGTTCACCGTCCCGAGCACGTTGGAGACATGCGCGACCGCGACCAGCTTCGGCCTGCGCTCCAGCAGCGACGCGAACTCGGATAGGTCGAGCCGCCCGTCCTCGGTGATCGGGGCCCAGTCCAGCTCGGCGCCGCGCTCGCGGGCGATCAGGTGCCAGGGGACGATGTTGGAGTGATGCTCCATCTCGGTCACGAGCACCCGGTCGCCCGAGGCGAGGTGGGTCCGTCCCCACGAGTACGCGACCAGGTTGAGGGCCTCCGTCGCGTTGCGGACGAAGATCACCTCGCGCTTGTCCGCGCCGATGTGGCGGGCGACCGTCTCGCGGGCCTGCTCGTAGAGGGCGGTTGCCTCCTCCGAGAGGGTGTGGACCCCTCGGTGGACGTTCGCGTTGTGCTCCCGGTAGAACCGGTCGAGGGCGTCGATCACGGCCGTGGGCTTCTGCGAGGTCGCCCCGTTGTCGAGGTAGGCGAGCTTCGCGCCGTGCACATCGCGCGAGAGGATCGGGAACTCGGCCCGGATCTCGTCCAGCGAACGGGGCAGGGAGGGGGCGGCGGTGGTCGTCTCCATTACATGCGCCGGGGCCGCTAGGCCGCGGCCGCTTCGACTTCCTCCTTGATCCAGCCGTAGCCCTTCTGCTCGAGCTGCTCGACCAGCTCGGGCCCGCCATCCTTGACGATCCGCCCTTCGTAGAGCACGTGGACCGCGTCGGGCTGGATCAGGTGCAGGATGCGCTGGTAGTGGGTGATGATCAGGACGCCCATGTCGGGTCCGGCGTACTTGTTGACGCCGTCGGCGACCACCTGGAGCGCGTCGATGTCCAGGCCCGAGTCGGTTTCGTCCAGCACGGCCATCTGGGGACGCAGCAGCGCCAGCTGCAGCACCTCCATCCGCTTCTTCTCGCCGCCGGAGAACCCGTCGTTGACGTAGCGCGAGGAGAAGTCCTTGGGGATGTTGGTCAGCGCCATCGCCTCTTCGGTCAGCTTTCGGAAGTCCTTCAGCTTCACCGGCTCCTCGCTCCGTGCCTCGCGGTGGGCGTTGATCGCCATCCGCAGGTACTTGGCGACCGTCACGCCGGGAATGGCGACCGGGTACTGGAAGGCCATGAACAGCCCCATCCTGGAGCGCTCGTCGGGATCGGCCTCGGTGATGTCGTCGCCCCTGAAGGTGATCGTTCCCTCCGTCACCTCCAGGGCCGGGTGGCCCATGATCGCGTTTGCGAGCGTGGACTTGCCAGAGCCGTTCGGACCCATCAGGGCGTGGACCCTGCCCTTCTCGACCTCCAGGTCCAGGCCTCGAAGGATCTCCTTATCCTCGACGCTGACGTGCAGGTTGCGGATCTCAAGCTCAGCCAATTCGACTCCTAGTCTGGGTTTGCGCGACCGGTTACGCGGCGCCGGCCACTGCCTTGGTCGGGTCCGGCTCGGGGGGCCCATCCCCGCCCGCGCCGGCGAATTCGACCAGGTCGGCCAGGGTCGTGCCGGAAAGCGCCTTGGCGACCCCGCCGTGGACCTTGGTCCAGAGCAGCTTCGTCGCGCAGGCGTGGTCGCCGTCGGCCTCGTGCGAGCAGGAGACCTTGCCCTCGGGCTCGGGGTGGAAGCATTCCATCGGCGTGATCGCGCCCTCGAGCGCCTGCACCACCTCGAGCATGTCGATCCGGTCGGCGGGCCGGGCGAGACGATATCCGCCACGAGCGCCCCTCTGGCTTTCGACCAGCCCCGCCTTTCGCAGCTTCGCGACAAGGTGTTCCAGATAGGAGAGCGGCAGGCGCTCGTTCTCGGCCACCGCGTTCAGGGAGACGGGCTGATCGCCGGCATGGCGACCCAGCTCGACCATCAGGCGGACCCCGTACTCGGCTCTGGTGGAGAACAGCATGCGGACTAAATCCTAGCCAATCAGTCGGAGAAGGATCGGCGGCGGCCGCACCCGTCGCGCGGGTCGGGAGGCCCTCCTGTCAGCCCACGCCGGCCCGCGGCTCCAGCATGGCGCGCATCGCCTCCCGGAACTCGGCGTAGGCACGACGGCCGATGCGCTCCGCGTGGCGGGCTTCGGCGTCTGCGATCGCCCTATCGGCGACCCGCAGCGCCTCGAGGCCCTGCGGCGTCGGGATCACCAGCTTGGCGCGGCGGTCGCCCGGGTCCGCCCGGCGCTCGACATAGCCGAGCTCCTCGAGCTCGTCCACGAGGCGGCCGACGACTTGCTTGTGTCGGCCCGACAGCCGTGCCAGCTCGGTGGCGCGGATGCCGTCCTCGTCCAGGTACGGCAGCACCGCGCCGTGCCTCATCTCCAAGTCACCGTGTCCCTCGGCGCGCAGGCTGGCGAAGACGCCGGTCTGCGTCTCCGCCGACAGCCGGCTCGCGAGCACGCCGAGGTCCGGGTTCCATTGCTGCCGCTCGCTGCGCCTTTTCGTCGTCGTCACGTACCGTGATCGTACCTGAAAGGTACCGTCACGAATGGTGACAAGCGCTTAATCCAGGTTCAGCCGGGGCCACTATGATCGTTTTGACTGCTGTCCCAGCATTCCACAAGGAGCGACTCACAGATGAGCACCACCAAGCGTTCCAACTTCGCCGCCGGCCTCAGGACCACGATCCTGCTGGCGACGTTGACCGGTCTTTTCGTCGTCATCGGGTTCGCGCTCGGCGGCCCCGAGACAGCGCTGCTGTTTCTGTTCTTCGGCGCCGCGTTCAACCTCGGCGCCTGGTGGTTCAGCGACAAGATCGCCCTGAAGATGAGCGGGGCGAAGCCCCTGTCCGAGCAGGAGGCGCCGCGCCTGTACCAGATGGTGCGCGAGCTGACCACACGCGCGGGCCTGCCGATGCCATCGCTGCACCTGATCCCGCAGGCGCAGCCCAACGCGTTCGCGACCGGGCGCAGCCACGACAAGTCCGCGGTCGCCGTCACCCAGGGAATCCTGCAGGTCCTCTCCGAGGATGAGCTCCGCGGGGTCATCGCCCATGAGCTGGCGCATATCCGCAATCGCGACGTGCTGATCCAGTCCGTCGCGGCGACGATCGGCGGCGCGATCACCTACCTGGCCTACACGCTGATGTGGTTCGGCGGCGACGACGAGTCCCCGCTCGGGCTGGTCGGGAGCTTGGCGATGGTGATCCTGGCGCCGCTGGCTGCGACGATCGTGCAG
>JAJTCK010000138.1 GCA_021323175.1 Solirubrobacterales bacterium | reverse complement strand
CGGAGTGCCCGACGGCGATCAGCTCGCTCATGCGGCGGGCACGCGCCTCGTCCTCAAGGCCGTAGAGGCGGAACCCTCCGTGCGAGCGGACGGGCTCCAGCACCGAGTAGCGGCGCTCCCATGCGCGCAGGGTGTCTACGCCGATCCCCGTCCGCCGGCTGAGCTCGCCGATGCGGATGCGCGGCCCGGCGGGCTCTGCGGCGGGATCGGATTCGGGGGGCATCTGGTTCACCTCAGATTCCACGAGCGAGCGGACGCCCGACCGTGTTCCGGGCGGACTGTACAGAAGTTGGACGGTGTCTTGACAAGTCTTATCCTCCCTGCTATAAATCAGGCATGCCAACTATGGACAAACCCTTGACAGACGCGACATCCACCGAGCGTCGCTCGCAAAGCGGACTGAGAAGCAGGCTCTCCCACGCCGCGGGCCGCGAGGCCTTCGCGCGGGTCCTCCTGCTCGTCGCCGCCGCGCTCTCGTTCGCCTTCTCCGTGGTCCTGTACTTCGGGGGGGACGAGCAGGCCGGGATCTTCGTCGGCATCTGGGTCCCCTCCATCCTCGCGCTGGGAGCGCTGCTGGTTCCCAGGCGAGCCGCCGATCATGACCGGAACGGCTCGTGATGCTCGGCGTGTTCGTCTTCGGCTGCTTCGTCTTCGCGATCGTGGCCGGCGCCGTCAGCCTGATCGTCTGGGGCATCGGCGCCGAGCGGCACGACCGTGAGGCGCTGGCCCGCGAGGTTGCCAGCGAACCATCCCGCAGAGGGGTGGCCGAAACGATCGCGGGCGACGCGCCCAGCCCTCCCGCGTGAGCGCTTCCCGCCTGCGCTGATCCGCATCCCTCCCGAAGCCGAAAGGAAGAGTCGATGGCCAGATACGTCGGCACAGTGACGAGCCCGCGCCCGATCGAGGAGGTCTTCGCCTACATGGCGGACTTCTCCAACGCGAGCGAATGGGACCCCAGCGCAATCGAGGCCCGCGGCGTCAACGGCGCCGGCCCCTCGGTGGGCGCGCGCTACGAGGTCACCTCGAGGTTCCTGGGACGCGAGGTCCCCCTGACCTACGAAATCGTCGAGCTCGACTCGCCGCGCCGGGTCGTCCTGCGGGCGGAGAGCGACAGCGTCGTCTCGGAGGACGAGATGTCCTTCCGCAAGCTTCCCGACGGTGGCACCGAGCTCACCTATGACGCCGACCTGCGGCTGAAGGGGGCTGCGAAGCTTGCGGACCCCCTGTTCGGCCTCGCGTTCAGGCGCCTCTGCGAGCGTGCCCGCTCCCGCATGCAGGAGGTCCTCTCCGGATGAGCGGGCGGGTGGGGGTCATCGGGTCCGGCGTGTCCGGGCTCGTCGCCGCACGGGAACTCGACCGCGCGGGCATGGAGGTCACGCTGTACGAGGCCGATCGACGGATCGGCGGGCACTCGCACACCGTCGATGTCGAGGCGGACACCGGCTCCTGGGCGGTCGACACTGGCTTCATCGTCCTCAACGACCACAACTACCCCGGCCTCGAGTCGATGCTCGCGCAGCTCGGCGTGGAGACCCAACCCACCTCGATGAGCTTCTCGGTGTCCGACGGGCTGGGCGGGTTCGAGTGGTCTACGAGGCTCCTCGGCATGGTCGGCCACCGCCACCTCTTCGATCCTCGCTACGGACGAATGCTCCTTGACCTGATCAGGTTCTTCCGCGACTCGCGGGAGCTGGTCGGAACCAACGGGAGCAGCGGCTCCCTGATCGACTTCTGCCGCGCGCGCGGCTACTCCGACTACTTCGTCGAGCGGCTGATAGTCCCCCAGGTCTCGGCGGTGTGGTCGGCCGACCCCGAGCAGCTTGACGCCTTTCCCGCCAGCTTTCTGGCCGAGTTCTTCGACAACCACCGCTCCCTTCAGGTCTTCGGCCGGCCGGGGTGGCGGTCGGTCGTGGGCGGGTCGCGCTCCTACGTCGACGCGCTGGTCCGGGAGTTCGGTGGCGTGATCCGAACCGGGGCGCCGGTGCGTGCCGTGTCGCGCCATCCCGACCGAGTCGAGGTGGACACCGATGACGGGACTGAGGGGTTCGACGACGTCGTCGTCGCGGTCCACTCCGACCAGGCGCTGGACATGCTGGCCGATCCCATCCCGGCCGAGCGCTCCGTGCTCGGCGCCATCCCCTACCAGCGCAACGAGGTCGTGCTGCACACCGACGCGTCGGTGATGCCGCGGCGCAGGCGCGCCTGGGCCAGCTGGAATTTCCATCTGGAGCCGGGTGGCGCCGGCCAGGAGGCCTCAGCGCCCGCCATATCCGGGGATTCCTCGCCGACGGCCGCGGGCGGTCACACGACGGTCACCTACTGGATGAACACCCTGCAGCGGCTGCGCGCAGACCGCGACTTCCTGGTCACGCTGAACCGGACCGATGCGATTGACCCGGCCAAGGTGGTCCGCCGCCTGGACTACAGCCACCCGGTCTACACGCCCGAGACCGTCGCGGCCCAGGCCCGCTGGCAGGAGATCAGCGGGCGGGACCGCGTCCATTACTGCGGCGCGTACTGGGGCTGGGGGTTCCACGAGGACGGCGTGCAGAGCGCCCTGCGGGCGTGCGAGCGGCTGACGCCGACGCGCTACCTGCCGGCTGCCCGGCCCACCCAGGTGGAGCGGCTCGCGGCGTGAACCCCGGGGCCGAGAGCCAGGCGAATCCGGCGCGTTCCCCCGCTCCGGCCTCGGCGCTGTACGAGGGAAAGGTCTTCCACGTGCGGCGGGAGCCGGTCGAGCACCGGCTGACCTATCCGCTCTTCATGACCCTGCTCGACCTCGACGAGCTGCCGGAGGCCCTGGACCGACACCCCCTGTGGTCCGCGCGGCGCCCGGCGCCGATTCGGTTCAACCCGGCCGATTACCTGAGGGGCGAGGGGCCCGCCCCCGTCGCGTCCGCGGCTGCACTCGCCGAGCGCGCCCGCTCGCTGACCGAGCGCCGCCTCGGCGCCGCCCCCGAGGGACCGGTGCGCCTGCTGAGCATGCCGCGTGTTCTGGGCGCCGGCTTCAACCCCGTCAGCTTCCTCTTCCTCTTCGATCGTTCCGGGGAGCGGCCCGCCGCGGTGATCGCCGAGGTCACGAACACCCCGTGGGGCGAGCGTCACGCGTACGTCGTCCGTGGCGGCGACGGAGAGGGCCCGGTCCGGGCGAGCTTCGGCAAGCGGCTGCACGTCTCGCCCTTTCACCCCATGGACCAGTCCTATGAGCTCTCCGTCACCGGCCCGGGCGACTCGATCGGGATCGGGATCGTCAACCGTGACGGCGGGCGGACGGTCTTCGAGGCCGGCTTGGCCTTGCGACGGCGGGAGCTGAGCCGGGCGGCGATGACCCGCGTTCTGCTGCGCTACCCACCGGCCGGCGATGACCCGCGTTCTGCTGCGCTACCCACCGGCCGTGCCGGCGACGATCGCGCGCATCTACTGGAACGGGCTGAAGCTGCGGCTCAAGGGCGTCCCTCACCACCCGAAGCCACAACCGCCGCCGGCTGCCCGCGCCTGATTGGCAAAAACGCGCAGCGAGTGGGATTCACGGATCGCGCGGAAGCTACGCTCCCGCGCATGGGCATCCTGGCGCTCCTCTACCAGGCCGACTGCGGGCCCGGCGTGTTCGGGGAAGCCGCTCGAGCGCGCGGGATCGAGGTGGACGAGTGGCTCGTGCCGGAGGGCGACGGGCCCCCGGCGGATCCGGCCGGCTACGACGCGATCTTCGTGTTCGGCGGCGCCATGCACTCCGACCAGGAGGACGGACACCCCTGGCTGCGCACCCAGAAGGGGATGGTCCGGGAGCTCTTCGAGGCGGGTACGCCGATCCTGGCCACGTGTTTGGGCGCCCAACTGCTGGCCGAGGCCACGGGCGGATCGGTGCGCCGCATGCCAGGTCCCGAGATCGGATGGTTCGACGTCGAGCT
>JAJTCK010000004.1 GCA_021323175.1 Solirubrobacterales bacterium | reverse complement strand
CCGTCGAGCTTCCCCATCCGCGCCTGTCGTAGCGAATCGAGCGCGCCCCCTCGGCCACACGCTCCGCCACCGGCAGCCAGGCCGGTGACGCTGTCGCGGTCTCATGGACCAGGACGACGGGCGCTCCCTCGCCCTGCTCCTCCCATGCCAGCTCGACGCCGCGGGTGGCGAGCGCCCGCATCAGGGTTCCAGCGAGCCCCTCGAGGTGGCTGACTCCCAGATCCGGCCGAAGATGGGCAGGCCCAGGGCCCGCGGGGTGTGCTGGCCCAGCAGGGACTGCGCTCGGTTGAGCGTCCCGGGGACGACCACCCGCTTGCCCTGCTCGGTGCCGGTCACGGCCTGCCTGCCCACCTCCTCGGCGCTCATCCAGATCAGATCCGGGGTGTCGTGCTCGACGCCGGCCATCCCGGCGGCCTGGACGAACTCGGTCTTGACGGGGCCGGGGCAGACCGCCGTGACGGTGACTCCGCTGCCCCGCAGCTCGGTGTGGATCGCCTCGCTGAACGAGAGCACGAAGGACTTCGAAGCAGCATAGATGGCAGAGCCCGGCAGCGGCTGGAACGCCGCAAGCGATGCGACGTTCACCACCGCGCCACGCCCGCGGCCCGCCATGGAGGGCAGAAAGCGGCTCGTCATGTCCACGACCGCCTCGACGTTCAGGCGGACCATGTCGCGCATTCGGCCGGGATCGTTCGACACGAACTGCCCCCGCGACCCAAAGCCCGCGTTGTTGACCAGGACTTCGACGCTGCGGCCCAGTCCACGAATTTCGGACTCCAGGCCGTTCCTGGACTCCTGAGCGGCCAGGTCGCAGGCGAGGGCGGTCGCGGTGACGCCGTGCTCGGACTCGATCTCGGAGGCCAGGCTGCGCAGGCGCTCCTCCCGCCGCGCGACCAGGGTGACCGAGTGCCCCCGTGCGGCCAGCTCGCGCGCGATCACCGCGCCGATACCCGACGAAGCGCCGGTGACGAGCGCCGTGCTCGAGACCGAGGGGCCAGGCAGCGCCACGGCCGCCCGGTCCCTAAGCCAGGCCCTCGCGGGCCTCCCGGACCAGGGTCACGGCCTCGGGAAAGATGATGCGGATCGCATCGCGGACCTGGGTGGCCTGCTCGTCGCTGGATCCGCGCAGGTCGATCGAGTTGATCGCCGCGACGGTCATGTCCACTGCGAGCTTGATCGCCTGATCGGCGAAGGCGACCTTCTGCGAGCTCTGCATCTGCTCGGCGAGGTCCTCCATACGGCGGCGCATCTCCTCGGGATCTCCGAACAGCCCTCCGAATCCTCCGGCTTCCATGCTCCGATCATAGGTGACGATCGGCGCGCCCTCGGTCACAACGAGCGCGGGAGGCTCGGCCGATGGCGGTAAGCGAGCGCGGATCGGCAACGGTCGAGCACGTCGGCCTCGCTGCGCTGATCGCGCTGATCCTGGGCGCCGCGGTCGCTCTGGTCGCCGCCAACCCGCCCGGTGACTCCGCGCGCCGCCTCGGCGGCTCGATCGCCCGGCGCCTCGCCTGCGCTCCGCGCCATCCGGTCCCTTGCGGGCGCAATCCGCTGGCGCTCGCGTACGGATTCCCGGTGGGCAAGCTCGTCCGCCACCTCGCGCCGCCGCTCGGCGCACTCGATGACCGCGGCCTTCTGCCCGTCGACTTCCGGCTCTGCCGGACGAACGGGTGCGCGCGCCCTGGGGACCGGCCGGGCCTGACGGCAGCCGGCAGGCGGGTGACGCTTTTCACCTCCGTCGAGGACCTGCGGACGACGGACAACGGGGTCCGCGTGACCTACTGGGCCTACCGGCCCACGCTCGGATGGGCGTCATCCCTGCATACCGGGGGACCGGCGGACGTCGCCGCGGCATCGGCCATACGGCTCGACCTCCGCGACGACCCGGCGCTCGTGCCCCTGGAGCTGCTGGCCGGGCGAAACCACCACCGCTTCGCGCCCAGCGAGCAGCCCCCGTGGCGCTGGCGGATCGAGTCCGCCTACCCGGGTTGAGAGCGCTGTCTCTGCCGGGCCGCTTCGGCGCTTTCGCCGCGCTCCTCCCGGGACTCCTCGCCGCGGCGATGGTCCTCGGCCTCGTCGCTCGCATCCCGGATCAGGCCGCGCCAATCGAGCGTCCGGAACACGAATCCCAGCGCCACGAATCCCAGGAGGGCAGCCCAGACGGCGACCGCGATCTGCTGTCCCACCGAATAGGTCAGGACCGCGACCGGCCCCGGGCCGACCAGGGTCGCGACCAGCAGCGCCTGCTGGGCGCCGGCTCCGCCCGGGGTGAAGGGGAGCAGCGTCGCGACCGCCTGGACACTCATCACGATCATCACGTTCTCGAAGGAGCCGCCGATGTGGAACGCCTCGAGGAAGAACCAGAACGAGAAGAACCGCATCACCCAGCCGGCCCCCTGCCAGAGGGCGACCTCCCGCAGATACCGCCGGATGTCGGTGAGGACGACGACCCCCTGCTTGATGCGCTCCCAGAACTCCTCGGCCCGGCGCGCCAGCACCGCGAACAGGACGATGACCGCGATGGCCAGCGCCGTCAGGAAGAAGATCAGCAGGTCGGGGTTCTCCGCCCAGAAGGAGATCTCGAACGCGGGCAGGTCGGGCAGCTCCGGCGCTGCGGGCAGCAGGCCCTGAGTCACCGCGTAGAGGAAGACGAGGACCCCGGCGCTGGTGTCGAAGACCGACTGGACGAAGAACGACGACGTGATGGCCGGATAGGACGAGCCGCGGATCGATTTCTTCGCGAGAAAGATCTTGACGGCGTCGCCGACACGCGCCGGGATGAAGCTGTTCAGCCCGGCGCCGGCCAGGTAGGAGGCGGTCACCTTCGAGTAAGCCACCTCCGTCCTGGGGTACGCGGCGCGCAGAACGTTCTGCCACGCCCGGGTGCGAGCGAGCAGGTGAGCAAGGTAGAAGGCGAGCGCGACCGACATCGCGACCCAGCCGATGTCGCCGAGCCTGTCGAAGAACTCGTCCGCGCCCCGCAGGAAGCGGTCGAACGATGAGCTCGCGTCGAACCCGAGCGAAGGAGCGCTCACGCGGCCAAGATAGCCACGGTGCTATCGGGCCTGCCGCACGCGCAGGAGCTCGCGGTTGGCGAGCGCGCCGACCAGCATCGCCATGGCGGCGACGTAGATCCAGACCAGCAGGACGATCACGGCCCCGAGGGTCCCGTAGGTCTTGTCGTAGCTGCCGAAGTTGTCCACGTAGAAAGAGAAGATCATCGAAGCGAGCGCCCCGAGCAGCGCGGCCAGGAGCGCGCCGGGAAGATGGTCGATGACGCGCCGCCGGGTTCCCGCGGGCCCCAGTGTGTAGAGCAGGAGGAGCGCGCTCAACAGTGCCGTCAGGCCGATCGGGTACCGCAGCAGGGCAACCGCGGTCCGCCCACCGTCCCCCATCCCCGCAGCGTCGGAGATCGCCCCGAACAGCGGACCGGCCAGCAGCAGCGCCGTGAACGCAATCAGGAACAGGGCCATCAGGGCCAGAGTCAGCCACAGCCGGGTGAGGTTGCTGCGGACGAAGGACGCTGACGTGCGCGTCTGGTTGATCCGCTCGAGTGCCCGAATCGATGCGCCAACCGCGCCGGAGGCACCGATGAATGCGAACAGCAGGCCTATCCCGAGCAGTCCTGATGCTCCGCCGCTCTGCAGCACGTTCCTCAGCGCGCCATCGACGGCATCAACCGCAGACCCTGGAGCGGCGTCGCGCAGGGTGTCGATGATGCTCTGATAGGTCTCGGGGTAGTTGCCGAGCAGCGCAAGCAGGGCGATCGCGACGATCAGCGCGGGGAGCAGCGAGAGGAACCCGTAATAGGCGAGCGCCGCGGCGCTGTCGGTGAGCGCGACCTCGTCGAATCGCCGGTAGACCGCCTCCACGACCTGCTTCCAATCCGCCCGCCTCAGGGACCGAAGGGGCCTGCGCCTACCAGAGGGCATCATGGCGCTCCATCACGCCGAGGCCGGCCGACAGCTCCAGGCCGCCCTCGAGCCTGCCGGCGAAGGACCCGAACGGAGCCTCGTAGCGCGAGTGGATCAGCAGCGGCACGCCCTCGGTCCGCCTGCGTCCGGCCTCGGACTCAAAGGTCAACTCGCTGCCATCGCCGAAACGGATCGCGTCGAGGCCGCGGAAGCTGACCGGGCCGGGCTCGACCGGGACTCCGTCCACCCAGATCGCGCGTTCGCTGTTCTGGTCCGGATCGTTGATCCCCGTCACCAGGTTCCAGGCAAGCCGCCGGCCGTCCCTCGCCTGTCCCACCCCGGCCGACCACAGCCAGGAGGTCCGGCGGTCGTGGTAGCCGGCGGACTGGTCGTCCACGGCGGTCCCGTGGAAGCGCTCACGGACATCGCCGATCCTGATCGTGCCCTCCGCGCTGACGCCACAGAGCTTGCGCGTCCATGTGTACGCGTCGTCTCCGGCGCGGCAGGCGCACTCGATGGCCTCGCCCTCCCCCATCGTCAGATCGACGTCGACCGCGCGTGAGCGGACTCGCACGTGAGCGCCCGACAACTCGACCTGAGGACGCAACAGCGGCACCGCCGGGATCGTGCGCTCCCGCAGTGAGCGCTCCCGACGGTCCCAGACCGCCCAGAACGTCTCGCCGACGGGTCCTATCCGGACCGAGGCCGCGCAGAGCATGAAGCGCTCGTCGTAGGCGCCCACATACCGCCAGCGCTTTCGCCAGCGCCCCCATCTGCGCATGCTCATCGGCTCTGGTGGGACTGGGAGAGGCGGGCGCTCGGCGCTCGACCCTCGCCATGGAAGGCGCTCGATCGCCTCGCCCGGGCTGCGCCTAGAGCTCATGGACCGCGATCAGGCGGCGCCCCCGGATCCCATGAACCGCAGCATCTCCCGTGCGATCTCCTCGCCGCTGTCCTCCTGGAGGAAGTGGGCCGCGCCCTCGATCCTGACCTGCTCCGTGGCCGTCGGGATCAGCTCGATGAAGCGCTCCCCGGCCTTCGGATAGGGGAAGACGGGATCCGTGTCCGAGAACGCGAGCAGCACCGGCTTGTCCCAGCGGCCGAGTTCATCCGCGACCTCGCGCATCTCGGCCGCGCCGGCTGCGTCATCGGCGATCGGGACGAGCAGGGGGAACTGGGCCGCTCCGGCCTTGGACTCGGTGGCCGGAAAGGGCGCCTCGTATGCGGCGACGACCTCGTCGGTCAGCGTGCTGGTCGTCGCCCCCCGCATGACCATGCCGACGGGCAGGTCCGGGTTCTTCTCGGCGAACTCCCGCCACGCCAGGAACCCCTTCGAGACGCGGCCGGTGAAGATGCCCGTGTTCAGGATCACTAGCGCTCCGACCCGATCGGCGTTCTCGACGGCCCAACGCAGGCCGATCGGCCCTCCCCAGTCCTGGACCACGACGACGGCGTCGCTCAGGTCCAGTCCACCGAGGACCTCGGACACGTGCTCGACGTGGCGGTCGTACGTGTACCAGGCGCGGTCTGTCGGCTTGTCCGAGCGCCCGAACCCCGGGAAGTCCGCGCAGACGACGCGGTAGGCGGCGCCCGTGAGGGGCGGCAGCATCTTCCGGTACAGGTAGGCCCAGGTCGGCTCACCGTGGAAGCAGATGACCGGCCGGCCCTCGCTCGGCCCCTCGTCTATGTAATGCAGGCGCAGTCCGTCCACCTCGGCGTAATTCGGCTCGAAGTCGTACCCGGGAAGCCCCTGGAACCGCTCGTCCGGGGTGCGGAAGACATCCATGCGCGACCAGCCTATTGCGAGAACCCGGTGCGCCGTCGGATAGGTGCCAAGCGATCCCCTGGCCCTACACTGTCGCCCTTCATGGCGACGACCCAACAGGCGGGCCGGGCTCGCCGTCCTGTCCCCTCGCCGCCCCCGGCCACAGGCACGGTCCACGACCCCGCCGACGAAGCGATGTGCGATCGCGCGCGCGAGCGCTACGCGACCGACCGCAAACGGATGGGCAACGTGCCGCGCCGCCGGCGCCGCCATGCGGCGATGCCGAACCTGATCATCATCGGCGGGCTGAAGTGCGGCACCACGAGCATCCACCACTATCTGGGGCTCCACCCGGAGATCCACATGTCCAAGCCGAAGGAGCTCAACTTTTTCGTCAGGGAGCTGAACTGGGATCTGGGCATCCCCTGGTACGAGGGCCGCTTCGACGGCCGCTTTCCCGTCCGCGGCGAGTCCTCGCCGCACTACACGAACCTTCCGCGCTATCACGGAGTCGCGGCGCGCATCCACGACAACCTTCCCGACGCGAGGCTGATCTACATGGTCCGCGACCCGATCAGCCGCATCCTCTCCCACTGGCGCCACGCCACGGGCGCGGGCTACGAGACCCGCTCGATGGAGGACGTCCTCACGCGCGAGGACCAGACCTACGTCACGCGCTCGATGTACTGGATGCAGCTCCAGCCCTACCTGGAGCGCTTCGGCCCCGAAAAGATCTGCGTGATCGCCCAGGAGGAGCTCCAGGCCGAACGCGAGGAGACGATGCGGCGGGCGTTCGAGTTCGCCGGGGTCGATCTCGACTTCACCTCTGAGCAGTTCGAGCGCGAGTGGGAGCGCTCCACGGCCAAGGAGTCGGGCCAGTACCAGTTGATGGAGAAGCTCGTGAAGCTGCCCGGATTCAAGTCGTTCGACCGCAACTTCGACCGGCTCCCCGAACGGATGCGCTGGATGGTCGAGAAGGTCGTTCACGACCCCGCCGCCCCCGAGGCGCCGAAGCCGGAGCTGACCAGCGAGATCAAGTCCGACCTGACGCGCCGCTTTGCGGATGACGCGCCACGCATCCAGGAGTTCGCGGGCCGCGGCTTCCCGCGCTGGGAGCGGTACTAGCCGCAGCACCGCACCGCGCCGGGCTGGCTGGCGGCGAATACGCTGTGGGTCATGCGGATCGCGGTGGCGGCTGACGAGTGGACGGGCGTGGCGGAGGCCGTGCTCGAGGAGTTGCGCAGGCGCGGTCACGAGCCGGTGCCCCATGGGGCGCTCTCGGATGACGAGCGCGACGACTGGGCGTGGGCCAGCGAGGCCGCCGCCCGCGACGTCGCCGACGGCCGAGCCGACCAGGCGATCGTCTGCTGCTGGACGGGCACCGGGGCCTCGATCGCGGCGAACAAGGTGACGGGAGTCCGTGCCGCGCTCTGCCTGGACGCGCAGACGGCCGGGGGAGCGCGCAAGTGGAACGACGCGAACGCTCTGGCGATCAGCCTGCGTTCGACCTCGGAAGCCGAGTTGGGCGAGATCCTAGACGCCTGGTTCGCGGGCGAGCCGAGTACGGAGTCCGACGACCGCGCGAACATCGAGCACCTGGGAGAGATGGAAGCAGGGTCATGAGCGCGGACTCCGGAACCAGCGAGGTTGCGGACCCTTACAGGGAGTCCCGCATCCCCGGCGAGACCCGCCGGGTGCGGCGCTTGCTCCCTGACCTCGTTACGACGACCGTCGCCGAGCAACTCGCCCAGCTCGAGCTGAAGGAGCTCGCGCACCCGGACCGCCCATATGTCCTGATGAACTTCGCGAGCACCGTGGACGGGCGCGCCACGATCGACGGGCGGTCGGGCCCTATCGGCACTCGCACCGACATGGAGATGCTCCAGCGCCTCCGTACCCGCGTGGACGCCGTGATGATCGGGGCCGGGACGATGCGGATCGAACGCTACGGGCGGATGGTCTCGGACCCGGCGCTGCGCGCGTACCGCGAGCGGACCCTGCTGTCGCACGATCCGCTTGGGGTCCTGGTCACTCGCGGCATGGATCTTCCCTGGGACGCGTCGCTCTTCACCAACGGCGGCGGAAGGGTGGTCGTCTTCACCCAGTCGGACGCGGAGCCGCCCGAGACGGCCACCCCGGTCACGTGCGTGCGCCGACCCGACGGCGTGGACCTGGCCGACGTGCTCGGCTGGTTGCTGCGCGAGCGCGGCATCCGCAGCGTCCTGTGCGAGGGCGGACCGACCATCCACGGGGAGCTCCAGGCCAGAGGGCTGGTGGACGAGCTCTTCCTGACGATCGCCCCCAAGCTCGCCGGGCGCGAGGAGCGCTCGATCCTGACCGCGCCGTTGCCCGACGTGGTCGGGCTTGATCTGGAGTGGCTTCTGGAGTCCCAGGGGGAGCTGTTCACGCGCTACCGGGTGCGCGGCGCCGAACAGGACAGGTGAGCGGCAGGCCATAAGCTCTGCTGCAAGCGAGTCAGAGAGGAACGCACGAATGGACTTCAAGCCGAGCCCCGCCGTCGAGTCCCTGCTGGAGCGGATCGAGGCCTTCATGGCCGAGTACGTGTACCCGCAGGAGCTCGCCGTCCACGCGGCGCTCGACGACGAAGTCAAGCCGGGGGTCCCGTACCCGCAGATACTGGTCGAGATGCGGGCGAAGGCGCGCGAGCAGGGGCTCTGGAACCTCTTCATCGCCGACGAGGAGCACGGCGCCGGCCTGACGAACTGGGAGTACGGGATGCTCTGCGAGCAGATGGGCCGCAGCCCCGTCGCCGCCCCGATGTCCTTCAACTGCGCCGCGCCCGACACGGGCAACGCCGAGATCCTGATCGACCACGGCACCCCCGAGCAGAAGGATGAGTTCCTCGCGCCGCTGCTGGAGGGGACCGCCCGCAGCTGCTTCTCGATGACCGAGCCCGAGGTCTCCGGCTCCGACCCCACCACCCTCCAGACCCGCGCGGCCCTCGATGGCTCGGAGTGGGTGATCAACGGGCACAAGTGGTTCACCTCGGGGGCCGTGGGGGCCAAGTTCGCGATCGCCATGGTCGTCACCGATCCCGACGCGGCGCCCTACACGCGGGCAAGCATGATCATCGTCCCAATCGACAATCCGGGATTCAATCTGGTCCGCCCGGTCTCGGTCATGGGGCACGACGGCGGCCCCGGCCACTGCGAGGTCCGCTACGAGGAATGCCGCGTCCCCGCGTCTAATCTGCTCGGAGAGCGCGGAGCCGGGTTCGTGATCGCCCAGGACCGCCTGGGGCCCGGACGCATCCACCACTGCATGCGGGCCATCGGCACGGCGGAGCGCGCGATCGAGATGATGTGCGACCGCGCCAACACCCGGGAGGCCTTCGGCGGGCCGCTCGCCGACAAGCAGTTCGTCCAGGACATGATCGCCAAGAGCCGGATGGAGGTAGACCAAGCCCGCCTGCTCACCCTATACGCCGCCTGGCTGATGGACACCGAGGGCAAGCGCCGCGCCCGCCAGGCGATCAGCCAGATCAAGGTGGTGGCCGCGAACATGGTCATGGACGTGCTCGACCGTGCGATCCAGGTCCACGGCTCACTCGGGATGTCCGACGACACCCCACTGGCGGGCTTCTGGCGCTTCAGCCGCATGCTGAAGGTCGCCGACGGTCCGGACGAGGTCCACAAGATGGTCATCGCCCGGCGCGAGCTGAACCGCGCGGCCAAGCGTGCAGAGGCCGCGAAGGCCCAGGGCGGAAGCAACGGCGCCACCGCGGGCGCCGAGTCCGAGCCCAGGGTCGCCGCGGCGCCCGGGCCAGGCGCCTAGCCCATCCTGCTCGCGGCCTCGTCGGCGGCCTGGGCGAGCCGCTCGACGATCTTCGCGAACTCCTCGAAGCCCTCGTCGGTCCTGCCGTACTGGCCGCCCGAGTAGCGCGCATAGACCCCCTCGAGGATGATCGCCAGCTTCCAGTAGCCGAGCGCTACGAAGAAGTCCACCTGGGAGAGGTCGCGGCCGGAGCGCTCGGCGTAACGGGCCTTGACGTTCTCTCGCGACGGGAACCCGGGCGCGCTCGTTGCGGGTGCGAACAGCGGCATGAACTCGTCGCCCGGCTCCGACCAGTAGACGAGGAGCAGGCCGACGTCGGCGAGCGGGTCGCCCAGCGTGCACAGCTCCCAGTCCACCACGGCCACGACCTCGCCCGAGGGGGCCAGGATCATGTTGTCCAGACGGTAATCGCCGTGAACGATGGTCGCGGGGCCCTGGTCGGGGATGCTCTCGGACAGGCGGCGGTGAACGTCGTCGACGAGCCCGAGCTCGCGTGTCTTGGACTTCTGCCACTGGCCGTGCCAGCGCTTCAGCTGGCGCTCGACGTAGGCCTCCTTGCGTCCGAGCTCGCCGAGCCCGACCGCGTCGGGATCAACGTCGTGGATCTGGACGAGCGTGTCCACGACCCGCTCGCCTATGGCGCGGCGGTCGCTCTGGGGAAACTCGCCGGCGTCATGCGCCGAGCGCAGGATCGGACCTTCGACGAAGCCCATCACATAGAAAGGTGCATCGTTCACCGACTCGTCGTCGCAGAGCCCGATCACGGGAGGGACGGGGACGGGGGTGTCCTGCAGGGCCGAGATGACCCGGTGCTCTCGTCCCATGTCGTGTGCCGAACCGAGGCGCTCTCCCAGCGGCGGCCGGCGCAGGGCCCAGGCACCGCCGGCCGAGTCGGTGACCCGGAAGGTCAGGTTCGAGCGCCCTCCCGAGATCCGGTCGAAGGCCAGCGGTGGCTTCGCTCCCGGGACGTTCGCCCTGAACCACCCGTCGAGCCCGTCTCGGTCGATGCCCTCCTGGGCTTCCGCCTCCCGGGCCGCCTCATTAGCCTGCTCGGCCATGGCGGCAGCATATGGCGACTGACCGGGACGGCGGCGGCGGCTACAGGGCAGTCCTGTTCGACTTCGGGGGCGTGCTGACCACCCCTGTGTGGGACAGCTTCTCGGCCTTCTGCCGAGACGAGGGGCTGGACCCCGACACGGTCAAGAAACTGTTCCGCACCGACCCACAGGCGCTCGCGGACCTGCGCGGCCTGGAGAGAGGGGAAGTGAGCGAGTCGGAATTCGAGGCGAAGTTCGGCGACCGCCTGGGGCTGGAGAACCACGAGCGCCTGATCGACAGCATGTTCGCCGGCGTGCGCCCGCTGGAGAGGATGCTCCAGGCGGTCAGGGCGATGCGCGCCGGGGGCCTGCGGACCGGGCTGGTTTCCAACTCCTGGAGCGTGGACCACTACGACCGCGAGCTGCTGGCCGAGCTCTTCGATGACGTCGTGATCTCGGCCGAGGTCCGCCTGCACAAGCCTCAGCGCGAGATATACGTGCTGGCGGCGGAGCGGATCGGCGCGCCGCCGGCCGCCTGCGTGTTCGTTGACGACCTGCGGGAGAACTGCGAAGGCGCAGAGGCGGCCGGGATGACCGCGATCCGCCACCGCGAGCCCGAGACGACGATCGCGAGGCTGAACGAGCTGACCGGCGTCGCGGTCCCGCCCGCCGTCCGGCCCTAGTCCCGGTTGCCTCCGAGGAGGCCGCCGACGGTGTCGTCCACGCCCTTCACGGTGTCGTTGAGCGTGTCGTTGACGCCGCCTACCACGTCGTTGACGGCGCCGCCGACGGTGCCGCCGCCGGACGTCCCCCCGCCGTCGCCGCCTCCGATCGGCAGCGCCGATCCACCGCCGCCGGAGTCCGATCCCCCGCCGGTGCTGCCGTCGGCCGCGGGCTGCGAGTCATCGGGCCCGCCCAACCCGGAGGCGAGGCCGTCCGCGAGACCGCCCAGACTTGTCTCGAAGCCGATGGCCGCCGCGACCACGACGGGCACGGAGACGAGCGCCGCCGCGGCGAGGCCGCGCGCCACAACCCCCCGCCGCCATTGCGCGAGCAATCCGTTACCCATAATTACTAGTGCGAGTAGTGTAAGCCGAAGACGGCCACCGCGATGAACTTCAACCCCTCCCTGACCGCGCGGCTCCGGATCGGGTTCCTGATCCTGTTCACGCTGCTGCTGGCCGTCTCCCTGATCGGCGTCGGCCGGCTCTTCCAGATCCGGGTCGACTTCGAGGACGACACGAGCCGGTACTTCCAGCTCGAGCTCGAAGCCGAGCGGCTCAACTCGAGCTTCGTGCTGGAGCAGTCCGCCATCATGCCGGTCGCCTCGGGCGGGCCGCCTGACGCGCGGGAGTTCAACGCGGCCGCGGACGTGTTCGACGGCTCAGCCGACCGAGCGTCGTCCTTGACCGAAGGAGACACCGAGATCGCCCGCAGGCTGCGGCGCCTGACCGCAAGCGAGGGCGAGTGGCGCGAGGCCGTGGCCGCGCCGAGGCTGCGCGGGCGGGCGCCGCCGGCCTCACTCGAGCGCCGGCTGACCCGCAGGGTCAGCGCGAGCGCCGAGGAGCTCGGAACCTCGGTCCGCTCCGCGCGCGACGAGGTGCGCGATGACGCCCGCACCGACACGCGCGACACGACGATCCTGGTGGCGTTCGGGCTCGCCGGTGCCCTGCTGGCCGCGCTGATCCTGTTCTCGGGCCTGATCAACTCGATGCGCGCGCCGCTCGCCCGCCTTGTGGACGGTGCGCGCCGCCTGGCGGGAGGAGACCTGGAGACGCGGGTCGAGGTCGGCGGGCCGGTGGAGATCGCGACCCTCGGTCAGGCGTTCAACGAGATGGCGACCTCGCTGGAGAGGGACGCGCGCGAGCGAGACCGGATCGAGCGGATGAAGGACGACTTCGTCCTCACCGTCTCGCACGAGCTGAGGACCCCCGTCACCGTGGTCAAGGGGTTCGCGGAGATGCTGACGTCGGAGTCCAAGGGGCTGTCCGCGAGCCAGTTGGAGGCGGCGGACATCATCGCCGACAGCGCGGGCCAACTCCAGAAGATGATCAACGACCTGCTCGACCTGGCCCGCAGCGACGCCGGCAAGCTGCGCATCGACGCGGAGCCGACGGCGGTCAAGCCGCTCGCCCAGCGGGTGGGGCGGCACATGCGTCCGAACTTCGAGGAGAAGGCTCAGCAGCTCACCGTCAGCGTGGAGAAGGACGTGCCGGACGTCGAAGCCGACTCCGACCGCATCGCCCAGGTGCTCTCGAACCTGCTGAGCAACGCGAACAAGTACGCCCAGGAGGGAGCGCAGGTGCGCCTGAACGCGCAGCAGGTCGGCCGCCGCGTCGAGTTCGCGGTCATCGACGACGGCCCCGGCCTGGAGCCCGAGGAGCTGGAGCACGTCTTCGAGCGCTTCTGGCGCGCCCAGAGCGGCGAGACCCAGGCCGTCGGCGGCACCGGCCTCGGGCTGGCGATCGCGAAGTCGCTGGTGGACCTGCACGGAGGATCGATCTCCGCCGACTCAAAGCCGGGCAAGGGCGCTACCTTCAGGTTCGTGTTGCCGATCGCCAGCGACTCGGAAGGTCGTCCGCCCGCGGAGCAGCCGGGCAATGGGCGCCCGAGCGCGGCCGAGACCCCGGCATGACGCGCCTGCTGGTCGCCGACGACTCCGAGACCGTGCTGCTGATGCTGCAGCGCCGGCTCGAGGCAACCGGATACGAGGTGAGCACCGCCACCGACGGAGTCCAGGTGGTGGAAGCGATCGAGTCGATCGATGGAGGAGCCGCCCCGGACGTGATCCTGCTCGACGCGATGATGCCCAACCTCTCGGGCGTGGACGCGCTGAAGAAAATCCGTGCGGAGGGGTGCGAGATTCCGGTTCTGATCATCTCCGCCCACCTGGACGCCCAGGAGCCCGAGCGGATGATCGCCATCGGAGCCAGCGGCGTCGTCCCGAAGCCGTTCGAGTGGGACGAGCTGATCTCGCGGATCGAAGAGTTGACCTAGACGACGTGCCCGTGCGGGCCGTCCAGGCCCGTGGGGCGGCTCATCGACTTCGCGCCGCCCAGGAGAGAAGCGGTGTTGATGAGCGCCAGGTGCGTGAAAGCCTGGGGGAAGTTTCCGATCAGGCGTCCGCGCTCGGTGTCGTACTCCTCTGAGATCAAGCCGACGTCGTTGGTCAGGCCCAGCAGCCGCTCGAACAGGTCGCGGGCCTCGTCCCGGCGTCCGGCCATGGCCAGGGCGTCGGCCAGCCAGAAGGAGCACGGCAGGAACGCTCCCTCCTCGCCCCGCAGCCCGTCCACATCGTCGGTGCCCTCGCCGGTCGAGTACCGGCGCACCCAGCCATCCGCCGCCAGCTCGGACTGGATCGCGTCGATCGTCCCGATCACGCGCGCGTCGTCGGGGGGGAGGAAGCCCACCGCGGGGATCAACAGGGTCGCCGCGTCCAGGTCCTTCGAGCCGTAGTACTGGGTGAATGTGTTTCGCTCGGCGTCGTAGCCCTCCTCGCAGACCTGCTCGTGGATCTCGTCGCGGACGCGGCGCCAACGGTCGGCGTCCCCCGGAGCCCCCTGGTTCTCGACGGTCTTGACCGCCCGGTCGAAGCCGACCCACGCCATCACCTTGGAGTGGGTGAACTGGCGACGTGGACCGCGAACCTCCCAGATCCCCTCATCGGGCTCTCGCCAGACCTCCTCGAGATAGTCGAGCAGCGCGATCTGTCGCTCCCATCCGCTCGCGGCGAGCTGGCCGGTCAGGTCGCGGCCGCGGTAGGCCGCGTCCAGCAGCTCGCCGAAGACATCGAGCTGGAATTGGTCGGCCGCTGCGTTTCCAACCCGCACTGGCTTCGATCCCTCGTAACCGGGCAGGTGGTCGAGCTCGTACTCGTGCAAGCGACGCTCGCCCGCGACCCCGTAGAGGACCTGGGTTTGCGAGGGATGCGACGCAGTCGCCCGCAGGACCCACCCGCCGAAGGCGAGTGCCTCCTGGCTGAACCCGCCCAGCATCAGCGCGTCGAGCGTCAGAACTGCGTCGCGGAGCCAGCAGTAGCGGTAGTCCCAGTTGCGCTCGCCGCCGATCGCCTCGGGCAGCGAGGTCGTCGGCGCGGCGACGATGCCCCCCGTGGGGCGGTAGGTGAGCGCCTTCAGCACGATCAGCGAGCGCAGGACCTCATCTGCGTACTCCCCCGTGAACGCGCAGGTGCCGCTCCACTCCCTCCACCACCGCTCGGTGTGGCGAATGGCCCAGAGCCCGTCCATGGCGTCCGGCGCCTCCTGGTGAGATGGGTTCCAGGTGAGGGTGAACGGGATGTCCTCGCCCTCTCGGACCGTGAAGTCCGCCACCGTCCTCAGCTGCTCGCCGTGGACCTCGACCTCGGTCCGCAGGTAAAGCGCATCGGGGCCGGCCACGGCGAGCATCTCCTCCTCGTCGCTCTGGACCCAGGGGATCGTCGCTCCGTAGTCGAAGCGGATCACCAGCTCCATCCGCATCTCGACCTCGCCGCTCAGCCCCTCGACGGCGCGGACCACCGTGCGGCCGTGGCCCTTCAAGGGCATGCAGTCCACCACCCGGACCGCTCCCGAGGCGGTCGCGAAGTCGGTCTCGAGGACCAGCGTGCCGTCCCGGTAGCGGCGATTGACGCCCACCACCTCCCCCTTGGGCGCGAGCAGCCAGCGGCCGAAACGCTCACCGCCCAACAGCGCAGCGAACGAAGCCCCGGAATCGAAGCGTGGCAGGCAGAGCCAGTCGATCGAGCCGTCTCGCCCCACCAGGGCGGCGGTGTGCAGGTCGCCGATCAGCGCGTAGTCCTCGATCGGCGACGGGCACGGATACAGCCGGCCGGACTCGCTCAGGAGCGCGCGACCTCCATGCGGATCTGCTTGCCCTTCAGCTTGGTCCCGTCCAGGAACTCGACCGCCTTCTCGGCCTCGCCGGCCTCGAGCTCGACGAACGAGAACCTGTCGAGGACCCGGACCGACGCGATCGCTTCCTCCGGGATCACCGCGCCCTCGGTGATCGCCCAGCGCAGGTCCTCCTCTTCGATGCCTCCGCGGCGGCCGCGGTTCACGAACAGCTTCACGGTGCCGTCGTCGTCCGGCTCGACGGGCCTCTCGCGACGGCGGGGGCGTGGCGCGTGCTCCAGCCGCTCCTCGGGCGGCTCCCACTCACCGATCGGGGCCTTGACGACGCGCTCGATCGTCTTCAGGTCCTCCCGCTGCTTGGCGGTGGCGAAGGTGATCGCTCTGCCGGTCCGGCCCACCCGCCCCGTGCGCCCGATCCGGTGCACGTAGATCTCGGGATTGTTCGGGAGGTCGTAATTGATGACGTGGGTGACGTGCTCTATGTCGAGCCCGCGGGCGGCGATGTCGGTGGCGACCAGCAGCGGCACCTTGTGCTCCTTGAAGGAGATCATCACGCCGTCGCGCTGGCCCTGGCTGAGGTCGCCGTGGAGGGCCTTCACGCGCAGCCCCTTGTCGGACAGCGCCCGGTCCAGCCTCGCGGCGCCAATCTTTGTGCGGCAGAAGATGATCGCCTGCTCGGGCTCCTCGGCCTTCAGGACCTCGACGACCCTCTGCAGCTTGTCCTTGGGTTCGACCATCACGTAGGCCTGCTCGACCGAGTCAACGGTCAGCTTCCTGGGAGTCACGCGGATGGTGACGGGGTCGTACATGTAGGTCTGGGCGAGCCGCGCGACCGGCTCGGGCATCGTCGCCGAGAACAGCAGGGTCTGGCGTCCGCTCGGACACATCCGCAGGATCTTCTCGACGTCCTCGATGAAGCCCAGGTCAAGCATCTCGTCGGCCTCGTCCAGGACGACGTAGCGGGCCGAGGTCAGTACAAGGGACTGGCGCGAGATCAGGTCCATCATCCGGCCGACCGTCGCGACCACCACCTGGGCCCCGTGCCGCAGACGGGCCTGCTGCTCGCGGATGGGAGCGCCCCCGAAGACGGCCACGACCTCGACGCCCTCCAGGTGCTCGGCGTAGGCGCGCATCGCCTGCGTCACCTGGATGCAGAGCTCCCTGGTCGGAGTCAGCACGACCGCCTGGGTCTCCTCGCTGGACGGGTCGAGGTAGTCGAGCAGCGGCAGGCCGAAGGCGGCCGTCTTGCCGCTGCCGGTCTGGGCCTGCCCGATCACGTCGTGCCCGCCGAACAGCTCCGGGATCGCCTTGGCCTGGATCGGTGTGGGCTTCTCGTAGCCCAGCTCGTCCAGCGTCTGGAGCAGCTCCTTGGACAGGCCCAGCTCGGCGAAGCTGGTCTCGACCTCCTCGGTGGCGTCGGCCTGCACGGCGTCGACCTCCTCGACGGCGGTTTCGCCGTTGTTCTGGGCGGAGTCGCTCACTTGGAGGGGTCGAGCAGCAGCTTCCCGGTGCTGCGGCGCGCTGCCAGGTCTTGATGGGCGCGAGCGGCTTCGCTCAGCGGATAGACCCCGCCGATCACGACCTCGAGCTCGCCCGAGGCGACCGCTCCCAGCAGCTCGCCGATCGCGGCCGTGACCAGGTCGCGGCGCTTCACGATCATAGGCACCAGCCAGAAGCCGATCACGGACTTGGAGGTCTGCAGCAGGTAGTTGGTCTCGACCTGGTTGGGGTGGCGGGCGGCGTTGCCGAAGACCACGATCCGCCCCAGCGTGTCCAGGGCCTTCAGCTCCGCCTCGAAGCCGGTGCCGCTCATTTGCAGGACCACGTCGGTCTTGTCGCCGCCGTTGGCCTCGATGATCTCGGCGGTCAGGTCCTCGGCGCGTGAGTCGGCGGTGGCGTCGGCGCCCAACCGCTCGGCGAGCTTGCGCTTCTCATCGCTCGAGGCGAGCGCGATGACCTTGGCTCCGGCGCGCTTGGCCAGCTGTACGGCCAGGCTGCCTGTGCCCCCCGCGGCCGCCTCGATCACCACCGACTCTCCCTCGCGCACGTGAGCGCAGTGGTGGAGCAGGCAGTGCGCGGTGACGCCCTGCAGCAGCAGGCCGGCCGCCTCGTCGTCGTTGACCTCGTCGGGAACCGGCACCAGAAACGCCTCGGGCACGGCCACCTTCTGCGCGTAGCCGCCCCCGCCCAGCATCGCCGCCACGCGCCGGCCGTCAGAAGTCGTTCCGCTTATCTCTCCGCCGGGAACCAACGGGAGGGCCTGCTCGGCCAGGTAGTCGTTGCGGATCGCGTGCGTGTCGGCGAAGTTGACCCCAGACCGGGCCACGTCCACCACGACCATGCCGTCGGCCGGCTCGGGGTCCGCCAGTTCCGCCACCTTCATCTGCTCCGGACCGCCGAACTCCTCTATCTGAATAGCCTTCACCGCTTGAACATAACGACGGGACTCTCGAAATGTCTTTGACGGTCGTCGGATCAATCGCGTTCGACTCCGTGCGCACTCCCTTCGGTGAGCGCGAGCGGATGCTGGGCGGCTCCGCCGTGCACTTCAGCCTGGCCGCCAGCTTCTTCACCGAGGTCCGCGTGGTCGGCCCGGTCGGGGACGACTTCGGGCCCCGGCAGGGCTCCGTTCTCCAGGGACGCGGAATCGTCACCGAGGACATCGAGCATGTCCCGGGCGGCGAGACCTTCTTCTGGCGAGGCCACTACGACTACGACATGAACGTCGCGCACACCGAGGACACCCAGCTCAACGTCTTCGCCGAGTTCGACCCGAAGCTCTCGGACGGCTCTCGCAACGCCGACATGCTGTTCCTGGGCAACATCCAGCCCGACCTGCAGCGACGCGTGCGCGCCGAGTGCAACGGAACCAGCTTCGCTGCCCTGGACTCGATGAACCTCTGGATCGACACCGAGCGCGACGCCCTGACCGACGTGATGGGCGAGGTCGACTGCGCCCTGCTGAACGACGCAGAGGTGCGGATGCTGACCGGTGAACCCAACCTGGCGCGAGCCGCACGCAGCCTGATGGGGATGGGTCCCGGGGTCGCGGTGGCCAAGCGGGGCGAGTATGGAGCCGCGCTGTTCTGCCAGGACGAGATCTTCGCGATCCCGGGATACCTGCTGGAGGACGTTCGCGACCCGACGGGCGCGGGCGACAGCTTCGCCGGCGGCTTCCTCGGCTACCTCGACAAGCGCAGGGCGGCCGGCGACTCGCCCTTCGACCACGCGGTCCTGCGCCAGGCGATGGCCTATGGATCGGTCCTGGCCTCGTTCAACGTCGAGGCCTTCGGCACCGAACGCGTCGCGGCGCTGACCCAGGACGAGATAGACGAACGGCTCCGTGACTTCAAGCGGATCACCCACTTCGAGGTCGGCTGAGCCGCCGGCGTGCCCTCAGTTGGCGTAGCGGGCGTCGTCCAGATCAAGCTCGCGCTGGATGCGGCGCAGGACGTCGGGCTTGAGACGGCCGTCGTCCCTGAGCTCCAGCAGAGCGGCGCGCTCGGTCGTGATCAGGTCGCGGCGGAGCTCGCGCAGGGCGCCGGCGGGATCCTCCAACGGGTGTCCGCCCGCCTCGCCCCGCATCTCGGCGACGCAGCGCGCGAACCGCGCCCGGTAGACATCGCGCAGGCGCTCGACCACCTCGTCAGGGACGTCCTCGCGCTCGACTTCGATCTCGTCGAGCCGGTCCAGCGCCGCCTGGGCAGCTGCCAGCCTGGCCACCGCCTCGTCGGGCGCCCACGCCCTCGTGTGCGAGAGCCCGAGCGCCTTGATCAGCGGCGGCAGGGTGAGCCCCTGGCCGATCAGCGTCACCAGGATGACGGCGACCGTGAGGTACAGGATCAGATCGCGCTCCGGGAACCCACCGCCGTCGTCCAGCGTCAGCGGCAGCGAGAGCGCGGCCGCCAGCGAGACAGCGCCGCGCATGCCGTTCCAGCCCACCAGCAGCCGCTCGCGCCAGTCGTCTCCCGTGTTGAGCCCGCCGAACGCCGGCACCGCCCGGGCCAGGACCGGGGGGATGAACTGCCACACGAGCCGGACCGCGATCACGACGGTCGAAACGAGCAGCCCGTATCCGACGATCTGTCCCACGTCCAGCTGCTCACCCACGCGCTCGAGCAGGTCGGGGGCCTGCAGGCCCAGCAGGATGAAGAGGATGGCGTTGAGCGCGAAGACCAGCGCCTCCCAGAACGCCTGCGCGCTCAGGCGGGTCTCGGCGTCCAATGCGTCGTGGCCGTACCAGCCCAGGTAGAGGCCGGCGGAGACGACCGCCAGCACGCCGGACGCCTCGATCTGCTCGGCCAGGGCGAAGCTGACGTAGGCGGTGAGGAGCGAAATCAGGACGGCCAGTGGGACGTCGTCCAGGCGCCTCATCGCATGGATCGCGCCCCAGGCGATGGCCAGGCCGATCGCGATCCCCCCGACGACGGCGATCAGCAGGTCCAGACTCGCCTCCCCCACGCTCAGCGTCCCGGCCACGACGGCGGTCAGCGCCATCTTGTAGGCGACGAGCGAGGGAGCGTCGTTGATCATGGTCTCCCCCTCGACCAGCACCCGCACGCGCTCGGTGATCCCGACCCGCTCGAAGGTCGCGATCGCGGAGACCGGGTCGTTGGGCGACACGATCGCGCCTAGCAGCAGGCCTTCGCCCCATCCGATTCCCGGGATCACGGCCTGGCCCACCGCGCCCACGGTCGTCATCGTCGCCAGCGGCAGCCCCAGCACCAGCCAGCCGAGCGGGCCGCGCTGCGCCCGGAGCTCCTGGGGCGAGGAGTAATACCCCGCAGCCTGGAGGAGGGGAGGCAGGAAGATCAGGAAGATGACCTCAGGCTCGAGCTCGATCTCCGGGCCGCCTGGGAGAAAGCCGATGCCGAGACCGGCGAGGACCAGGACGATCGGATACGGGATCGAGACCAGATCCGCCAGGCGGACCAGGACGGCGGCGGCGGCCACCAGGATGATGAGGGCCTCGATCTCGTTCAACGCCGCCCCATCTCTCCCGAGTCTAGGATCCACCGATGCCCGACCCCCAGCTGACGCCGCCTCTGTCCGCAGAGGACCACGTCGAGGGGAACGACGCCGCCGAGCTCGAGCTGGTCATGTACGGCGACTTCCAGTGCCCCTACTGCGCCGCCGCCTACCCGATCGTGAAGCGGGTGCGCGAGCAGCTGGGCGGCCGCCTCTGCTTCGCCTTCCGGCACTTTCCCCTGCGCGACGTGCATCCGCTGGCCGAGGGAGCCGCGGAGGCCTCCGAGGCGGCGGCCTCGCAGGGGGCCTTCTGGCCCATGCACGACCGGCTGTACGAGGCGCGGGGCCGCCTGGAGGTGCCCGACCTGCTGCGGGCCGCAGCCGGGCTGGGGCTGGACGCCGACCGCATCGCGGCCGAGCTGGAATCCGCCGCCCATGCGCCACGGGTGCAGCGAGACGTGGACGGGGGAATCGCCGGAGGCGTGACGGGCACGCCGGGCTTCTTCACCAATGGGCGGCTGCACGAGGGAGCCTTCGACGCGGGCTCCCTGCTGGCGGCGCTCGATGCGACCGCGCCATCGACAGGGCGCGACCGGGTAAGCGGCTAGCAGAGGCCGCCCTGAGCGCGCCGGAATGGAGCAGGCCGCCGGGACGAGCGTGCGATACTGGCCCACCGGCTAATCCCTGCGAGGAGGTGGTGATCGATGGCGACTAAGGAGCAGGCCAAGTCCAAGGACGGAGCCCAGGCCGAGGGCAAGGCCAAGGCGGATGGGGCCGCGGCGCCAGACGGCAAGTCCAGCGCGGACGGCGCGCTTTCGATCACCGACAGCAGGACGGGCGAGAGCTACGAGGTCGAGATCCACGACGGGACCATCAGGACGATGGACCTGCGCCAGATCAAGGTGTCCGAGGACGACTTCGGGATGATGGGGTATGACCCGGCCTTCCTGAACACGGCGTCCTGCCGCTCGGCGATCACCTACATCGACGGCGACGCGGGGATCCTCCAGCACCGCGGCATCCCGATCGAGCAGCTCGCCGAGCAAAGCTCCTATCTGGAGCTCGCCTACCTGCTCGTCTTCGGCGAGCTGCCGACACAGCCCCAGCTCGAGCGCTGGACCTACGACGTCACGCACCACACCTTCGTCCACGAGGACATCAAGAAGATGAACGAGGGCTACCGCCACGACGCGCACCCGATGGGGATGCTGCTCGCGTCGGTCGGCGCGCTCTCGACCTTCTATCCGCAGGCGAAGGACACCGAGGACCACGAGGAGCGCTACATGGCGGCGATCAGGTTGATCGCCAAGGTCCCGACCCTCGCCGCCTTCGCCTATCGCCATAGCCTCGGTCTCCCCTACGTCTATCCCGACAACGAGCTCGACTACTCGGCGAACTTCCTCCAGATGCTGTTCAAGATGGAGAACAGCTTCGAGCCCGACCCCCGCCTGGCCAAGGCGCTGGACGTGCTCTTCATCCTGCACGCCGACCACGAGCAGAACTGCTCGACAAACGCGGTGCGCGCGGTCGGCTCCTCGGACGTCGACCCCTACTCGGCGGTGGCGGCCGGGGTGGCGGCGCTGTACGGCCCGCTGCACGGCGGGGCCAATGAGGCCGTGTTGCGGATGCTGCGCGAGATCGAGTCGGTGGACAACATCCCGGCCTTCCTCGAGGCCGTGAAGAAGCGAGAGCAGAAGCTGATGGGCTTCGGCCACCGGGTCTACAAGAACTACGACCCCCGCGCCCGGATCATCAAGAAGCACGTCGACGAGGTGCTCGAGGTGACCGGGGAGAACCCGCTGCTGGAGATCGCCACCGAGCTGGAGAAGCGGGCGCTCGACGACGACTTCTTCATCGAGCGGAAGCTCTACCCCAACGTCGACTTCTACTCGGGGCTGATCTACGAGGCGATGCGGATCCCGACCGACATGTTCACCGTGATCTTCGCGATCCCGCGGACCTCCGGGTGGATCGCCCAGTGGCTGGAGATGAAGGACGATCCGGAGCAGAAGATCGCGCGTCCGCGACAGGTCTATACGGGCAAGCGTGACCAGGACTACGTCGCGATCGCAGAGCGCGAGGGCCCCGAGAAGATCACCGGGCCGCCGGCGCGCCGGCCGAAGCTGCTCCGCCGCGGCGCCTAGCGCCGGTCGGAAGGGGGCGGCGTGCGTTGGCGCGTGACCGAGCGCTACGGCTCGGAGGTCACGAAGGGCAAGTTTGACACCCTGGACCAGGCGCTCGAGCACGCTCGCGAACGCGTGGACGCCGCCCTCCGGGAAGATCGGCTGGGCACCGTGAAGATGCTGAGGGATTTCACCCCCGACCAGCGGGTGGCGTCCCGGGTCGAGGTCTCCGGGATGAAGCTCTTCCGCGGCCCCGAGGCCGGGATCGACGTGATGGGGGACGGCGCGGTCGTCGTCTACCGCGGGGCCATCCGCAAGCAGCCCCTCCGAGCGGATACCCTCGACGAGGCGTTCGAGCGACTCCGGTCATCGCTCGCCGCCTGAGGCGAACTAGCCTCGAAACATGAGCGAGAGCGTCGAAGCGGGCCGGCGGGTGCGGCTCCCCCAGGGGGCCGAGCGCCCGATCCAGGTCTTCATCAACGGAACCGAGCAGCGGGACGGAGCCGACTACACGGTCCGCGGCCGGGACGTCCTCTTCACGAGGCCGCTGATGAAGGAGCAGGTCAGCGGCGGCCGCTGGCTGGCCATGGCGCTCGGGCTGTTCGGGTCATACGGCAAGCACGACACCGTGGACGTCCACTTCCGCCTGCGCGGCGAGACCAGGGTCATCTCGGACGCCGAGGTGCTGCCCGACTGAGCCGGCGTCGTGAGTCCGGCTATGCGACCGCGCCGGCCGGCGCGCCTGCTCCCAGGCCGGCCAGGGCCGCGACCCGATCGCGGTGCTCCCGGGGACTGCCGAGCATGCGGCCGGCGACGCGGGACCGCTTCAGCCAGAACTGCAGGTCGTGCTCCCAGGTGAAGCCGATCCCGCCGAAGACCTGGAGCGCCGAGGCCGTGGTCTCCCAGGCGGCCTCCGAGGCGCGCGCGCAGGCCATCGCCGCCGCCATCGGAAGCGACTCCGGCTCCGCGTCCGCGGCCCACGACGCGTAGTAGACGAGAGACCGGGACTCCTCAACCGCGAGCAGCATGGTCGCGCACCTGTGCGACACCGCCTGGTAGGAGCCGATCGGCCGGTCGAACTGCTTGCGCTCCCGCGCGTACTCCACTGCCATGTCCATCGCGCGCTGGCCGACGCCGGTCAGCTCAGCCGAGATCGCCACCGCCAGGCGGTCGCGACCGGCGTCGGCGTCACCGGGCATCCGCTCGCCGGCGGCGGCGACGACGGTAGCGTAGGAGCGAGTGGCGTCGATCGTCTCGGCGGCCTCGCAGTCCAGCTCTGACGCCGGCGCCAACAGCGCGCCGTCGCCGTCGAAGACCACGGCCACGTCGGCGGTCGGAAGGTCACAGAAGAGCGTGCTCTGCCCGTCGGGGGAGACGCCGCCGAACGCGCCGGTCGCTTCGCCGGACGCGAGCCTCGGAAGCCACTCGGCGCGCTGCTCGTCCGACCCCGCGGCCGAGATGACGAGGGCTGCGCCGGCGCTGCCCATGAGGGGCGAGGGAGCGCACGCGTAGCCCGACTCCTCGAGGGTCACGGCCAGCTCGACCAGCCCCAGGTCCTGGCCGCCGTCCGCCTCGGCGACGGCGATGCCGGGCCAGCCGAGCTCCGCCATCTGGCCGTAGAGGCCGTCGTCGTAGGACCGGGACTCCGCGAGGTCCCGGACCTTCTCGGGTTTGAAGCGGGCCGCGAAGAACTGGCGCGCGGTGTCCTTGATCTCGCGTTGCTCGTCTGAGAGGTCGAAGTTCATGCGCTCACCGCAGCCTGGGAAGCCCCAGTACACGCTCCGCGATGATGTTCTGCAGAACCTCCGTGGTGCCCCCCTCGATGGAGTTCGCGCGACTGCGCAGGAAGCGGTAGGTCGTCTCGGTGCCGACCTTGACGCCGTCGGGCCCGGCGACCTCGCTCGCCATCTCGGTCATCGCCTGGTTGTACTTCGCCCACTGCCACTTGCCGAGCGAGCCCTCGGGTCCGGGGATGCCGGTCTTCATCGTGGCGGTGAGCGTCCGCAGCGCCCCCAGGCGCATCGCCTCGATCCCGATCTGGAACTCGGCGACCCGCTGGCGCACCAGGGGGTCGTCCTCCAGACCGCGCTCCGTGACCAGCGCGATGAGGTCGTTGAGCGTCCGGCGCAGCCCCATGACCGCTGCGGCGCCCAGTCCGGCGCGCTCGAACATCAGCGTCGTGATCGCCACCTGCCAGCCCCCGCCGACGTCTCCGATGACGTTCTCGTCGGGGACCTCGGCCTCCTCCATGAAGATCTCGTTGAACTCGGCCTCCCCCGTGATCTGGCGGAGCGGCCGCACCTCGACGCCCGGCTGCTCCATGTCGAGGATGAAGTAGGTGATGCCCTTGTGCTTGGGGGCGTCCTGGTCGGTCCGGGCGAGCAGCATGCACCACTTGGCCTCGTGGGCGTAGGTGGTCCAGACCTTCTGGCCGGTGACCTTCCAGCCACCGTTCGACTTGACGGCCCTCGCCTTGAGGGAGGCCAGGTCCGACCCCGACTCCGGCTCGCTGAACCCCTGGCACCAGATCTCGTCACCGGAGAGAATCGGCTCCAGCCAGCGCTCCTTCTGGTCATCGGTGCCCTGCGCGATCACGACGGGGCCGCCCATCACCAGGCCCAGCACGTTCGCGGGGGCCGGAACCGACTCTCGCGCCAGCTCCTCGTTGAAGATCGCCTGCTCGATCAGGGTCGCTCCCTTGCCGCCGTACTCCTGAGGCCAGGAGATCCCGGCCCAGCCGGCCTCGTGCATCTTCCTCTGCCAGGAGCGGCGGAACTCGAACTCTGCCTGGTCGTCGCCCTCGGGCGACGGGCCAGGGTGGTTCTCCTGGAGCCAGGTCCGCACCTCGTCGCGGAAGGCGGCCTCGGACTCGGTCAGCGACAGGTCCACGTCGCCCAGACTATCGCCTGGCTGACCGGCCAGTCACCCCGGCGCTCTCGGCGGACGGCTGCCCCCGGTCAGCGGACTGACGCTACTTATAGATCGCGAGCAGCACGACCGCGGAGGCGACCCAGACGACCGAGGCGCCGATCATGCCGTAGTCCCCGGTGAGGATCGAGGCCGTCGAGCGGCTGTCCTTGCGGTCGTAGATGAGGTAGAGGTAGCGGAAGATCCCGTAGACGACGGCCGGCAGGGTGCCGAGCATCTTGGAGCCGATCAGGGGCGAGTTGACGGCGTAGATCGCGTAGCTCATCACCGTCGCCGCGGTCACCATCGCCACCATCTGATCCAGGAATGGGATCGAGTAGTGCTCCAGAACGGGCCGGGTCTCGGTGCCCGAGTGCAGCTCGGACGTGGCCTCCTGGCGGCGCTTCGTGAACCCCAGGAACATCGCGACCATGCCGGTGCATAGCAGCAGGTAGGCCGAGGCGTCGGCGTCTACAGCCTCTGCGCCGGCAAGCACGCGAAGGACGAACAACCCCGCGATCGTCATCACGTCGAGGATGACCTCCTGCTTCAGCACGAACGAGTAGAGGGTGGTCCCGACGCCGTAGGCGAGGACCAGGCCCGCGATGACCGGCCCCTCGGCGACGAGCGTCCCGATGAGGCCCGCGAGGACCAGCACGACGGCCATGGTGATCGCGGCCGGAATGCTCAGCTCGCCCGAGGCGATCGGGCGGCGGCGCTTGGTCGGGTGCTGGCGGTCCAGCTCGGCGTCGTGCGAGTCGTTGACCAGGTAGCCGGCCGACGCCACGGCGCAGAAGGCAAGGAACACGATCGTGGCGCTGGCGATGGCAGAGGGGTCGTCGAACTGGCCCGAGAAGAGCAGGCCGGCGAAGACCAGCAGGTTCTTGATCCACTCCTTCGGGCGCATCGCGACGAACGCTGCCCGCAGGGGGCCCCGCCGCGGCTTTGCGTGTGCCGGGGGCTGCTGCGGCGACTCCGTCGCCGGTGGGGTCTTCTCGAGCGTGCCGCCCTCCATCGAGGCAGCAAGGTTAGGGATCGCCGGGGAGCTAGGAGAAGGGCGGCGTGCGCGCTCAGGCGTCCGTCACCGGATCGATCAGAACGCCCGGATTGAGGATGCCCCTGGGGTCCAGCTCCGCCTTCGCCGCCCGGAGCGCGTCGGCGAAGGGCTCGGGCCGCTGCGCGTCATACCACGGGCGGTGGTCCCTGCCCACGGCGTGATGGTGGGTGATCGAGGCTCCGCCGTCGATGATCGCCTCCGAGGCCGCGGCCTTAACCGCGTCCCACTGGGCGACCTCGGAGCCCCGGCGCGCCTTGGCGAGAACCGTGTAGTACGGCGCCGGGCCGTCGGGATAGATGTGCGTGAAGCGGCATCCCACCCAGGGCGACCCCGGTCCCTCGGCCGGTCCGCCGCAGGCCTCGGCGACGGCGCGGCGCACGGACTCGGTGATGCCGGCGTGGAGCTCCGGGAAGCGGTCCCAGGTGATCGCGGTCTCGAACGTCTCCGAGAGCACACCGCACGCGACCAGCGAGTCGCGCAGGTACGGAGCAAACAGGAATGCGTGGCGCCAGGCGTTAACCGGGTCACCTTCCGCCTCGGACACAGCGTGAGCCCCCTTCCGCGCTTGGGCGCCGGAGTCGTCCCGTTCGCGCTCTGAGCCTGGGCCCCTGGAGCTGACCTCCCCGGGGGAGCCGCCGTGTTCCCGCACCACGGCGAGCGCCGTCCGCATCGGAGCGTCCACCGGGTGATGCGCGGACTCGAACCCGAGCACCAGCAGCGCCTTGCCTGGCGGCCCGGCGCCGGTGGTGGCGGACTCGGTGGCATCGAGCAGCCGGCAGTTGGAGGGATGCAGGCCCGACTGGGACAGCGCGCGAACCGCCTCGGCGCCCCGTCCGAAATCGTCGAAGGAGACGCCACAGGAGATCCGCCATCTGGGCCGCTCCTGCGCCCGCACCCAGGCGTCGACGATGACCCCCAGGGCGCCTTCGGATCCCAGCAGCAGCCGATCCGGGCTGGGGCCGGCCCCGGAGCCCGGCAGCCTACGGCTGCTCCACTCGCGCCCGCCCGCCGGGGTCAGCGCGCGCACCGATTCGACGAGGTCGTCGATGTGCGTCAGCAGGGTCGCGAAGTGCCCGCCGGCCCTGGTCGCGATCCAGCCGCCTAGCGTGGAGAACTCGAACGACTGGGGGAAGTGACGCAGTGTCAGCCCATGAGCGCGTAGTTGCTCTTCCAGCGCAGGGCCCGTGGCCCCTGCCTGGATGCAGGCGGCGCGCGAGACGTCGTCGACCTCGATCACCTGGTCCATCCGCCGCATGTCGATGCTGACGGTTGCCTCGTAATCCTCCCCGACGCGCGGCTCCACTCCCCCGACGACGCTCGTTCCCCCTCCGAAGGGGATCGCCGCCGCGCGAGCGTCTGCTGCGAACGAGAGGACGATGTCCACGTCCTCGGCGGACTCGGGGTGGGCCACCAGGTCCGGCGGGTGTTCGAACTCGCCGCGGAAGCCGCGGACGACGTCACGGTAGGCCTTGCCCAGCCCGTGCGAGATCCGGTCGTGCCGGTCCGATGAGAACAGGCTCTCGAACTCCGCGGGGGGCTTGAGGCGGGGCTCGGGCAGCTCGATCCGCTCCAGCGGGACGGGATCCTCGATCTTCTCGACCTCGAAGCCGAGCCGCTCGTGGACAGCCCTGGCGGTCCCTTCCAGGGTGCCTCGGTCCGGCTGCTGGTCCTCGTATCCCCAGCCCCAGTGCTTCAGGCGGCGGTCCTCGGCGCTCACGTCGCCGACCCTACTGCGATCGCTCGCGGCGCCTACCAGTGCACTCCGCGCATCAGATACGCGAAGGCGACGCCCTCGGTCGAGAGCTCCTCGTCCTTGGCGGCCGGCTTCCCGTCCTTCTTCTGGTCCTCGCCCTTGGCGGCCTTTGACTCGGGGAAGAGCTTGTAGGCGGTGTTGAGGATCGCGTCCGAGGCCTTGGGCGCGACGGTGTAGAGCGTCTCGCCGAAGTTGCCCAGGCGGGTGGCCACCTTCTTCGGCTTGCGGATCATCGCGTCGCAGATCATGTCCGCGGCCTCCTCCGGGGTGATCGTCGGGAAGGCGTCATACATCTTGGTCGGGGCGATCATCGGGGTCCGCACGAGCGGCATGTGGATGGTCGTGATGTGGACCTTGTCATCGACCATCTCCGACGCCGCGCAGCGCGACCACGCGTCGAGGGCCGCCTTCGAGGCGACGTAGGCGGAGAAGCGGGGCGTATTGGTCTGAACTCCGATCGAGCTGACGTTGATGATGTGGCCGCCCTTCGTCTTGCCCTTGCCGGCCTTCCGCATCGCCGGCAGCAGGCTCAGGATCAGCTTCAGCGAGCCGAAGTAGTTGAGCTGCATGGTCCGCTCGAAGTCGTGGAAGCGGTCATAGGAGAGGGCGATCGAGCGGCGAATCGAGCGTCCCGCGTTGTTGACCAGGATGTCCACCTTGCCGTGCTCGGCGAGGACCTCCTCGGCCATGCGCTCGACGTCCTCGACGTCCGAGAGGTCCGCGCGGTGGATGTGCGCCTCGCCGCCCGCCTCTTCGATCTCGTTCTTTGTCTCCTCGAGCTTCTCGGGCGTACGCGCGACGAGCAGCACGGTGGCGCCGGCCGCCGCCGCCTTGATCGCCGCCGCCTTTCCGATCCCCGAGGACGCGCCCGTGATCATCACCACCTTGCCCCCGATCGCACCCGCCAGGGAGCGGTCCTTGAACAGGTCGGGGTCGAGGTTCCGCTCCCAGTAGTCCCAGAGCCGGTCGGCGTAGGTCGGCAGCGGAGGCACGGAGATGTCTGTCCCCTGCAGGGCCCGCTGGGTATTCGTCGAGTCGAATGAAGTCGGGTAGTTGATGTAGACGAGGACCGAGCGGGGGATGCCCAGGTCCGCCAGCACCTGATCGGTGATCCGCTTGACCGGTGGAAGCATCTGCACGCCGGAGCGGACCTGCTTGGGGACGATGTCGAGCATCTTCGAGTCGATGCGCATCGTGGCCTCGGGCGCGTGGGCCGCCCTGGCGAACAGGTTGATGATCTGCCCGGCCCGCAGGGGCTTTGGGTCGGTCAGGTGGAAGACCATGCCGTCCAGGCCGTCCTGGTGCGCGATGTGATCCATCGCCTTGGCGACGAAGTCGACGGGGACGATGTTGATCTCGCGGCCCTCGATCCCGACCGCCGGCACCCAGGGCGGCAGCAGGTTGCGCGCCCGCTGGATCAGCTTGAAGAAGTAGTACGGGCCGTCGATCTTGTCCATCTCGCCCGTCTCGGAATGCCCGACCACGATCCCCGGCCGGTAGATCCGCCAGGGAATCTCCGCCTCGTCACGTACGACGGCCTCGGACTCGTGCTTGGTCTGGAAGTACGGATGGTTCTCGACGTCGTGGGCCTCGTCGAACATCTCTTCCGTAAAGGTGCCTTTGTAGAGGCCGGCCGCGGCGATGGAGCTGACCATGTGGAAGCGGTTCGCCTCGACGGCCTCGGCCAAGGCGACGGCCCGGCGCGTCCCCTCGACGTTGGCGACCCGCTGGCTCTCGGCGTCCGCGGTCATGTCGTAGATCGCCGCGAGGTGGAAGAAGTGGTCGATCTCCCCCTTCAGGTCCGCAATCGCGTGGTCGCATCCGAGCATCTCCTGGGAGATGTCGCCGACCACCGGCACGATCCGGTCCTCCTCGGCGCCCCAGCGCGAGCGAAGCTCCTCCAGGCGACCCCGCGAGCCCTCGCGCACGAGTACGTGGATGGTCCCCTCGCGCTCGAGCAGCTGTTCGATCAGGTTGCGACCGATGAACCCGGTTCCGCCGGTCACGAAGTAGCTCATCTCACCTCTCCTCCAAGGCGATCGCGGATGGATCGGAATCTACACTCTGTTCCGTGGCCCTCCATCTCGATCCCAATTCGCAGCCGGACCCGGAACGCGACGAGGAGCTGCAGGCGAAGGGCGCCCTCGTGGAGATCCGCCCGGCGCACCGGGTCGCCCACCTGGCGATGCGGTCCCTGGCCTGTCCGTCCTGCGGCGTCCCGGTGGCGATTGGGTCGCCGGTCGGCTGGGAAGAGATGATCACATGCGCGTTCTGCGAGGAGATGGCCCCGACCGCCGAGTTCGTGCGGGACCAGGGCTGGCCCCGAGTCGAGCTGCGGGCGCGGCTGGGCTGACGCGCAGCGCCGTGCAAGCTTCTGCTCACGACCTCATACAGTTGTAGGCAGTGGCGACCAAGGCGACGGTGCAGCTGTTGATGCCCGAGATGGGCGAGTCGGTGACCGAGGGCACCGTCCTGGAATGGCACGTCGCCGAGGGCGATTCGGTCGAGGAGGGCCAGACGATGGTCGAGGTCTCGACCGACAAGGTGGACGCCGAGGTGCCCTCCCCTTCCTCGGGCACCGTCGCGAACATCCTGGTCCAACCGGACGAGACCATCGAGGTGGGCAAGCCGCTGGCCGAGATCGACCCCAACGGCGCAGCGCCGAGCGGAGGCGTCTCGAAGGCCGCCGAGCCAGCCGCTCCCGAGTCCCGTGCCTCCGCCGAGGAAGCCGCCGAGGCTGGCCAAGACGGCGAAGCCGCTTCCAGCGAAGGCAACGGCGCCCAGACCGCGGCGACCGACACCGTCGAGACCCAGCAGGCCCCGCCGGCCGCCGACGGCGAGTCCGTCTCCGTGGAGATGCCCGAGATGGGCGAGTCGGTCACAGAGGGCACCGTGCTCGAGTGGCACGTCGCCGAGGGCGATTCGGTCGAGGAGGGCCAGACGATCGTCGAGGTCTCAACCGACAAGGTGGACGCCGAGGTGCCCGCCCCCTTCAGCGGGACCATCACCAAGCTTCACGTCCAGCCCGACGAGACGATCGAGGTCGGCAAGCCGCTGGCGGAGATGACCAAGGGCGCCGCAGGCGCGGGCGCAGAGACGACCGAAGTTGCCACGCCGGACGCGCCCGATCCCGGCGCGCCCGGACGCGAGGCCGAGGACGTGCCGGTGGATGGAGACGCCGTGGACGCGTCCGCCGCCGCCGAGGCCGCCGACGACGCCCGCGTCACCCCGGTCGCGAAGCGGGCAGCCGCCGCCAACGGAGTCAGCCTGGGCGGCGTCAGCGGAACCGGCCCCGGCGGCAAGGTCACAAAGGCCGACGTGCTCGCAGCCGCGAACGGCGGCGGCGCGGCCGCCCCTGAGGCCCTTGCCGACGGCGAGGCCAAGCCGCTGCGCGGACCCGCCGGGATGCTCGCCAAGGCGATGGAGGAGAGCCGCGCCATCCCGACCGCGACCTCTTTCCGCACCCTCGCCGTGGACACGCTCGACGCTAAGCGCAAGGCGCTGAACGGAGTCCTGAAGGAGCGCGGGATGAAGGTCAGCTTCACCCACCTGATCGCATGGGCGATCGTCAAGGCCGCCCAGGAGTGGCCCGTGATGGCGCGGCACTTCGAGGAGCGCGACGGCAAGCCGTTCGTCGTGGAGCCCGGCCGGGTCAACCTCGGGATCGCCGTGGACGTGGAGCGCAAGGGCCAGCGCAGCCTGATGGTGCCGTGCATCAAGGGCGCCGACGGCTTGGACTTCTCGGGCTTCCATGCCTACTACGAGGAGTTGATCACCAAGACCCGCGAGAACATGCTGACGGCGGACGACTTCCAGGGCACGAACATCACGCTGACCAACCCCGGCGGCCTGGGGACGGTCGCGTCGGTGCCCCGGCTGATGGCCGGCCAGGGAACCATCGTCGCCTGCGGCTCGCTGGCCTACCCGGTCGCATGGGCCCACGCCCCCGCCGAGAAGGTGAAGGCGCTCGGCATCTCCAAGGTGATGACGACCACCTCCACCTATGACCACAGGATCATCCAGGGGGCGGAGTCCGGGTCGTTTTTGAGGCGAATCGAGGAATTGCTCCAGGGCGAGGACGAGTTCTACGAGTCGGTTGCGAGGGATCTCGGCGTCAGCGAGGACGTGCTGCCCGCGGCGCAACCGGCCGCCGCGTCGGCTGCGCCACTCGCTACGGCCACCACCTCGCCCCCGGGCGCCGCCAAGCCCGACAGGGAGCTGCTGCAGGCGGTCCAGGCCGCTACCTCGCTGCTGAAGGCATATCGCACCCACGGCCACCTCGCGGCGAAGCTGGACCCGCTCGGCTCCGAGCCGAAGGGCGATCCCGCGATCCAACCCGAGACGCTCAACTTGACGCCCGAGCTGATGGCCCAGATCCCCGCCGAGATCCTGCGCATCGGGGTCGAGGGCGAGACCCTGCTGGACGCGCTGCCCCGGATGCGCGACGCGTACTGCGGCACCATCGCCTACCAGATCGAGCACCTCTCGAGCCATCAGCAGCGCATGTGGCTGCGGGACATGATCGAGACGGGGTGGCACCGCAAGCCGCTCGAGCCCGATGAGAAGCACGCGCTGCTCGACCGGCTGATCGACGTCTTCGGCTTCGAGCGCTACGTGGAGAAGGCCTACCTGGGCCAGAAGATGTTCTCGATCGAGGGTCTGGACACCGTCGTGCCGATGCTCGACGAGGTGTTCGAGATGGCCAATACCGAGGGTGCGCGGGAGGTCGTGATCGGGATGGCCCACCGCGGCCGCCTGAGCGTCCTGGCCCACAGCCTGGGGCGTCCGCCGGCCTCGCTGCTGGCGGAGTTCGAGGGCGCGAAGGCGATCGAGGCAGTCAAGGCCGTCGCCGCCATCCCGTCCGGCGGCACAGGCGACGTCAAGTACCACTACGGCCACCATGGAGCCTTCAAGACCCGGGACGGCGCCGAGATCGACGTCCGCCTGTACCCGAACCCGAGCCACCTGGAGTTCGTGGACCCCGTCGTGACCGGAGCGGCACGGGCCGCTCAGACCAGGCGCACGGGCGCCGTCATCGAGCACGATCCGATGGTCGCGGTCCCGGTGCTGCTGCACGGGGACGCCGCCTTCCCCGCGCAGGGGGTCGTGGCGGAGACGCTAAACCTCCAGTCGCTGACCGGCTACGCGACCGGCGGCACAATCCACATCATCCAGAACAACCAGATCGGCTTCACGACCGAGCCCCAAGAGGCCCGGTCCACACCGTACGCGGCCGACATGGCGAAGGGCTTCAACGTCCCGATCGTCCATGTGAACGCCGACGACCCCGAGGCGTGCCTGGCAGCGATCCGCCTGGCGATGGCCTACCGGGAGCGATGGGGCCGCGACGTCGTCATCGACCTGATCGGCTACCGCCGCTTCGGACACAACGAGACGGACGAGCCCGCCTATACGCAGCCGCTGATGGCCGCAAAGATCAAGGAGCACCCCCCGGTCTCCCAGCTCTACGCCGAATCCCTGGTCAAGGAGGGGGTCGCAACGGCCGAGGAGGTGGAGCGGCGGCGCGAGGAGCGCCAGGCCGCCCTGAAGCGGACGCACGAGGAGCTGCGCCAGAAGATCGAGGCCGGCGAGTTCGAGGACCCGACCGCGACCGGCACGGGCGAGCTCGACCGAACGCGCAGCCCAAAGGTCGAGACGGCGGTGGACGAGGCGACCGTCAAGAAGCTGAACGAAGAGCTGATCAGGGTCCCCGACAGCTTCACGATCCATCGCAAGCTGCGCAAGCCGCTGGAGAAGCGGATCTCCGCGCTGACCGAGGGCGGTATCGAGTTCGGCCACGCCGAGTCCCTGGCGCTCGCCTCGCTGCTGACCGAGGGCGTGCACGTACGGCTGACCGGCCAGGACACCGAGCGCGGCACGTTCTCGCATCGGCACCTGGTCCTCCACGACGAGAAGACCGGCCTGCCTTACGCGCCGATCCAGAACCTGCCCGAGGCCCAGGCGCCGTTCGAGCTCCACAACAGCCCGCTGTCCGAGACCGCCTGCCTAGGCTTCGAGTACGGCTACTCCGCAGCCTCGCCGGAGAGCCTGGTCCTGTGGGAGGCGCAGTTCGGAGACTTCGGCAACTCCGCGCAGGTGATCGTCGACAGCTTCATCGTCTCGGGCGAAGCGAAATGGGGACAGATGAGCCGCCTGACGCTGCTGCTGCCGCACGGGTACGAGGGCGCCGGTCCCGAGCACTCGAGCGCCCGCATCGAGCGCTTCATCCAGCTCGCGGCCGAGGGCAACATCCGGATCGCCAACCCGACGACTGCGGCCCAGTACTTCCACCTGCTGCGCCGCCAGGCGCGAATCGCCAAGGCCAGACCCCTGGTCGTGTTCACGCCCAAGGGCCTCCTGCGCCTGCCACGGGCGACCTCGACGCTGAAGGAGCTCACCTCGGGCTCCTTCGAGTTCGTCATGGACGACTCCAAGGCCGTCGATCGCAAGGAGAAGGTCGAGCGCCTGGTCCTGTGCAGCGGCAAGATCTACTACGACATCGACGCCGCTCCCAAGCGCGAGGAGACGGAGCGGGTCGCCGTGGCCCGTGTCGAGCTGCTCTACCCGTTCGCGAAGGAGCAGATCGTCCGGCTGATCTCCAGCTACCCGAACCTGAAGGAGATCGTCTGGACCCAGGAGGAGCCCCGGAACATGGGCGCCTGGTCAGTGATGCAGCGACGCATGCCCGAGCTGCTGCCGGAGGGCGTCGAGCTCGGCTACGTGGGGCGGCCTCCTCGCGCCAGCCCCGGCGAGGGTTACGCCGTCGCCCACAGCCGCGAACAGGAGCGGATCGTCCTCACCGCCCTGCTCGGCGAGGCCGATCCGGCATAGACCTTGCGGCGCCGGGTCGCCGGCTTCGCCATCAGGCGCGATCGCTGCGGCCTGTGGCGATCGCTAGGCAGGCCCCAAGAACGCGACCCGCCTGATCACGGCCACGGAGAGTGAGTGGCCGCAACGAGGGCAGCAGCGGATCGCTCGACACGGGGCGCAACCCGGGATCGGGAGACGGGCGTTGTGGGGCCGCTACCGTGACCTGGTGTCCGAACCGGCCCCTGGTCCCCCTTCGGCGAGCCCACTACGACGGCCGGTCCCAGGCCGCATCTTCGGGGTGGTCAAGGCAGCTTCGTGGATCGAGCTCGGCCTCTTCTCAGCGCTGCTCTTCTTCTGGCTCGCCCCGGGGTTCGAGCACGAGACGTTCATCTTCGGCATGGCACACGGCCTGGGCTACATCGCGCTCTGCCTCCTGATCGTGTACGCGCTCCTGCGCCGTGAGGCGCCCTGGCCGCTATTCGCGGCGACGCTCACGCCCGCCGGGCCGGTGGGCAGCGTGATCGGCATCGAGCTGATCGAGCGCCGCGGCTGGGGCGTAGCCGCGGCGCCGGAGGGGGCCGAGGAGGCGCAGGAGCCCCCAGGGGAACCCTCACCGGTCACGGGTATTGACACGACGCTCCGAAAGAGTGGATAATCGCCTGCGCGGGGAACTGACACACTCATAGGCTCGACCCCGGGCCAGTCCCGCCTCCGGGGTCGATCGCGTCGGAAATCCCTCCCTGGCTACCGACGCGCAGGCGTGGCGCGGGCCGCGTGGACCCCCTGCCTCCCGCGGCCCCGCCACGCCATTACTTCACTTGACCGCCCGACCACAAGGGGAGCGCCGGGATAGGCGCTTCAGCTGCCCGCGGCTAGGCGTCAGACCGCGCGCGCAGGTCTCGGAGCACGCGGTGCAGGATGCCGCCGTTGCGGAAGTAGGTGACCTCGTTGGGGGTGTCGATGCGTACCTTGGCTTCTAAGGAGAGCGGGTCGGCGCCCTCGCTGGTGGCGGTCACCGCTACGGTCTTCGCCTCGCCGCCCTCCAGGTCACCGAAGCTGAACGTCTCCTCGCCCGTCAGGCCCAGGCCCTCGATCGACTCACCCTCGGGGAACTGCAGCGGCAGCACCCCCATCCCGATCAGGTTGGACCTGTGGATGCGCTCGAAGCTCTCGGCCAGGACCGCCCTGACCCCCAGCAGGGCCGTGCCCTTGGCAGCCCAGTCGCGCGAGGATCCCGAGCCGTACTCCTTGCCGGCCAGCACTACGAGCGGGACGCCCTCGTCGGCGTATGCCATCGCGGCCTCGAAGATCGTCGTCTCCTCCCCCGGTCCGCCGTCCCGGGGGAACCGGCGAGTGAACCCGCCCTCGCGGTCGGCCAGGCGGTTCCGAAGGCGCACGTTGGCGAAGGTGCCGCGGATCATCACCTCGTGGTTGCCTCGCCGCGAGCCGTAGGAATTGAAGTCCCTGACCTCGACGCCCTGTTCCATGAGCCAGCGGCCGGCCGGCGAGTCCTTCTTGATCGCCCCGGCCGGCGAGATGTGGTCGGTCGTGACGGAGTCGCCGAGCACGGCCAGCACCCGTGCGCCCTCGATCGGGTTGACCGCGGCCGGCTCGCGGTCCATCCCCTCGAAGAAGCTGGGCCGCCGGACATAGGTGGACTTGGGCCACGTGTAGCGGTCGCCCTCGGGCACTCGGATCGCGTTCCAGCGCTTGTCCCCGGAGAAGACGTCCGCGTAGCTCTTCGTGAACATGTCGGCCCGCACCGCCTCCGCCACCGCGTCTGAGACTTCCCGGGCGCTGGGCCAGATGTCGCTCAGGTACACCGGTTCGTCGTCCGAGTCGCGCCCGAGCGGCTCCCTCGTCAGGTCCAGATCCATCCGCCCCGCCAGCGCGTAGGCGACCACCAGCGGCGGTGAGGCCAGGTAGTTCGCCCGGGTGTCGGGATTGATCCTGCCCTCGAAGTTGCGGTTCCCGGACAGGACCGAGCAGACGACCAGCTCTTTCTCGGTAACCGCCGCGGAGATCGACTCGGGCAGCGGTCCGGAGTTGCCGATGCAGGTGGTGCAGCCGTAACCGACGAGGTTGAACTGGAGCAGGTCGAGATAGCGGTCCAGGCCCGACTTCTCGAGGTAATCCGTGACCACCGTGGAGCCGGGGGCAAGTGAGGTCTTGACCCACGGCTGGCGCTTCAGGCCGCGCTCGACCGCCTTCTTCGCCACCAGGCCGGCGCCGAGCATCACCGAGGGGTTCGAGGTGTTGGTGCAACTGGTAATCGCCGCGATCACGACCCGACCGTGATCGAGCTCGACCGTCTCTCCAGTTTCGAGCTGCACGGCCACCGCGTCGCTCGTGCGATGCTCGGCGACGGCGGTCTGGCCGGCGCGGCGGGGCTTGCCGCCCTCACCGTCGTGGTCCTCGGCCGGCGGATCGGACGCGGGGAAGGACTCGGCCATGGCTTGGTCACGCATGTTCCCAAGCTGGTCCCCGGCCTCGGGATCCCACTCGTCCATCGCCTCGAGGAAGGCGGGCTTGGCGTTTGACAGGGGGATACGGTCCTGAGGGCGCTTCGGGCCGGCGATGCTTGGAACCACGTCCCCCAGGTCGAGCTCGAGCACCTCGGAGTAGGTGGCGTCATCGGAGTCCGGCTCGTGGAACATCCCCTGCTCGCGCGCGTACGCGTCCACCAGCTCGATTTGCTCGGTCGGGCGGCCGGTGAACTCCAGGTAGCGCAGCGTCTCGGCGTCGATCGGGAAGATCGCGCAGGTGGAGCCGAACTCCGGCGACATGTTGCCGATCGTGGCCCGGTCGGCCAGCGGCAGCCCAGCCAGGCCCGGGCCGAAGAACTCCACGAATTTCGAGACGACGCCGCGCTCGCGGAGCATCTCGGTGACGGTCAGAACCAGGTCGGTGGCCGTCGAGCCCTCGGGAAGCTCGCCGCCGAGTCTGAAGCCGATCACCTGCGGGAGCAGCATCGAAATCGGCTGCCCCAGCATCGCCGCCTCGGCCTCGATGCCGCCGACGCCCCAACCAAGCACGCCCAGCCCGTTGATCATCGTGGTGTGGGAGTCGGTCCCGACCAGGGTGTCGGGATAGGCCTGGATGGCCCCGTCGGCCTCCCGGGTCCACACGCAACGTCCCAGGTACTCGAGGTTGACCTGGTGGCAGATGCCGGTGGCCGGTGGAACGACCCTGAAGTTGTCGAAGGCGTCGGTGCCCCAGCGCAGGAAGGCGTAGCGCTCGCCGTTGCGCTCGTAGTCGCGCTCCTCGTTGATCGCAAAGGCCCGCTCGTTGCCGAACGCGTCCACCTGCACGGAGTGGTCGATGACCAGGTCGACGTCGACGAGGGGATTGATGGCGGCCGGGTCGCCGCCCAGCTCCTCCATCGCGTCGCGCATTGCAGCCAGGTCCACGACCGCAGGCACGCCCGTGAAGTCCTGCATCAGGACACGGGCGGGCTGGAACGGGATCTCGACCGAGGGTTCGGCCTTCGCATCCCAGCCTGCGATCGCCTCCACGTCGGCGGCCGAGACGAAGTGGCCGTCCTCCAGGCGCAGCGCGTTCTCGAGCAGCACCTTCAACGAGTAGGGAAGCCGGGCGACATCGAACTTCGCCTGCAGGACGTCGAGGCGGTGGATCTCCAACTCGCGCCCCGATACCTCCAGGGTCGCGCGCGCGTCGAAGCTGTCGGCCGTGCTCACGCTCTCAGTATTGCGGAGAGACACGTGAGAGCTCCCGCGACGAGGTGGCCTACCGGCGCTTCATCGCCTTCTTCTTCAGCACGCGCTTCGCGGTCACCTTGCCGACCTGCTCACGGGTCTTCAGCACGACCTGGACCTTGGCGCGGCGCTTGCTCCTGAGGGCCTTCCTTCCGTTCTTGGTCAGCTTGAGCTTCACGACGCCGCGCTTGCCTCCGGCGAGCTTGGCCTTGCCGTTCGCCAGCAGCCTGCGCTTGCCCTTCGCCGACGCTCCGGCGACCTTTCCGAACACCCGCACGTTCGCGTGGCAGGCTCGCCAATCGTCGGGGGAGTCGATTCGGGCGCCGCTGCGCCTGCCGCCGACCGTGACGGGTCGCTTCAGCAGGCGGGCGTTCTGCGGCTTCAGGTCCGCGAAGTCCTTCGCGAGCCGGGTGCCGGCCGGCAGCACCTTCGGCGCCGGTGCTTTGACGTAGCCGCCCTCGTAACCGGGCTTCTGCAGCACCGGCAGGCGCAGCTGGAGGTCGGCGACCGTGACAGCGCCCTGCCCATCGGACGGGCGGGCATAGGTGGACAGAGCCGAGGTCCCACTGTCACGCGGCAGGAGCTCCAGCTTCGGCGCGTGGCCCGCGGCGAACTCCCATCCGTTGGGGTGGAGCTGGAAGACCTGCTTGGAGGAGCCCACGGGCGGGCGCAGCAGCGCCCTGTTCACCAGGGTCTCGGTCCCGTTCGGGGCGACGTCCAGGAGCCTGGCTGCGACCTGCGAGTTGGCGGCGGGCGAGTTGATGCTGGCGATGACCGTCGCTGCGCCCATCAGCGTGATGGGGGAATCGACCTGGGGCAGGCGGTACGTCGCAACGCCCTGCTGGTCGGCGCCCGGTGCGGTGCGGCATGGGTTGCCGCCGGAATCGACGGGGTCGAACGCCTCACCGATGGCGAGGCTCCCCGATCCCGGCGAGAGCGTCTTCGCATCGGCGCTCGAGTAGCGGATCTCGCCCGGCGCCAGTGTGGCCCAGCTGCCCGAGCTGACGGGCCCGCCGGAGGGAGCGGTGCCGGGACAGGTCTGCGTCATGGCCTCGACCCCCTGGAAGGGGGCGCCGCCGGAGCCTTCGACGTAGAAGTCGAGCCAGGCGTTCTCGCGGTCCCGCAGCCGCGTCGCGTCGGCCGCCTTGTTGGCCGCCCGCGGATGCCCGAAGTCACCGAAGAAAAGCGAGATCGGGGTTCCCGGATGCTCGGTGCGGGTGCGGTTGTAGAAGCGCAGCGCCTCGTCGGCCGGAAACAGGTCATCGGTGAAGCCGCTCGAGATCAGCATCGGGGTCGGCGGCGTCGAGTCGGCGATGTAGTAGGAGGAATGGTGCGCGGTCAGCTCCCCCACCGCGTCCGCCACCAGCGGGTCGCCGTCGTAGGGCTCCCCGGCGTTCAGGCGCCCGAACCATGTCGTCAGGTCAGCGTCCGGATCGCCCCCCGGCGTCACGTAGTAGCCGGGCGCGAGCTGACCGGAGAGATAGAGGCCGGTGGTCAGCGAGTTCTTCATCACCCCGAAGCGGCCCCGCGTGTAGGGGGCGTCGGCGATGTAGTCGAGAGTGGCGCCGTTCGGAGCCAGCGAGTTGACGAGGTCCGTCCAAGGGATGTTCGGGGCGGCGCCGGCGATCCGCATCGCGTCCCCGTCCGCCGGACTGGTCCATGCCTGAAGGGAGCCGTCCGGCATCATCTTGCGGTCGTTCAGGGCGCCGAGCGCCATGGCGAGGCCGCCGCCGTAGGATCCGCCGAGCGCGCCGATCCGCTGCGGATCGATCAGCTCCTCGTCGGCCAGCCGGCCGGCGAACTCCTGCGCGTCGCGCACCTCGAAGCGGGTGTCCATCAGGCGCACGTAGCCGTCGTCGCACGCGGCGCCCCCTGCCGTCCTTGACTCGGCTGAACCGCAGGACTCGCGGAACCCGCGCGTCGTCATGCTGAACACCGCGTAGCCGCGGTCGGTGAAGCGCCGCATCGCGTTGAAGTTGAACTTGAATCCGCCGTAGCCGTGGCCCCAGATGATCAGGGGGAAGTCGCCATCGGGCCCGGAGTCCGGCTCCGGAGGAAGGGCGACGTTGATGTCGATCGGCACGCCGTCCCAGGTCGGGACGGTGCTGCGGGTCGTCGTGTTGCTGGTCCCGGTGCCGCACTCGCGCACACCGTCCGTGTCCTCGCTGCAGGCGAGGGCGCCGCCGAACACGCTCGGGATCGCGGCATCGGCACTCGGGGCAAGCCCCAGCGCACCGAGTACCACGGCAAGCACGACGATTCTCCGCATCGACCTCTCCATTGCCTCTGTTGACAACCCATCGGGCGCCCCGGAGTCTCGGCACCCGCCGGGCCGCGCGGCGCCGCGGAGACTATCGCTAACGCTTGGCTGACTGGCCGGCAGCGAGCTTCTCGGCGACCCGGTCGGCCCCGCCGCCCCGCTGGATGCGCGAGGCCAGGCGCGGATGCCGGTAGCCGACCTCGCTGATGAAGCGCTGGCGCCGGGGCGCCACCGTGATCTCCAGGCGGTTGCGGCGAATCGCCCGGGAGACTGCCCTGGCGACCTTGCGAGGCGTGGTCGTCCCAAGGCCCGGCGGAGCGGCGGACTTGGCGTCGTGGAACATGCCCGCCTCCCGCACGAAGCCGGGTGAGACGATGGACACCCCGGCCCCGTAGGGGTGCAGGTCCTCGCGCAAGGCGAAGGCGAAGCCACGAAGCCCGAATTTGGTGGCGTTGTAAATGGAGGAGCGGGGCGAGCCGACCTTGCCGGCGAGGGAGGCGATGAGGACGACATGCCCTGCGCCCTTGTTCGCGAACGCGGGCACGAGCTCGCGAGCCATCATGATCGGCGCCTCCAGGTTGACGCGCAGTGCGCGGACCACCTCCTGTTCCGAGAACGACTCCAGGCGCCCCGTGCCGGGCAGCGCCGCGTTTGCGATCAGCACGTCAACGTCCCCCGCCTCGCGCACGAGCTCGGATGCCGCGCCGTCCTGCGCAAGATCGGAGACGATCACCTCGTGCCGGGGGGCACCCCCGGCCAGAGAGCTCGCAAGCCCGCGCAGCTCCTCCTCCTTGCGCGAGCTGAGCAGGAGCATGGCCCCCTGGTCGGCCATCTCGGCCGCGATTGCCCTGCCCAGACCCCCGGTGGCGCCGCTGAGCAGGACCCGCTTCCCCTCGAGATCCATCGCGCGGGCCAACGTATCAGCCGCTTGCGGAAGCTTCGGGGGCGAACGAGCGCGGCCCCCGCAAGGCTTCTTGCATCTCTGTTAAGGTCCCGCGCCAGTTACGCCGAGTCCCGCCCGAGAGAGGTGCGGGAGCGGGGGAACCGAGTTTTGGGGCGAACCCACACATGTGGGAGCGCAGGCTCCTTTAGCGCCAGCCCGACAGCTAACCCCGTAGGCCCACGAAGGGGAACGCATTGCGCTCGACATCGACCATCAGCCGGCGGCTTGCGACCATCGCCGTTCTTGCGTTCTCGATCGCGGCACTCGCGGCCAGCCCGGCAGGCGCGCAGAGCGGTGGCACGAGCGCGCCGGGGAGCGATACCACCGTTCCGACCGAGACGGTTCCAGGCGCCAAGGCGAAGCTGCTGAAAAGCGGCAAGGCGGTCGCACCGGCCGACGCTCCCGAGGCGGTCAAACGTGTGATTGCGGCCGGCAACCGGATCCGCAAGAAGCCCTATGTGTACGGAGGGGGCCACAAGAGCTTCAAGTCGAAGGGCTATGACTGCTCGGGCGCGGTCAGCTTCGTGCTGAGGGCGGCCGGCGTCCTGGAGTCTCCCCTCCCCTCAGGCTCCTTGATGAAGTGGGGCGAGGCGGGCAAGGGCTCCTGGATCACCGTCTACGCGAACGCCGGCCACACCTACGCGGTGGTCGCCGGGCTCCGCTGGGACACCTCGGCGGTCGGCGAGCCCGTGAACCGCGGAAGCGGCCCCCGCTGGCGCTCCACCAAGCGCTCGCCCAAGGGCTACGTCGCGCGCCATGCGCCCGCTTACTAGACCCTTCTCGGCTCCTCATCTCTAAGCTTTGCGGGCCTGATCAGGAGGCCTCGGCAGGGATCTTTTGGGTGGTGACGCCGCTCGGCTGTTGCCCGCTCGCCGCCTCGACTCACTCGACTTGTATCACCAGGGGGAAGTTTGTGTGACTGGCCCGCGCCGCGGCGCGAGCCTAGATTCCGCCGACCCTTGCCCGCTCGAGCACGCAGAGACCACGCGACACGCACGCCGGAGGAGCGGCGCCGCGCGATCCGCGAGGGGGCGCGCGCAGGTGCGCCCGTGGCGGTGGCCGTCGCGATCGTGGGTGTCTCCTTCGGCGTGCTCGCCGAGCCCGTGATCGGCTCCGCGGCGTCCGTGGTGATGTCCGTATTCGTCTTCGCCGGATCCGCCCAGTTCGCGGCGAACGCGGTGCTGGGCGCCGGGGGGAGCATCACCGCCGCGGTCACGGCGGCGATCCTGCTGAACCTCAGGTACGTCCCCATGGGAATCGCGCTGGCGCCGTCCCTGCGCGGCGACGCGCTGAAGCGAGGGGCGTACGGGCAGGCGATGGTCGACGCTTCCTGGGCCATGGCCAACCGGGGTGGCGGGCGGTTCGACCCCGACTTCATGCTGGGCGCGACGCTGCCCCAGTACCCCGCCTGGGTGCTGGGCACGGCGGCCGGGGTCCTGGCGGGCGGCGCGATCGGCGACCCCGCCGACTACGGCCTGGACGCCCTGTTCCCGGCCTTCTTCCTGTTCCTGCTGGTCAACGGAGAGCTGCGCTCCGGGCGCCGGGCCGTGGCGGCCGCGGCCCTGGGCGCGGGCATCGGTCTGGCGCTGACCCCGCTTGCGCCGGCGGGCGTGCCCGTGATCGTCGCGAGCGCCGGGGCGCTGATCGGCCTGCTGCCCGGCGGCGAGGGGCCGGCGGAACACCCTGAGATCGAGGGGGATCCCGTTGGCTGACGCATGGGTCGTCGTCATCGCCCTCGTCGTCACCACTCTGGTGATCCGCGCATCGGGGCCGGTGCTGCTGGGCGGACGGGAGCTCCCGGCGGCCGCGAGCTCCGTGATCGCCCTGCTCGCCGCCGCCCTGCTCTCGGCCCTAGTGGTCACCGAGACCTTCAGGGGCGAGGGCTCGGAGCTGATCGTGGACGAGCGGGCGCTCGGAGTCGGGGCCGCGGGGCTGGTGCTCGTGCTGCGGGGACCGCTGCTGGTCGCGATGGGCGTGGCCATGGCCGTCACCGCGGGCGCGCGGGCGCTCCTCTAATGCCTTCCAACCGTCGCGGCCTCGATGTCCAACCGGACCGAGGAAGATTGGCCATCATGGCCTTGCCACGCAGGCGTAGGCTCGGGTAGGTTTGCCGCCGGTTGTGGCGCGGTTGTACGAGGCGCACAACGATCCGGTCAGAGAGGGAGAAGAACACAATCGAAGATGCGTCCGCAGCTGGCCCGAACGGCGATCCGCCTGGTGCCCCCGACATCCGGCTGACCGGGGTCTCGAAGCGGTACGGCGAGGTGGTCGCGGTCGACTCGCTGGACCTGGAGATCGCGCAAGGGGAGTTCTTCACCCTGCTCGGCCCCTCAGGGTCGGGCAAGACCACCACCCTGCGCATGATCGCCGGTTTCGAGGAGCCCGACACGGGGCGCGTCGAGCTGGGCGGCCGGGACGTCACCGACCTGGCGCCCTATGACCGCGCGGTCAACACGGTGTTTCAGGACTACGCGCTGTTCCCGCACATGACCGTGGGGGAGAACATCGAGTACGGGATGCGCGTCACGGGGGTCGCGGGGGACGAGCGCCGCAGGCGCGCGACCGAGGCGCTCGAGACCGTTCGGCTTCCCGGCTATGAGGACCGCAGGCCCGGCCAGCTTTCGGGCGGCCAGCAGCAGCGGGTAGCGCTGGCGCGGGCGATCGTCAACCGCCCCCGGGTGCTGCTGCTCGACGAGCCCCTCGGGGCCCTGGACCTGAAGCTGCGCGAGCAGATGCAGGTGGAGCTGAAGTCGATCCAGCAATCCGTCGGGATCACCTTCGTCTACGTCACCCATGACCAGGAGGAGGCGCTCACCATGTCGAACCGGATCGCAGTCTTCAACGACGGGCGCATCGAGCAGGTGGCGGGCCCCACGGAGCTGTACGAGCGCCCCGGCAACGCCTTCGTCGCCGGCTTCGTCGGCGTGTCCAACCTGCTTGAGCGAGACGGCAGGCGCTTCACGGTGCGGCCCGAGAAGGTGCTGATGTTCGACAACGGGTCGAAGCCCAGCGGGGTCCACACGGAGGACGGCGTGATCAGGGAGACTGCCTACGCGGGGATGATCACCCGCTACCTCGTGGATCTGGACGCCGGGGGAGAGCTTCAAGTCGTCCGCCAGAACTCGGAGGCCCCGTCAGCGGACCTCGGGAGCGACCGCGGCCGGAAAGTGACAATCGGATGGCGCGCGGAACACACCGTCGCCGTCGAGGGAGAGGAGGAATCAAATTGAGTCGATTCAAGACTCATCCCGCATGGGCGCCGTTCCTGATCGTGATCGGGCTTTCGGTGCTGATGCTGGCCATGGCCGGCTGCGGGTCAGATGACGACGATGACGGAGGCGACGGGGGTGGTGAGGCGCTCAGTGAGCTCGGTGAAGGTGAAGGCGAGGTCAACCTGATCGCCTGGGCCGGCTACGTCGAGGATGGGTCCACGGACCCGGCCGTTGACTGGGTGACGGACTTCGAGGAGGAGACCGGCTGCAAGGTCAACGTCAAGCTCGGCAACACGTCGGACGAGATGGTGACGCTGATGCGGACCGGGGAGTACGACGGTGTATCGGCCTCCGGCGACGCGACGCTGCGCCTGATCGACGGCGGCGACGTGGATCCGGTCAACACCGACCTGATCCCGAACTACGCCGACGTGTTCGACGCGCTGAAGGACCAGCCGTTCAACAGCGTGGACGGCCAGATGTACGGCGTGCCCCATGGCCGTGGCTCGAACCTGCTCCAGTACAACACGGAGGAGGTCAAGCCGGCGCCGACCTCGTGGTCCGCGGTCTTCGACCCGGCCGAGGCGGCGAAGCAGAAAGGCAAGGTGACCGCGTACGACAGCCCCATCTACATCGCGGATGCGGCGCTGTACCTGCGTGAGACCAACCCCGAGCTCGGCATCGAGAACCCGTACGAGCTGGACCAGGAGCAGTTCGACGCAGCCATTGACCTGCTGAAGCAGCAGCAGCAGAACATCGGCGAGTACTGGTCCGACTACACGAAGCAGATCGAGGCGTTCGCCAACGGCACCAGCACCGTGGGCACGACCTGGCAGGTCATCACGAACCTGCTCCAGGCCGAGGGCGCGCCGGTCGAGAACGTCCTGCCCGAGGAGGGCGCGACGGGATGGTCGGACACGTGGATGATCAGCTCAGAGGCTGAGCATCCCAACTGCATGTACCTGTGGATGGACCACATCATCAGCCCGAAGGCGAACGCCGCCGTGGCTGAGTGGTTCGGCGAGGCGCCTTCCAACGAGAAGTCGTGCGCCCTGACGGAGAACAAGGACCACTGCGACATATTCCACGCGGAGGACGAGGAGTTCTTCGATCAGATCGAGTTCTGGACCACTCCGGTCGCGGACTGCGGCGATGACCGCGGCGAGGAGTGCAAGACCTACGACGAGTGGGTCCAGGGTTGGACGGAAGTGAAGGGCTGATCCCATCGCGGATCTCCTGAACACCGATTCGTGGAAGCGGCCGGCCTAAGCGCCGGGCCGCAGAGGAGGTCGGCGGGCCGCAGGCTCGCCGACCTCTTCCACGGTCGGCCCCGCCTGCAGGTCGGGGCCCTGCTGGCCGGCCCGTTGGGCTGGCTGGTCATCGCGTACCTCGGCTCGCTCGCCATTCTGTTCGCCGCCTCGTTCTGGCACCTGGGCGAGCTGTCGGGCGAGATCGAGCGCGGCTTCAGCCTGGAGAACTTCGAGAAGCTGATCGACGAGCCGGTCTACCGGACGATCACGGCGCGCACGCTCGGGGTGGCGGCCCTGGTGACCGTGACCTGCGCGGTGCTCGCGTTCCCGCTTGCCTTCTACATGGCCAAGACCGCGAGCCCACGGGTCCGCGGCCTGCTCGTGGTGGCGGTGCTGATGCCGCTCTGGTCGAGCTATCTGATCAAGGCCTATGCCTGGCGCACCATGCTGAGTCCGGAGGGAGCCCTCAACTGGCTCCTAGATCCGGTCGGGATCACGGTCCCGACCGGCGACATCTTCCGGCTGTGGCTGGTGTTCACCTATCTCTGGCTTCCCTTCATGGTGATCCCCATCTACGCGGGCCTCGAGCGCATCCCCGACTCGCTGCTGAGCGCTTCGGACGACCTGGGCGCCAAGCCGTGGACCACCTTCCGCAAGGTGATCCTGCCGCTCGCCTTCCCAGCCGTGGTGGCGGGGTCGATCTTCACCTTCTCCCTGACGATGGGCGACTTCATCGCGCCCTCGCTGATGGGGAGCACGCAGTTCATCGGCACAGTCGTCTACGCGAACGTCGGCGTGGCCAACAACCTTCCGTTCGCGGCCGCCTTCGCGCTGGTGCCCGTGATCGTGATGATCATCTACCTGCTGGTTGCGCGCCGGCTGGGAGCGTTCGAGCACGTATGAGCCGTCTTCCCGCGAGGCCGACGCGATGAGGATGTCCGGCGGATCGCGCTGGGCGCTGCGGGCCGGAGTCGGCCTGACGCTCGCCTTCATCTACATCCCGCTGGCGGTCGTGATCCTCTACGCGTTCAACGAGTCGCGGCTGTTGGAGTGGCCGCCCCCCGGCCTGACTTTGGAGTGGTTCGACAAGGCCTTCGAGAACCAGGGCGCGCGGGACGCGCTGTGGGCCTCGCTCAAGGCCGCGACCGGCGCCACCCTGCTGGCGATGCTGCTCGGGTCGCTGGCCTCCCTGGCCGTCGCCCGCCACCGCTTCTTCGGACGGGAGACGATCTCGTTCCTGGTCATCCTCCCCATCGCCCTGCCCGGCATCGTCACCGGCATGGCGCTCAACTCGACCTTCACCGAGGTCCTGGACATCGACCTCGGCCTGTTCACGATCGTGACCGCGCACGCCACCTTCTGCATCGTCGTCGTCTACAACAACGTGATCGCCCGCCTGCGGCGGATGTCCGAGTCCTTCGAGGAGGCCTCGGCCGACCTCGGCGCCGACACCTGGCAGACCTTCCGCCACGTCACCTTTCCGAGCCTGCGCACCGCCCTGGTCGCCGGCGCCCTGCTCGCCTTCGCGCTCTCCTTCGACGAGATCATCGTCACGACGTTCACGGCCGGCACCGACCAGACCCTCCCGATCTGGATCTTCAGCAACCTCTCGCGGCCCAACCAGCTGCCGATCGTGAACGCGGTCGCCGCGATCGTGATCCTCCTGACCGCGATCCCGGTCTATCTGGCCCACCGCCTGACCCGGGACGAGAGCGTCACGGGAGGCACAGGCGCCGCGGGCGCCACCGCGGTGCCGTAGAGAGGCTTGGCCCTCAGCTTCACCTGAGGACGAGACAGTGGTCGGCGTGCCAGCCGACCTGCACCTTGGTGCCGGGCTCCCAGCGGTCGTTGCTGGCGGCCCGGTATGTGTTCTGCTCCAACGCCACGACCCGGGCGCCTTCACCCAGGGAGACGGTGACCTGCGTGTTGACGCCCTGGTACACACGCCGCTCGACCGTGCCGTCGACGCTGACCATGCCGCGCTCGAGGTCGTCGAGCGCGATCTTCTCGGGCCGAACGGAGAGCTGGACGGTCTCGCCGCGTGCCAGGTCGTCCGGCAGCGGAGCGCTGACCTTCTGGCCGCTGGCGAGCTTGACCTCCCCGTTGCTCTCGACAACGCCCTCCATCAGGTTGGAGATGCCGATGAAGCCGGCAACGAACGCCTCATCGGGGTTCTCGTAGACATCCTCCGGCGCGCCGCACTGGATCACTCGGCCCTCTGAGATGACCGCGATGCGGTCCGACATCGCCAAGGCCTCCTGCGGTCCGACATCGCCAAGGCCTCCTCCTGGTCGTGGGTCACGTAGACGAACGTGATCCCGACCTCGCGCTGGATCTCCTTCAGCTCGACCTGCATCTGGCGGCGGAGCTTCAGGTCGAGCGCGCCGAGCGGCTCGTCGAGCAGCAGCACGGCGGGCCGGTTCACGAGAGCCCGAGCCAGCGCGACGCGCTGCTGCATTCCGCCGGAGAGCTCCGAGCTGCGCGCCTGCGCCCGGTCCCCGAGCCCGACAAGCTCGAGCGCGTCCCTGACGCGCGTCGCGATCTCCTCCTTCGCGATCTTCTTGCGCTTCAGGCCGAAGGCGACGTTGTCGGTGACGTTCAGGTGCTCGAACAGCGCGTAGCTCTGGAAGACGGTGTTGACGTTGCGCTCGTAGGGAGGGACGTCCTCGACCGGGTTGCCCTCGAGCAGGATGTGGCCCTCGGTCGGCTGCTCGAAGCCCGCGATCATGCGCAGGGTCGTGGTCTTGCCGCAGCCCGAGGGGCCGAGCAGCGAGAAGAACTCGCCCTTGGCGATCTCCAGCGACATGTCGTCGACGGCGACGTGGTCGCCGAATCGCTTCGTCACCTGGTCGAGCTTGATCGCGACAGGCATGGATCAGCCTCCTTCTTGTCCGGTCAAGACCTTGATGGCGCTCTCGCGTCGCCCGAACAGCCTGGGCAGCATCACGGCGAGCGCGATCGTGGTCAGGGTGATCACCATCATCAGAGTGCCGATCGCATTGATCGTGGGCGAGACCCCGAATCGGATCGCCGACCAGACGCGCACCGGCAGCGGCTGCACGTCGTCTCCGGTGGTGAAGAAGGAGAGGACGAAGTCGTCGAAGGAGAGCGCGAAGACGAGCAGGCCCGCGGCGACGATCGCGGGCCACAGCCCCGGGAGCAGCACGAGCCGGACCGCGCCCCAGCGAGTCGCGCCCAGGTCCATCGCCGCTTCCTCCGCCTCCGAGCCCATGGTGGCCAGGCGCCCGCGGACGACGATCGCGACATACGAGATCGAGAAGGTGATGTGCGCGAGCATCACCGTGAAGATCGAGAGCTGGAGGCCAATCTGCCAGAAGATCAGCAGCGCCGAGATACCTGCGACGATCTCCGGCGTCACCAGGGGGATCAGCATCAGGATGTTGAGCCCAGAGCTCCAGCGGGCGCGCGAGCGCACCAGGCCGATCGCCAGCATCGTCCCGAGCACGGTCCCGACCACCATCGTCACCGCGGCGATCTGCAGCGAGGCGAACAGGGACTCGCGCAGCACCGGGTCGTTGAGGAACGTCTCGTACCAGCGCAGCGAGAGCCCGTCCAGCACCGTCAGCGACTTCTGCGCGTTGAACGAGAACAGCACCACGATCAGGATCGGCGCGAACAGGAAGAAGTAGACGAACGCGGCGAAGACGCGCAGGTAGCGGGGGCGGTCGAAGCTCTTGGGCGCGCCTCGGCGCTTGCGCGCCCTCGGTTTCGGCTTCGTAACCCCGGCCGTGGCGGCGCCCCCGCTCATAGCGCCGGCTTCGTCTCACGCGCGGCGGCGCGCAGATAGCCGATCATCCAGACCGTCAGGAAGACCATCATGATCACCGTCAACGCTGCCCCGAACGGCCAGTTGTTGGCCGCGAAGAACTGATCCGAGATCAGGTTGCCCACCATGAAGGTGTCGGGGCCCCCGAGCAGCGTCGCGGAGACGAAGTCTCCGACCGAGGGCAGGAAGACGAGCACCGAGCCGGCCATGATCCCCTGCTTGGTCTGGGGCAGCGTCACGTGCAGGAAGGTCTGAAGCTTGTTGCCGTAGAGGTCCTTCCCCGCCTCGATCACCGCCGGGTCCATCCGCTCGAGCGAGGCGAAGACCGGCAGGATCATGAAGATGAGGTAGCCATAGACGAGGCCGCCGATCACGGCCCAGGGAGTGTTGATCATCTGGATCCCCTGATCGGTGAGGCCGACGTCGATCAGGAAGTTGTTGACCAGGCCTTCATCGGCGAGCAGCGCGACCCAGGCGTACGTGCGCACCAGGTAGTTGACGAAGAACGGCAGCACCAGAAGGCCGATCAGCAGGTACTTGCGTCGCCCGCCGAAGCGGGCGATGTAGTAGGCGATCGGATACCCGATCGCCAGGCAGATCGCCGTGGTCGCCAGCGCGTAGGTGACCGAACGGACCAGCGACGGCAGGTAGATCGGGTCGAACGCGTCGGCGTAGTTGTCGAGCGCCCCCGGGGCGACCGGGGAATCGTAGGCGGCGCGGCCGAACTCGTCGACGTAGCCGAACGAGAGGGCCAGGGTCAGCCCGATCGGCAGCGCGAACAGCGCCAGCAGCCAGAGCCCCGGTGGGACCAGGAAGCGAGTCCAGAAGCCTCCTGCCATCCCTACGAGGCTTTCACCTCGGTGAAGGTCTCCGCCCACAGCTGGCGCCCCTCGGGAGTCTCGAACCGGAACTCGAGGCTCTTGTCCTCGAGCTGGTCGAGGGAGACGTCGATCGAGGGCTCCTCCTTGACCAGCTTCGCGAACTCCTCCTCGCCGCCCTCAACCGGCTGCGGATAGCCGTGCCAGGCGACGTTCTGGGCCGCGTTGTCCGGCTGCAGGATCCAGTTGATGAACAGCAGCGCCGTACCAGGCGCGCGCGCGTTGTTCGGGATCGCCATCGTGTCGCTGCCGACCGGGACCCCCTCCTTGCAGGTCTCGTAGCTGAAGTCCTCCGGGTTGTCCACCTGGTTGCGGGTGTTGACGACGTCGCCGTTCCAGGCCTGCTGGATCACCGCCGACCCCGAGGCCAGGTTCTGGATGGTGTTGGTGGAGAAGCCGCGCGCGAACTCCTTCTGCTCGAGCAGGGTCTCCTTCGACTGCTCGATCTCGTCGGGCTCCTCGGTGTTGAGCTCGAACCCGTTCAGCAAGTTGGCCTCGCCGATCGCCTCCTGGAAGTCGTCGAGGATGAACATCCGACCCTCGCCGTCCGGGTTGGTGAGGTCGTTCCAGGAGCCCGTCATGTCCGTGACGACGTCGTTGCGCCAGCAGATGCCCGTCGTGTAGTAGGTGTAGGGCATCGAGTGGTTCGAGTCCTCGTCGTACCAGGGGCTGTCGTAGTACGGATTGACGCCCTTCGAGTTGGGGATCGAGTCGCGGTCGAAGGTCGCGAGCAGCCCCTCCCTCTTGAGGCGGTCCACGTACTCCCCGCTGGGGAAGATCAGGTCGTAGGGCCCGCCGCCCTGGCGCATCTTGATCAGCATTCCCTCGAGGTTGTCGAAGTTGACCTCGTTGACCTCGACGCCGTACTTCTCGGAGAACGACTTCTTCAGCGCGGGGTCCATGTACTCGGCCCAGTTGAAGATCAGCAGGTCGCCGTCGATCTCCGGCTTGACGAATTGGGCCTCGCCGCCGGAGTCGCTGCCGCCGCAGGCCGACAGGCCATAAGCCGCCAGGGCGGCCCCGACGCCCGCCTGAAGAAGCTGCCGTCGGTTCAGATCCTGTTCGAAGATGTCCACCTAGGCCTCCATTTCGCGTGGTTCCGGTCTCAAGCCGGGGCCAACCAGCGGCTGGGTGACTCCGGCACTTGACACGAGACGAGTCTCTCGGCCATGGTGCGGCCGATCTGGTTCATGCGCGCTGCTGTCACCTCGGAGTCGCCGAGAGTGACCTGGACGGCGAGGCCGTCCAGCAACGCGGAGAGGGTGAGCGCGACCTGATCGGGGTCGACCTCCTCGAAGTCGCCGGATTCGCAGCCGTCGCGCACGACCTCCGCGATCGCCTCGCGCCAGCGCAGGTCCCCGTTCTCACGCGCCTCGGCGGCCTGCGGGTCACGGAGGGCCCGGCTCCACAGCTCCATCCAAAGCGTCCAGCCGCCGCCCAGGCTCGCCGCCTCTATCAGCAGGGCCAGGCGCTCGGCCGGGCTGTAACCCTCGGCGAGGCGCTCGGTCACGTCGGCGTAGAAGAGGTCGTCCTCCCACATCAGCGCCTCTGCGAGCAGCTCCTCTTTGGAGCCGAACCAGTAGAGCACGGCCGACGTGCTCGTCCCCGCCCGCCCGGCGACGTCGGCGACTCGCGTGGCGGCGATCCCGCGCTCGGCGATCACCTCGGCGGCCGCGGCGAGAATCTGCGGCCTGCGAATGTGATCGATGTTCGGCCGAGGACTCATCCGTGTCCCGCCGTTCCCCTCTCCTGTTTCCTTGCCCTCGATCCAGCGAAAGCTGAACCGCGGTTCAAACTATCGCAACGGCGGCGCCGATGTCAACGCGTCGCGGTGGGCTCAGGCGGGGTCGCCGCGGGCATCAGCTCGCGCGTCTGGACGCCGAGCTCGGGGGCGAGCGCCGCGGCGATGACCTGACGGGCGCGGTGCGTGTCCATCCCCGGGTCGCGGAGTAGGACGCGGAGGCCGAGGCCGTCGAAGAGCCCGACCGCGAGATCCGCAACCCGCTCGGGGTAGTCGGTGCGGAATTCCCCTGCCTCGACACCGGCCTCCATCACGCTGAGAAGCCAGCCGCGGTAGCGCTCGTAGAGCTGGGCCGAGACGGGGCGCAGCTCCGGATCCCGGGCGGCGCGCAGCCACAGCTCGACCCACAAGACCCATTCGTGCTCGTTGGCTCCCAGGTCAGGCAGGCACTGCTCGATCGCAAGCGCCAGCGCCTCGGCGTGGGTCGATCCGTCAAGCCTGACGCGACCGGCGTCCGAGCCAAATCGCTCCTCGGCCGCCAGGTCGAAGGACAACATCAGCGCGCCCGTGAGCAGCTCCTCGCGCGTCGAGAAGTAGTGGTGGACCAGCGAGGTCGAGACCCGCGCCCGAGTCGCGACCCGGGCGATGCGGACCTCGTCGATCCCCTCCTCGGAGATCAGCTCACAGGCGGCCTCCAGGATGCGCGCGCGAGTCTGCTCGGCGCTCATCGCTGCCGGCCTCGTCCCGTCGGATCGCGCTTCACGGAGGCCAGACTCTCAGGCGGGGTCGACGTCGGCCCGGATCCGGTCAGCGAACCAGCCGACGGCGTCCTCGCGGGCCGAGAGCGGGCCTGGGGCGTAGCCCCTCGTGCGGATGCCGCTCTGTACCGCGCCGACCAGGTCCACGTCCTCCTCGAGGACCTCAGTGTTGAAGCGCTGGTTGATCCGCTGGACCACGCGGGTGACCGGCCCCGGATTGCGCTGCCTGAAGCAGGCCCAGCGATCAGCGGTCGCCGAGCTGCCCGCTGGCATGATCTGCCAGACGTTCACCTGGTCGGGGTACATATCGATCGCCGTGTTCGGGTAGATGACGGCGTAGCGCCACACCTTGCTGTCGGACTCGTCCAGCCCCGGCATCGGCCGCGCCAACCTCTGGTAGGCGCGCTCCAGCCGGTTGGACGATGGAGCGTCGCGAAGCGGGGCCTCGAACCACGCCCACTCACCGTGGGTCTCGACGCCGTAGTTCTGGTAGTCGAGCAGCCGCATCAGGCCGGGGTGAGCGATCGGCACGTGGTAGCCCTCGAGGTAGTTCTCGACGACGATCTTCCAGTTGGCCGGCTGGCTGCCGCCGACCCCCTTGGCGCCGAATGGCACCAGGTCCCCGATCCGGTAGCGGGCAAGGCGCTCGCCGAGGCCCTCGGTGAGCTCCGCGAGGGACTCCGCGTCCATGTCGAGGTTGACGAAGATGAAGCCGGCGAGCTCCTCGACCCGCGCCCCGATCAGCCCGAGCGACCCCTTGTCGAGCTGGGCGTAGTTGCGGTGCTCCGGGACGCCGAGCAGGCGACCGTCCTCGGAGTCATAGGTCCAGCCGTGGTAGCGGCAGCGCAGGGCCCGCTTGCAGGTGCCCTCACCGGTGAGCAGCTGCGATCCGCGGTGGCGGCAGACGTTGCGGTAGGCCCGCAGCTGACCCTCCTCGGTTCGGACCACCAGCACCGGCTGGTCCCCCACCGTGGCGGTGATGTAGCTGTTCGGCTCGGCGAGTTCGGCGACCTGGCCGGCGTACTGCCAGCTTCGCGCGAACACCGTCTCCAGCTCACGCCGCAGGGGCTCCTCGCCGAGGTAGTAGCGGGGTTCGAGCGCTCGCCGCACGCGGGGAACCGTCCCGTTCCCGACGGCTGTCGGCGTCGCGTCCTCGGTGGGCTGCGTCGCGCCTGGGTCCACGGCTCTCTCCTTGCGATGGCTGGCGGCTTGCCGCACGCAGTGTATTAACTTTGTAGTCAATGCGCATAAGCGTCTGCTACGGTGGCCGCCATGTCGAGCCAGCGGCACAGAGACGCCTGGCTGTCCCTGACCCCTGAGCCCGAGCGGGATCTCCCGGCGGCGATCGCGACCCTGCGAGCAGGCGGGATTCCCTCCGCCGAGGAGCTGGGAGCGGAACGGGCCCGGGCCGAGCGCCTGGTGCTCCGGGGCAGCCGGCGCCGATGGGTGCAGTGGCTCCGCGAGGCGGCCCAGCTGGCGGATGGCGGCTCGGGGCCCGAGGTCGCCGAAGCGCGCGAGCTGGTGGTCGACGTGATCAACAACCACGACGCGCTCGAGCTCGGCCTTCCTGGCCGCCGCCGCGCTCCGTCGAACGGAGCCGAGGGGGAGAAGTTTGAGCGGATCAGGAACAGAAACGCGAAAGGAAACTCATGAGCACCACCGCAACCGCCGAGAACCTGAGCCTGCCGCTCGAGCTTCCGCCGGAGACCGCAGAGCTGCAGGAGCGGGCGCGCCGCTTCGTGGACGAGGAGATCATCCCCCTCGAGCAGGAGGCGGAGCGCAGCTACGGCCGGTTGCCGCAGGAGACGATCGACCGCATCAAGCGGGCGGCCATCGAGGCCGACCTGAATGGAGGGCAGCACTCGCCCGAATTCGGCGGCCAGGGCTGGTCGCTGCTGGACTGGGTCGTCGTCGAGGAGCAGTACGGCCGCTCCACCAACGGCATCTACTGGCACGTCCCGAACGCCTACAACGTGTTCCATCACGCCACCCCGGAGCAGGCCGAGAAATACCTGCGGCCCGCGATCGCCGGCCGGCTCAAGGACGCCTACGCCGTGACCGAGGCCAACGCCGGGTCCGATCCCTCCCGAATCGAGAGCACCGCTACGCGGACCGACTCCGGCTACCGCATCAACGGCGAGAAGTGGTTCGTCACCTCCGGTGACATCGCCGACGTGCTGATCGTGATGGCCAACGTGATGGACGGCAACGAGGCCCTCCCCACTCTGTTCCTGATCGATGCCGACGCCCCCGGGGTCGAGATCGTGGAGGACCCGCAGTTCACGCACCACTATCCCGAAGGACACCCGACGATCAGCTTCACCGAGGTCGAGGTAGGGGAGGACGCGGTCGTCGAGGGCGTCGGTGAGGGCAACGACCTCCAGCGAGCCTGGTTCCTGGAGGAGCGTCTGGGGATCGCGGCCCGCGGATGCGGCGCGATGTGGCGGCTGCTCGAGGAGTCCGTCGAGTGGGCCACCGGCCGCGAGCAGGGGGGCAGCCGGGTCTGGGACCACCAGGGCGTCAGCTTCCCGCTCGCCGACTCCGCAGCGGATGCGGCGGCCGGCAGGTTGCTGACCTACCAGGTGGCGGTGCTGGCCGGGGGCGACGCGGACCTCAAGGTCGTGCACGCCAAGGCGTCGATGGCGAAGCTGTTCGTCAGCGAGGCGGCCTTCCGCTGTGCCGACCGGGCCGTCCAGGCCCTGGGCGGGCGCGGCTATATGCGGAGATACGCGCCCGAGCGGCTGCTTCGCGAGCTGCGCGTGGACCGGATCTGGGAGGGCACCAGCGAGATCCAGCGCCTGATCGTCACCCGGGGCCTCGAGCGCCGGGGCGTCGAGCGGATGATCCACTAGCCCGCGAAGCCGAACCCATGGACCCGTCACGCCTGCTCTTCCCGCGCTCGGTGGCAGTGGTCGGTGCCAGCGATCGCCAGGGAAGCTACGCCGACCTCGTCCTGCGAAATCTGGCCGCATACGAGTTCCCCGGCCGGGTGTGGGGGGTCAACCCCCAGCGGGACGAGGTCCACGGGCGGGAGTGCTTCCCATCGGTCGCGGAGCTGCCCGAGCCAGTGGACGCCGTGGTGGTCGCGATCCCGGCCCCGGGGGTCGCCGCCGTGATCGAGGAGGCCGGCGCCACTGGCTGCGGGGGGGCGATCGTCATCTCCGCCGGTTTTGCGGAGATCGAGGCGGGGCGCGGGCTCCAGCGTGACCTGAGGGTGGCCGCGCGGCGCCACGATCTGCCTGTCTGCGGGCCGAACGGCAACGGGATCCTCGCCGTCTCGGCGCGGGCCCCGATGTGGGGCGACGCCGCGGAGCCGTTCGAACCCGGGCCCGTCGCGATGATCTCCCAAAGCGGGAACGTCGCGGTGAACGCCCTCGGGTCGGAACGCGGCCTGCGCTTCCACACGGTCATATCCACCGGCAACCAGGCGGTGATGGACGCGAGCGACTGGCTCGCAGCGATCGCCGACGCCGACGGCGTGCGCTCGGTCGCGATGTTCCTGGAGGGCGACGGAGAGGGATCGCGCCTGGCCTGCGCGCTGGCACGCTGCGCCGACGCCGGCATCGGCGTCAGCGTGCTGAAGGTCGGCTCGTCAGAGGCCGGCGCCCGCTCCGCGGCCGCTCACACCGCCGCCGTCGCCGGAGACCAGAAGGTCTTCCGGGCCCTGATCGAAGAGGCCGGGGCGGCCTGGGCACGCGACCCCCACGAGCTGCTCGAGATCGCGAAGGCCTTCGCCGAGCCGCGTGCCCGGGTGCGCCCGGGTGGCGGCCTCGCCGTGCTGACCTGCTCGGGCGGGGACTCCGGCATCGCCGGGGACGAGGCGGACGCCATCGGCGTCCCCCTGCCGCTCCTGTCCGAACGGACCCGGACCGCCCTGGAGGAGCTGCTTCCTGACGAGGCGACCATCGCCAATCCGCTGGACTACACCGCCCTGATCTGGGGCGACGTGGAGCGCCTGCGGGACATCATCCGGGTGGTCGGCGGGGACCCTGCAATCGATCAGGTGATGGTGCTCTATGACCACCCCCGCAACCTGTTCGGCCCCAGTGTCGAGAGCTGGGGTGCCGTGCGCAGGGGCATCATCGCCGGCGCCGAGGCGACGGACGCCTCGGTGCTGGTGGCCTCGACCCTGCCGGACCTGATCGACGACGCCGCCAGCATGGAGCTCGCGGCCAAGGGCGTCGCCCCCCTCTCCGGCGTGCGCACAGCCCTCTCGGTCGCACGCGCCCTGCGCATCCCTCAGGCCGACCCGAAGAGGATCCGGGCGATCGCGGCGGCCGCCGCGTCGACGGTGGACGGGCCCAGTGACACCGGCGGAGAGTGGCTGGCCGAGGCCGCGGCCAAAAAGCTTCTCGCCGAGGCCGGGGTCGCAGTCCCCCGCGGGACGCTCGCCGATGACGCAGACGCCGCGGTGGCGGCCTGGCGCGAGCTGGGCGCTCCGGTAGCGATGAAGCTCTCGGCGCCGGGCCTGCTCCACAAGAGCGAGGCCGGGGCACTGGAGCTGGGCCTGGACGACGAGGCATCCGTGCGCGCGGCGTTCGAGCGCCTGGCCGGGATCGAAGCGCCCGCGGGCGGCCGAATCCTGGTGGAGGAGATGGCCGAGCCCGAGGCGGAGCTGCTCATGGCGGCACACCGGGACGGCGTGGTGCCGGCGCTGGCGATCGGCTTCGGCGGCATCTGGACCGAGGCGCTCGACGACGTGGCGGTGGTTCCGCTGCCGGTGGACTCCGGCCGTGCCGAGAGAGCCATCCGCTCGCTGCGGGCGGCGCCCCTGATCACCGGAGGCCGCGGCCGCGAACCGCTTGACGTGTCGGCGGCAGCGCGGCTTGCCGCTCGAGCCGGCGAGGCACTGCTGGCTTGCGGCCTTGACCTGATCGAGCTGAACCCGGTCGTCGTGGGCCAGCGGGGCTGCATGGCCGTCGACGCGGTCGTCCGCGGGCCCGCCGCGAAAGCGCGGGCGGAGGCTGCATAGAGGAGCGTGGAGCGATGAACCGGAAGGGAGCGAGGATGCCCGAGCGCACGATCGAGGCAGAGGTCGCCGTCGTCGGAGGCGGGATCGCGGGCCTGAGCGCGGCTACGAGGCTGGCCGCAAGCGGCGCGGACGTCGTGGTGCTGGAGGCCCGCGACCGGGTGGGCGGGCGGACCTGGAACACCGAGATCGGCGGCGAGGCGAACGAGCTCGGCGGCCAGTGGGTGGCGCCATACCAGTCGGCGATGCACGAGCTCCTGGAGGAGCTGGGGATCGAGCTGTTCCCCAGCTTCCGAGAGGGATCGCACACCTACATCGACCCCGAGGGACGGTCTCACCGCTATGAGGGCCACGACGCCCCGCTCGGGGACGCGGCCGAGAAGGCCTTCGAGGCGGCCGACGCCAAACTTGACTCCATGGCCAAGGAGCTGGACCCCGAGGCGCCGTGGAGGCACCCCGATGCGCGCGACCTCGACGAGATCACCTTCGAGTCCTGGCTGCGGGCCGAGGTCAGCGACGAGACGGCACGGGACCTGATGCGCGCGTGGCTCGCCGGCGGGTTCCTGGCGAAGCCGGCCCACACCTTCTCGCTGCTCCAGGGTCTGTGGATGATCGCCGGGGCCGGCGGCACGTTCGAGCTGTTCGAGCCCGAGCAGTGTCTGGCTTTCCGCGTCGTCGGTGGGTCGCAGATGATCTCGCTGCGCATGGCCGAGCGGCTCGGGGACAGTGTCGTGCTGAACGCCCCGGTCCGCGACGTGCGCTGGTCCGAGGGCACGGTGGAGGTCGAGGCCGAGAGGGTCACCGCGACGGCGCGCTCGGCGATCCTGGCCGTGCCGCCGAACATGACCAATGCGATCCGTTTCGACCCGGTGCTTCCGGCCTGGCGGATGCGGATGGCGCAGGCGATGTCGCAGGGCAGCATCAACAAGGTCCTCGCCGTCTACGAGACCCCGTTCTGGCGCGACGAGGGACTTTCCGGCCAAGGCTTCGCACCCTACGAGCTGGTCCGGGAGCTGTACGACAACTCGCCACCCTCAGCCTCTGCCGGCGTCCTGACCACCTTCCTGGCGGGCGAGAACGCCGAGCGCGCCGGGCGCCTGAGCGCCGATCACCGCCGCCGCGAGGTCCTCGACGGGATCGCCAAGTACGTCGGCCCGCGGGCGGGCCAGCCGGTCGACTACATCGAGACGGACTGGTCGGGGCAGGAATGGACCCGCGGCGCCTACGGCACGAGCTTCGGGCCTGGCGGCCTGACCCGCTTCGGCGAAGACCTTCGCCGGCCCGTCGGCCCGATCCATTGGGCGTGCACGGACATAGCCGGGGTCGGCCACATCCACATGGAGGGCGCGATCCGCTCCGGGAGGCAGGCCGCTGCGGCCTGCGTGGAGGCTGTCGCGGCCTAGATGAGCCGAGCCGTCGAAGAGTCAAACCGCCGCATGCTGCGGGCGCGCGACGCGATTGACCTCGGCTACGAGAAGCCGCTCGACATTCCGACGCTGGCGCGGATCGCCTGCGTTTCGGAGGCCCACTTCATACGGACCTTTCGAGCCACCTTCGGGGAGACGCCGCATCGCTACCTGCAGCGCCGCCGGGTGGAGCGAGCGATGTTCATGCTCAGGGAAACCGATCGCAGCGTGACCGAGATCTGCCTCGACGTAGGTTTCAGAAGCCTCGGGACGTTCAGCCGGACGTTCACCGACATCGTCGGCGAGCCGCCGACCACCTATCGATGGCGGGCCGCCGACCTCAGGGTCGTCCCGGCCTGCTTTGCGAAGGCGTGGACGAGACCGAGCAGTTTCGGAGAAGCGGGGTGCCAGACCGGGAGTTAGCCTGTCCCTCATGCCGAACAGGATCACCCACACACAGGTTTACGTGCTCGACCAGGACGAGGCGCTCGGCTTCTACGTCGGCAAGCTCGGTTTCGAGCTGAACACCGACGCCGATCTCGGCTTCATGCGCTGGCTGAC
>JAJTCK010000137.1 GCA_021323175.1 Solirubrobacterales bacterium | reverse complement strand
CCTTGTAAGGGCGAGACGAACGTGCTGGTCAGAGCACTGACCAGCGCCAAAGGTGTTCCGTCTAGTCCCGTTCCGTACCGCTGAGTGCCGTCAGGTTGTCAGGCAGTTGTCATGCAAGATCGTGAGGCGATCATCGATCGCACTCCGTCGTCACGAGGAGGATTGAAGCGTCGGCAAGTACTCATCGGTTGGCAATGTTCCCATCGCTTCGGGAACGGTCGCGGGAACGTTCGCGGGACCGTTGCGGGACCGTTCGCCCTTCATAATCGGGACATGTCGCCCGGCAGGAACCTTCCAACCGGAACCCTGACGTTCCTGTTCACGGACATCGAGGGCTCCACTCGCCTGCTCCAGGAGCTTGGCGAGGGGTACCGCCGTGTTCAGAACGATCATGCCGAGATCATGCGCAAGGGGATCGCGGAGGGAGAGGGGGTCGAGATCCTGACCGAGGGCGATTCGTTCTTCGCGGTCTTCACGACGCCGTCCGGGGCGGTTCGCGCCGCCGTCGCCGCGCAGCGAGGGCTGGCCGCCCACGAGTGGCCGCACGGTCAACCGCTACGGGTGCGGATGGGGATGCACACCGGCGAGGCGGTCCTCGGCGGGGACGACTACCTAGGCATCGACGTCAACCGCGCGGCGCGGATCGCCGCCGCTGGTCACGGCGGCCAAGTACTCCTCTCGGACGCGACTCGCGGCCTCGTCGAACAAGCGCTGTCGGAGGGGGTGCGCGTCCGCGATCTGGGCGAGCGCCGGCTCAAAGATCTCGCGCTACCGATGCGGATCTACCAGCTGGACATCGACGGCCTCATCGACGAGTTCCCGGAGCTGAGCACCCTCGACGCCCGCCCGACGAATCTACCGATCCAGCTCACGACCTTCGTCGGGAGGGACGGAGAGATAGAACGGGTCGCTGGCCTGCTCGCGGAGCATCGTCTCGTGACGTTGACGGGGGCCGGGGGGTCGGGCAAGACGCGTCTGGCTCTCCAGGTCGCCGGGGAGCAGCTGGGCAACTTCCGCCACGGAGCGTTCTTCGTCGACCTGGCAGCGATCCGTGATCCGGCCCTGGTCCCTTCTACGCTGGCACAGGCACTGGGGCTGCGGGTCGCGCCGGGGGGTGACCCGCTGGCTGCCGCCAGAGGCCACCTTCGCGAACGCGAGCTGCTTCTGGTTCTCGACAACTTCGAGCAGGTGTCCACAGGGGCGGCGATGATCGAAGACCTCCTCGCATCTGCAGCCAAGCTTCGGGTTCTCGTCACAAGCAGGATGGCGCTCCGCGTCTACGGGGAGCAGGAGTTCGAGGTCCCTCCGTTCGATCTCCCCGAGGCCGAAGGTGGGATGGATGAGCTCTCACGATCCGAAGCGGTGCTGCTCTTCGTCGACCGCGCCCGAGCGGTCAAGCCCAACTTCGAGCTCACGGATGCGACCGCTTCCACGATCGCCGCGATCGTGACGAAGCTCGACGGGCTGGCGCTCGCGATCGAGCTGGCCGCGAGCCGCGTTCGCATCCTCACCCCGAAGGCTATCCTGTCCCGGCTCGATCAACGCCTGTCGCTTCCGGCGGGTTCCGCGCGAGGTCGGCCCGAGCGGCAGCAGACTCTTCGGGCCGCCATCGAGTGGAGCTACGACTTGCTCAAGGAGGACGAGCGGCGGGTGTTCGCCCGGCTTTCCGTGTTCCCGGGCGGGTGCTCGATCGAGGCGGCCGAAGCGGTCGGAGGATCCGAGGAAGTGGGGGTCGCCGTTCTCGACGCGGTGGAAGCCCTCGTCCAGCAGAGCCTCCTTCGGCAGGTCGAGGCGACCGAGGGCGATTCCCGGTTCCGGATGCTGGAGACCATCTCGGAGTACGGAGGCGAGCGACTCATCGAGGAGTTCGATGCCGATGCGACTTACCGGCGTGTCGCCGAGTTCCTCCTCGACTTCGCGGAGGAGGCCGAGCCCCATCTGCTGATGAAGGAGCAGGCAGTGTGGCTCGATCGATGCGAGCAGGAACTTCCCAACCTGCGAGCGACGATCCGCTGGGCCCTCGAGACGGGGGAGGCAGACATCGGCCTTCGGACCGTCACCGCACTGTGGCGGTTCTGGCACCAGCGGGGTCCACTGTGGGAAGGCCGTCAGGCGCTCGATGAGCTTCTCGCACTCGGGGGGTCGCCGGAGATCCGCGCACGTGCCCTGAGCGCCGCCGGAGCGATGGCCTGGTGGGGCGGCGACAGCTCCGAGGCACAGCGATACCAGGAGGAGGCGCTTCCCCTGTTCCGACAGATCGGGGACCGGCGGGGGGAGATGGAGTGCCTCCAGAGCCTGGCTACGGCAATGACCTTCGGCTCCGGCGGCCCGGTCGAGGAGCGGCTTCGCGAGAGCCTGGCGATCGCAGAGGAGCTCGGTGACCGGAACGGGGCCGCCTTCGCGAACCTGGGGATGGGCCGCCTCATCGCGCTGGCCCAGGGCGATCCCGCGACCGCCATCCCGATCATGGAGCAGGCGCTCCGCGTGTTCGACGAGCTCGGCAACCTACAGGGGTTGGCCGAGTGTCTCGTCTCGATAGCCCACGCCTCGCGACGTCTGGGTGAGCCTGGCCGGGCCAGAAGCAAATACCTTCGTGTCATGGACATGCAGGCGGTCGCGGGCAATCGTCCCGCAATCACGGGCATGCTGTTCTTCCTCTCGAGCGTGGAGGGAGAGCTGGGGCGGCATGAGCGGGCCGCCCGGCTCTGGGCTGCTGCGGATTCGGCCCGAGAAGTCACCGGGCACTTGTCCCCGCCCGCGGCCCAGGGCATGGTCGGCGACCCCGTCGCGGCCGCCCGCGAGGCCATCGGCGATGAGAAGGTGGAGCGCGCCCTCGCAGCGGGCAGGACGATGGATCACAACGCAGCCGTGGCCTATGCGCACGAGACGGAACCCACCGAAGGCCAGGACACATGAGCGGTGAGCGGCCTTGCCTGCTCGTTTGCTTGCCGGAGGTCCCTCGGAAACGGCCATGGAGCCCAGAAAAGGATCATCGGGCCGCCGCCCGAGACCTGCGGATCCGTGGGCGCTGAGGGACTCGAACCCCCGACCTTCGCCTTGTAAGGGCGCCGGAAATGCGCTGGTCAGCGGCCTAACCTGCGGGAATGTTGTGACTTTGAGTACCTATGAGTGCCTCGGAGTGCCTGTGTCTCGTGATGCAAGAGTGGTGCAAGGCGCTCGTAGCGGGCCGTGTTGGACGGCGACGCTGGGAGCCATACGACCAGATGTCAGGCGTACCTCAGGCGCCGACATAGCGCAATACGCCGAACCTCCCGCCGCTGCCACCTACTTCGCCGCCCACGACGATGGCCCCGTCCGCTTGGATCGCGACACCTGTGGCCACATCGGCTCCAGGCGTCATGTTCGTGACAACCTTCCCGTCCCCGCTGAAGGTCGTGTCGAGGACTCCGTCGGATCCGTATCGAGCGACGGCGAAGCTCCCCGCTCCGGTCCCGACGCCGGCCGTGCCGGCAGCCACGATCTTCCCATCG
>JAJTCK010000136.1 GCA_021323175.1 Solirubrobacterales bacterium | reverse complement strand
TGCGGAACGATCCAAGCTCACCCTGGGCGTCGAGGATCTCTTCCACGGAGGCGGCACCGAGCGCGCGGATCAGCTCATCCTCCAGGTCTGCGACGCACATGTAGAAACCGAGCGCTTCCATATCGGCGCGACTGAGGTTGGAGCCGAGGCCGGCTCGCTCGAGACCGCGCCGGAAGTCGACTTCCTCTCCGGCGTCACAGAGGCCCGCCAGTCTGACATCGAGTCCCCGAGGGCCGAATAGATCCAGGAAGCTGCGGATGTTCGTCGCACCACCCATTGGTAGAATAGAAATGCCCTCAGCGCCAAGATTCCGACCACGGCGTTCAGCCAGCGCTTCGAGCGCGACCTGGTCGCTGACCCCTTCGACAAGCACGACCGCAAGTGAGTCGGCGCCGGTGGCTAGCACGTGTGCCGCTGCGGCAACCAGTGGAGTACCTCCGCCGCCATCCGCCAGTTGTCGAGCTGAAGTATGGAATCGCCGCTTGTCGTTCACCTGCCTGGCCTCGGACCTCTCACGGGAGCGCCCTGAGTGTACGACCTCGTCCAAAGCTTCGAAGTCCGGCCTCCCCGGCCCAGCGCCTCGCCCCGTTCATCGGACACATCCGCGATCACGATCTTGGCGCCCTGCTGGGCGAGCCTGCGCACGGTCGCGGAGCCGAAGCCGCCAGCGCCGCCGGTGACGATCGCCTAAGCGTTGGTAAGGTCCATAAGAACTTCTCTACGCCGCAGTAGGCGGCCCGAACCAGGTAGTCATCGCGGCGCCCGAGCAGCGGGTGTCCCTCGCCGAGGTCGTAGTGGACGTCGAGAGCGCAGAGCATCGCGGCGATACGTCGGCGCGGCTCGTCCATGCCCAAGAGCTCGGTCATGGTCTCGCGGAGGGCCTCGTGACGGCCGTCGGGGTCGATGAGCGCGATCTGCGCCATGGTGTTCTGCAGCACCCGGTCGGTGCCCGGGTGGCGCTCGGCGTGGTAGGTGTCCAGGAGGCCTTCCGGTGATGTCCCGTTGACCACCTGGGCCAGCTTCCATCCGAGGTTCACGGCATCCTGCACACCGGTGTTGAGGCCCTGGCCGCCGTGCGGCGGATGCACGTGTGCGGCGTCGCCGGCGAGCAGCACCCGTCCGTCTCGGTAGGACACCGCCTGCCGCGTCATGTCGGTGAACCGGGAGATCCAGGTGGGGCTATGCACCCCGTAGTCCGTCCCGTAGGCGACGACGAGCGCCTCGCAGAGCTCCTCCATGGTGGGCTCGCCGATGTGGTCGACGTGCGTCTCCTTCAGCACGACCCGGTACGGCCCTCCGCCCTGCGCCGGGTCTACGGGACCGATGCCTCCGCCCTCGCGGCGTATGCCGATCTCCGGCTGCTCGTCCATCTCGACCTCGGCGATCAGCCAGCTCCTCGTCGGATCCCACCCGGCGAACTCGATGCCGGCCGCCTTGCACACCACACTGCGTCCTCCGTCGCATCCGACGAGGTAGTCCGCCCGGAGCGACGTGCCGTCGGACAGCTCGACGTCGACGCCGGTGTCGTCCTGCGCGAAGCCCGTCACCTCGCGTTCGTGGACGATCGGCACCGCAATCGTCGGAACCGTCCGGTGACTTCGGTGGTTCCGCATCGATTCCCTGGGCCGTGAGACAGGCGATGGTGTCGTGCAACGCCTCCACCTGGATGACGAAGTGGGTCAACCCGCCCGGGTCGACCTGGCCACCCGTGGGCTCGTAGACGAGTTCGAGGCTGACGAACTCGTCGCCCGGAAGCTTGAGCATCGTCAGGCTGCCGAACGCTGTCTCAGGCACTTCGCCGAGCTTCTGGTAACCGAGCCTGGTGTAGAACGCGAGCGACCGCTCCAGATCAGCGACCCGGAGGCCGATGTGCAAGGTTCTCATGTGGTCCTTTCGTTAGTTCAGCGACGGATGCGGTAGCGGATGTGGGCGGCCTCCGGGGTGTCGATCACCCGAACGATCTCCAACTCGACGCGCTTCGGCAGCACGCCGAACAGCCGGCTCCGAATAGCACCGGCACGTGGGAGATCAGCAGCTCGTCGAGCACGCCGGCCTCGAGCGCCCGCTGCGCGGTGTACGCACCGTGTACCAGCACGTCACGGTCGCCGCGGCCTTGGCCTGCGCCATCGCCATCGCGCTCTCGATCCCGTCGCTTCGGCTAGATCTCACCAGCTACGCCCGGACGGCAGAAGCGTCGACCCGGTAGGTCAGGTGCGTGGCAAGCGGGCTATGGGTCGCCTGGGTCGGGACCAGCCGCAGCTCCGGGCGTACGCCGGTGAGCAAGTGGGAACCGCCCCAAGCAGGATGGGCGCGACGTGCAGGCGGATCTCGTCGATGAGCCCGGCGTTGAGGTACTGGCGATCGATGTCGGCGCCGCCCTCGACCATCACGTCCTGTTCGCCGGCTGCCGCCTTGGCTTGGGCCATGGCGGCCTCGATTCCCTCGGCGACGAAGATGTAGGACGTGCCGCCCTTCTTGACGATCGTTTGTGCGGGTCTGTGGGTGACGATGAAGCACGGCGCGTGGAAGGTCTGCTCTTCGCCCCAGGGTTCGATGCCGAGGTCGGCCATGCGCCGGCCCATGATCAGCGCGCCTATGGTGCTGAAGTAATCGGTTTCCCGGCGGTCGCCCTCGGCCGCCGATTCCCCGGCGAACATCCACTCGTGCAGGCGCTCGCCGCCGCGTCCGAAGGGCTCCTCGGCGGATACCTCCGGACCGGTGGTGTAGCCGTCCAGGGACATGGTGATTTCCATTAGGACCTTGCCCATTGCGGGTTCTCCTTGCTCTCGGGTTGCTGCGAGTTCACGCCGCTAGGATCGCGGCGCGTCGTCGTTCTGTGTCGGGGACGGGACAGCGGCGAGTACGGTGGTGATCGATATCGGTCGGACCTCTTTCGTCGGGGCTCGATCGGCGCGGCCGAGTGCCGCGCTTCTGAGACCGGTACAGCGTCACGTAACTTTTGCCCGGCGATGTACCCGTCGAGCGACATCGAAATGTCGAGAACCGATGCGGACGTGGGGTCTCCTTTCTGGCTTGTGGTCTTAGCCTGGATCTCCCTATCTCAACGGGGAGACTGATTCCTCGATCGCCCGCTCAAGGCGCGCGAATGCGTCCGGCAGGTCGGCCCGATGCTCGTCGCGGGGCTCGGCGCTCGGGAACCCCCTCTGGACCATCTTCGTGGTCGTAGCCGCCCTCTTCCGGGCGCAAGAGCTCGCCGCGCAATCCGGCCGCCAACCCTTGCACGGCGCCTTCTTCGACGGGCCTGCTCGCGGGCATGCCCCAATGGCCTTGCCGACCTACCATATTCCTTCGTCCTTACCTTGGTCCGTCCGGTCGGCCGTCTCGTGCGGCACCTACCTCACGTGTTCAGGTCGGCCGTGGCCGTTGCGTACTGCGGGCGCCCGGTGGGCCGGTAGACCTGGATCGTTACGCCCTTCGAGTCGGCTCGCGAGTCGACCAGGTCCAGCGCAATGTCCGGGCCGGCGTCGGGGAACAGCCGCGTCCCCTGGCCGAGGACCAC
>JAJTCK010000135.1 GCA_021323175.1 Solirubrobacterales bacterium | reverse complement strand
GTGAAGGTGTTCCTGCTCGGCGAGAAGGTCCGCGGGCCCTACGCCCTGGTCAGGACCAGCGACCCGGGCGACCGCGAGCAGTGGCTGCTGATCAAGAAGAGGGGCGAGGGCGCCGACGCGCGCCGGCGGCCCACCAGCTCCCAGCCCGAGTCGGTGCTGAGCGGCCGCACGATCGAGGACCTGCGCCGCGAGGGAGGCTGAAGCCCACCGTCAGGCCCGAGGCAGCCAAGAAAAAAGATGAAGAAGTAGCCGCGCGGCGCTAGCCTCAGGGCGATGAGCACGGTCACGGACGTCCAGACTCTTCGCAACTACGTCGGCGGCGAGTTTCGGCAGGCGGCGGTCACCTCGACACTGGAGGACCGCGACCCGGCCACCGGCGAGCTGGCGGCGTACGTGCCGCTCTCGGGCGAGGCCGACGTCGACCAGGCGGTCCGGGCCGCGCGCGACGCGTTCCCCTCCTGGCGGGGCACGCCGCCGCAGCAGCGGGCGCGCGCGATGATGGCGCTGCGCGAGGCGCTCGACGAGCACCGCGAGGAGCTCGGGGGGCTGGTCACCGCCGACATGGGCAAGACGCTCGACGACGCGCTCGGTGAGGTCGGGCGCGGGATCGAGTCGGTCGAGGCGGCCATCGGCATCCCCCACCTGATGAAGGGCGAGAATCTGGAGGGCGTCGCCAGGGGCCTGGACGTCGAGATGGTTCGCCAGCCGGTCGGCGTGGTGGCCGCGATCACCCCCTTCAACTTCCCCGCGATGATCCCGCTCTGGTTCCTGCCGTTCGCGGTCGCCTGCGGCAACACGTTCATCCTGAAGCCGTCCGAGCGCGACCCCCGCCCGTCGGTCCGGATCTTCGAGGTGATCGCCGAGCGCGAGATCTTCCCCCCAGGCGTCGTCAACCTCGTCCACGGGGCACGCGACGCGGTCACCGCGATCCTCGACCACGACGACATCGACGCGATCTCGTTCGTCGGCCAGGCATCGACCGCCCGCATGGTCGCGACCCGAAGCGCCCAGACGGGCAAACGCGTCCAGGCCCTGGGCGGCGCCAAGAACTCGCTCGTGGTGATGCCCGACGCCGACCTGGACAAGTCGGTCCCGGCGATCCTGCAGTCCTCCTTCGGCGCCGCGGGACAGCGCTGCCTGGCCGGATCGGTGCTGGTCGCCGTCGGCGACGAGGCGCGTCAGAACGAGGTACGCGATGCGCTCAAGGCTGCGGCCGAGGCGCTGACCACCGGCGCGGGCGCCGACCCCGCCACGGACGTGTGCCCAATGGTCGGTCCCGACTCGCGCGAACGGGCCGAGCGCATGGTCGGCGAGGCCGAGGCGGCCGGCGCCGGGCTCGTCCTGGACGGACGCATCGGCGGCGGCGATGCCGGCGCGATGCTCGCGCCCACCATCGTCGAGACCGACGACCACGACTCCGACATGGCGCGCGAGGAGATCTTCGGCCCCGTCCTCGCGTTCGTTCGCGCGGGCGACATGGACGCCGCACTCGAGTTCGTCAATGGCTCCCGCTACGGCAACTCGGGCTCGATCTTCACCCAGTCCGGCGACGCGGTTCGCCAGTACCGCTACGGCGTCGAGGCCGGGATGCTGGGCGTCAACATCGGCGTCCCGGCGCCCGTCGCCTGGTTCCCGTTCAGCGGCTGGAAGGACTCGCTCGACGGGGACCTGCACGCCAACGGCAGCGACGCCGTCGAGTTCTACACGCGCAAGAAGGTCGTCACCTCGCGCTGGTGAGCGCGGCCTGACGACCCCTACCGGTCCTCCGGATAATCCGGCTCGATGATCGCGAAGACCGCGCCCTGCGGGTCCATTAGGGCGGCGAGCGTCCCGACCGGGGTCTCGACCACGTCGGTCAGCGCGTTCCCCCCGGCGCCCCTCGTGGTCTCGATCGCGCCCCCGGCGCTCTCGACCGCGAGGTTCACGATCCAGAACGGCGGGCTGCCCTCGGGCAGGTTGCCCTCGATCGGCATCGCGCCGCCGATCCCCTCGTCCCATCGCTGGCCATCGAGCTGCCAGTTGAAATACTGACCGTCAGGAGGCGCCAGCTCGGGCTTCGCGAGCGACCAGCCGAAGACCTGGCTGTAGAAGCGCTCCGCGGCCTGTACGTCGGTGGTGGCGAGCTGGTTCCAGGTCCAGGCGCCGACCTCGTTGACGAGCTGGGCGCCGTAGGTCTGCCCGGGCTGCCAGACGCAGAAGACCGCGCCCTGGGGGTCCTGGCACACGGCCATGCGGCCCGCATCCAGCACGTCGAAGGGCTCGGCCAACACCCCGCCCCCGGCGTCCCTGACCTGGGCGGCGCTGGCGTCCGCGTCGGCGACGCTGACGTAGCTCGCCCAGACGGTGGGCTGCTCCTCGCTCCGTCTCGGCCCCATCCCGGCGACCACCTTGCCGTCGCGGGTGAAGATCCCGTACCCGCCGGCCTCCTCGCCTCCGGCCTCCCACTCCCACCCCAGTAGGTCGCGGTAGAAGGACGCCGCCGCCTCAGGGTCGGGGACGGCCAGATCCACCCAGCAGAACTCGCCGGGCGTGTACTCGCTGCGCTCGCTCATCTGTCCCTCCTCGTCGCGGTCGACGCAGCCTAGTCCCGCCCGCGCGGGGCGTCTTACTCCCCGGTGTCGCCCGTGCCGGCCGCCGCGGCTGCGGAGGCCACGCCGGCGGAGGTGCCCTCGAGGATCACGCTCGCCACCAGCTCAGGGTCGTCCCATGTGGGGACGTGTCCGCACCCAGGCAGGACGGTCTGCCGGACGCCGGGTGGCAGCAGGCCCGGGGGCAGCGGCCGGTTTCGGACCAGCCGGTCGAACTCCGCCCAGGCGATCAGCAGCGGGACGTCCAGGTCGGTCAGGTCCCCGATGGTGTTGGTCCGCATCAGGCGGTTCGCTTCGACGTAGCCCTCGGCGCCGCCGTAGCCCTGGATCAGATCGATGGCGTCCTGCAGCGGCACGCGCTCGGGGTTGTGGACGTTGGTCGCGAGCGCGCGATGCCGCAGTTCCTCGTTCCTCATCAGCAGCGGCACCAGGGGCCGGATGCGCTTCGCGAGGTCGTGGGCCGTGTTCGGCCGCGCCCCGAGCGGCGAACGCCAGAAGCCCGCGGGCGACAGCGCCACGACCGCCGAGGCCCCGCCCAGCCGCCCGCACTCGATCGCGACCCACGATCCCAGGGAGATCCCCGCCACCCCGGGCCGTGAACGCAGGCCAAGGGATTCCGAGAACTCGATCACGGCCGACGCGAGGTTGCGGGCGGTCGGCTCGACCTCGTTGGGAAGCAGCGGCGAGCGGCCGAAGCCGGGCATGTCGATCGCGATCACGTCCCGGTGAGCGGCCAGCAGCTCCATCACCGGATTCCACTGCGACAGCGTCCCGCCCAGAGAGTGGATCAGCAGCAGCGGCTCCCCGCTGCCGCGGCGCACGTGGTTCAGTTTCATCTCTTCGGCGGCCGTCACGTGACTGACTACGTGCCCCGAAACCCGCCGGATCAAGCCCTAGAGCTCGAGCTCGTACTCGAGCCAGGAAGAGGATCGCCCGCCGACGCGGTCATA
>JAJTCK010000134.1 GCA_021323175.1 Solirubrobacterales bacterium | reverse complement strand
CTTGTTCCAGGACCAAGCGCTCGAAGCGACAGGGCTTTCGTAAGCCACTAATCGCCCCCGCTTGTTTCGCCAACACCGAGCAGCTCGGTGCCAGCTGGCACCGAGCTGCGCATTCGTTCAGACCGACGACGAAGGTCCGCTCCCACCGGTGGTGCCCGGTGGCGGCGGCGTGATCGGGCTTGCGGTCTCTCGCCGCGCCTGGAGGCGAGTCTCGGCCTCGCGCCTGTCATAGGCGTCCTCGAGCATCCGCCCGGCAACGTTGCGGCCGCCGAGGCCGAAGGCGAGCGCCATCCCCAGCGCTACGGCACCGAGAAGCGCGGCGTAGGTGATCGTCACGATCTCCCCGGCGATCTTCAGCTGGTTGAGGATCATGAAGACCGCGATCACCATGATCAACGAGGGCGCCGCCGCACGCAGGAGCCTGCCTGTAGCCGTATCCCCGATCAGGTTGTCGATCAGCCCGCCGACCGCGCCGGCGATCGCCGCCGCGAGCACGAAGATCACGACCGCCGCGATCACGTTCGGCAGATAGCCGAGGACGTCGTCCATGAACGCCGTCACGGCCGGGATCTCGAGTGCGCCGAGCGCCCCCGTGAGCGCGACCAGGAAGATCAGCCAAAAGACGACCGTGGCAATCAGCTTCGACGGCCGCGCGTCCGGACTAACCTTCGCCACGTATTGACCGGCGTCGCTGTCGCTGAGTGCCCGGTCGAGGCCGACCGCCTGCAGTCCCTTGCTGACCAGCGCCTTCACCGCCTTGGCGAATCAGGTTCGGCAGGAACTCAAAGAACGAGTCCAGCGCCCCTTGCAGGCTCTCCGAAATCTCGACTGCGGCGAACACCTCAAACCTCCCTAGTCGTCCACGCTGACTACGCGTCCCCGAGGCGTCTACCCCTGACAGGAGGCCATTAATCGTGCAAGCCGCCGTAGGCATTGACATCTGTGGAAGGCTCACTCCGGATTCGGAGAGTCATGGCGGTGCGCAATCGGGGTATGCGCGCTTGCGATCGATGGATGCGAACCGGTCCAGCGGGTTGGAGCGGTTCCAGCCCGCGGTTGGCGGGTAGCCGGGAGTCCAAGAGCCACCACGCAGGGGAGCAAGCAGATGATTTCTTCTATTGGGAGCCTTTGGACACGCGGGCGAGCGCTCCCTTGGGCAATGCTGTGGGAGCTCGGCAGGTCGCTGTGGCAGAGCGGGCGCGACCGCGTAAACGAGACCCTCAGCCCACGCGAGCGGGAGGATTTCGCGCGCATCGTTCGCGCGGGGCGAGGCCGCCCGTGGACCCTGAGCAGCCAAGAGCGCCGCCGACTTTCGGCGCTCGTGAAGAAGGCCGCAACCGGAAACAGCGACAGCAGCTGGGAGGCGGTCGGGCGATCACTGCTGCCTCTTCTTCCTCCTCGGATGGTGACATCGATCTGGCAGCGAGGCTCGCGGGGTTAATCACGAACAACCCCGCGGACGTCGATAAGGCAGTGGCTGAGGACTCCGAAGCTTCGGAAGCCCCTTCCACCCACTCCTCAGTCCTACGCCGATGAGGCCGTGTCGTTTGAGGAATCTCGAGGGAGCGCCCGCCGGGCTGTCCCGGCCTCTTCGCGCCCCAAGAGGTCCTCGTGGATGGCGCGAATTTCTTCCAGCCTCCCGATGAGTGCCTCGTCGACCGCATCGCCTACCTTGAGCCCCTCAAGGACCTCCGACAGGGTGGCCTCGGCTCCCTCGAGGCTCTCCCTCACCACCGCGCCTAGCGATTCGCTGACGATCCGCAGGATCTCAGGATTCTCGGCGATCGTATCGAGGGCCTTCTCAAGGATCGCGCGCACGTGTTCCAGCCTCGCCTTGAGGGTCGCCTTCGCCCTTACCCCCTCGATCTCGAGCTTGACCCCATTGAGTCTCGCGTCGACGCCGACCGACAGGTTTAGGAGCCCGCCAAGCTCAGCCAGGATCGAAACGTGAGCCCTGAGCGCCTCAACCTCAAGATTGATCCTCTCGACCTCAAGCTCGCTGACGTCCAGCAGCACGTCCGGCCTTTGGCCGCCTGCTGAGGCATCCTTCGCGGGCGAGCGCCCGGAGCGCGCCCGCGAGCCCGCGCTCAGCGCCAAGGTTGCGATCGCCCCTCCCAGTCCGAGGCCCACTCCGATGCGCTTTACCCCGGCTTTTCGCCCGCGAGGAATGAGCTCGCGGTGCCCAAACATCTTCATCACCTGTCGAAGCCCTTTGCTCATACGCGTTTCTCCTGTTCCTGCTCCACGACCGCCGGGGTCGTGATGATCCCCGCGCCCCCGCAGCTGCGGCACGGCTCGGTGCCTGTTTGCGTGGCCACGCTCTGCTCGCCATAGAACCCCTGTGGCACCATTCCTCTGCCCTCACAGACGGGGCAGCGTTCGGGCTCCTGCTTCACCTGGCGTCGGCGACGGACTTTGTTTTTCGGTCCCGGCTTTTTCGGCAAGTCGCCTCCCCTGGCGGTTTCTGGTCTTCAGGGGTCGTGTACCCGTTAACGCCGCGCATGAACTAGCGCATGACGACGGGGGCCGACGGATCAGAAGGCGCGTCGTCAGGCGTTTGCGGGTCGCGTCCCAACGGTTGGTGTGAGACCGCTGCGGCCGTTCTCGTCACGCCGGTTTCAGCGTCCTTCCGGTTCTTGGCGATCACGGCCTCGCCGGTGCGGGTCGGCCCTCGATGGATGGGGCGCTTCCAGGGAACTCTGATGCCCACGGATGCGCTCGCAAACGGCACCGGTATCGACCCACGCACGCAGGTCCTCTGCCGCCTGGCCGGGGTTACAAGTTCAGAGGCGTCGGCTTATCGCCCCGCCTACTTGCGCAGCGCGTCTCGCAGGTGGCCGCGCTTCTTCCGAACCGAGCCCTTGGTCTGGCGCGCTTGGCCCTTCACCTTGCTCTTCTCTCGTCCCCGGAGGGCGCCCTTGGCCTCCTCGAGTCGCCCCCGCAGCTTGTCGAGGGTGCCACCGGCCTTGTCGCGTCCCTTGCTCCTCATCGTCAACTCCTTGCCCGCGTCGGTGTGCTTACGCCTTCTTTGTCACTCCTGTTCCACGACCAGCGGGATCGTGATGATCCCCGCCCCCCGCGGCTACGGCACGGCTCCGCGGCCGACTCGTGGCCCACGGTCCGCTCGCCATATGACCCGTGCGGGACCATTCCTCTACCCTCGCAGACCGGGCAGCGTTTCGACTCCTGCTTCACCTGGCGTTGCGATGCTTTGTTCGGACGGCCGACCGGCGTCCAGTCACCTCGCCTCCTTCCTCTCTCGGTTCTCGGTCTTCGTCGTCCCCTACCGGTCATCTGCCCGAGAAGCGCATTGCTGCTCGCCTCCATCGCGGCCGGCGATGCCGGCGGCGATGGCAACCACCGGCTACTCCAGCCGCACGCGGTGATCGAGCGTTACCTCGCCGAGGCGAGGCGACATCGCAGCCTATTGCTGCTCGACATCCAGCCGGGACGCGCCGACTTCGCCGGCCTAGATCGCTGGTTGCGCGAGCCAGACGTCGGCCTCGCGCTGGACCCCGAGTGGCACGGGGGGCCGACCGAGATCCCGGGCCAAGTCATCGGCTCGGTAGATGCGCAGACCGTCAACGAGGTCGCGGCGCACCTGTCTCGGATCGTCGAGCGCAAATGGCTTGCCGGAGAAATTTGTTCGTGGTCCACCAGTTCAGACGAGACATGATCACTGCGCGCTCGCGGCTTCGCGACCGACCGGGAGTGGTAATCGTCGTCAACTCCGACGGTTTCGGTGACCCGCCGAACAAGATCGCGAAGTACAACCAGCTGAGGCCCCACCGTGGGACGCCGTTTTACCCGGGCTTCAAGCTGTTATCGAGAGGACATCGGACTGATGAGCCCTGAGGAGGTGCTCGACCTGCGTCCCCCCCGAAGCTGATTGTCTACGAGTAGTGCGATGGCACCGAGTCCCAGTGCGACCACGAGCCGCATTACCGACCGTGGGACGCGTTCGGCGGTGATCGCGATCCTCGTATCGAGGGGCGGCCCGGTTTCAGATCACATGGGTCGCGCCGTTACCGGTCTCCGATAGCGGGTAGGCCGCATGACAAGAAATGGAGCAGAGAGCGCGGCAGGGCGCGCACACCAAAACAGGCGGAGGAGAAGAAATGATGCAGGTAACCGAGGCATACGAATGGCGGGGTCGCGAGCTGGTCACCCGCGACGGCGACAAGATCGGTCGACTTGAGGAAATCTATCTCGACGCAGATAGCGGCCAGCCCGAGTGGGCGACCGTGAACACCGGCCTGTTCGGTACAAAGCAAAGCTTCGTGCCGCTCGCCGAGGCCGAGCCGGTGCGTGGCAACGTG
>JAJTCK010000133.1 GCA_021323175.1 Solirubrobacterales bacterium | reverse complement strand
GAAGAATGTCCGGGGGTCCACGTAGGAATGTGGGATCGCTATCTGGGCGGCCAGGTGGAAGACCACCTCGCTTCCTGCGACCGCCTGCGAGGCCGACTCGGGGCTGCGGATGTCCCCGGCGAGGACCTCGACCTGCTCCATCGCCGCAGGAGAGACCCACGCGAGCGCGCCGCGGTCGTCGCGCGCGTTGTAGTGAACCATCGCCCGCACCCGGGCTCCGGCCTGGACGAGCGCCTCCACCAGGTGGCTTCCGATGAAGCCTCCCGCCCCCGTGACGACAACTCGACGCCCCTGCATGCTCGTTTCGCTCACGCCGGCCTCAGGGTACATCCCCCACCGTGGCCTTCCGTTGCCGGTCAGCGATGGTCGTTTTCCTTCAGATCCCGGCATCGCCCAGGGATGAAAGCAACGATCGTCCCTGCCCGACGGGCCGGGCAGCTTAGGGAGCGTTCGCATAGGCGGCGAATGCGGGCTTGACGACCCCTTCGTAGGTCATCAGGCCCCAGGCCGGGTTTGTGGCCGTGTTCGGATAGTCATACAGTGAGAACCAGCCCAGGGTGTCCACGTACTTGAGCTTGCGGACCATCTTGTACGCCTTGGTCACGTACCTGGCCTGCTCGGACCTGGAGACGTGGAACGCGAACACCACGGAGTCGTGATCGGACTGGATCGTCCACTCCGAGATGAATAGGCCCTTCGGGCGGCCCTTCTTCTGCCGGCCGTAGGCGCGCTTGATCTCCTTCCACAAGGTATCCACGTCGTTCAACCCTCGGAACTTCCCGATCGGCCTGTCCCTGAGCTTTGGGAAGCGCGGATCGAAGGCGTTGTGGCCGTACAGATCCATGGACGGGCGCCTGCCGTTCTTCAGCTTCATGTTGCGGATGAAGATGGGCGGCTTCACGTCACCGCCGTTGTGGGTCATTCCGCCGATCACGATGTTCTGCTTCGAAGCCGCCTTGAGCGCCTTGTAGGAGGCCTGCAGCATGCCCGCGTAGATGCGCGGGGTCCGCTTCGCCTTCTGGGGCTGGAATGAGTCGCCCTTGCCCGGCTCACCCCAGACCATCCAGCGCTTGATCGAGGGGTAGCGGCGGCTGGCGGCGTACATGAAGTCGGCTAGGTCGTTCGGGTTGTTCGGCGCCCAGATGGCGGCGCGACCCCCGTTGGCCCAACGGGGCGAGCCATGGACCTGGGCGGCCACCGCAATCCCGTTGGCGGCGGACTCGCTGACGATGAAGTCGTAGATGCTCTTCCAGTCATACGCGGGATCGGAGGGGTCGCGGGGATTCGCCGGCCGGGTGGAGGCAACCTGATCCCACGCGATCTGGAATTCGTAGACGTCCACCCCGAGCCGCTTGTAGGTGGGGAACAAGCTGCATCCCGGGCACGGCTGGTCGGTCGCGTTCTTAGCTGGTCCCCAGATGGCCTTGGTTCCGCGCGCGTGGGCCGCCGTCGCGGGAGCGAGCAGGGCGAAGAGCGCCAGAACCAAGATGATGACTCGCCTGGGCATCGGATCCGAAACACGGGAGCTCGCCGGTAGTTGCGGGCCTGAGGTTTCCCTTTGCCGCACTGCGCGCTGCCTTGGGATGAGCTGAATCGGCACGTACGGGGTGGGTGACGCCATAGTAAGCGCCGATGCGGGTCGCGATGCTTCTTCACAAGTCGGTTGAGCACGATGCCAGGGTGCGCCGCGAGGCGCGGGCTCTGGCCGAGGCCGGTCACGAGGTTACGGTCGTGCACCTGCCGCGCGGGGACGATCGACCGGGCGAGGCCGCGTCGGAGGGCTACGAGCTGGTCTCAGCGAACCCGGGCGACTGGGCGGAGCGGCTGCCCGGGGGGCCCCGCCGGGCGGTCTCGGTTGCGCGGATCGCCCGCCTGGGACGTGGGGTGGACCCCGACGTGGTGCACGCCCACGACGCGGCGATGTTGGCTCCGGGGTGGACGGTCGCGCGCGGCGCCGGCGTCCGGCTGCTGTACGACTCCCACGAGCTCGCCACCGGAGTGCCCTACCACTCGGGGTCGTGGGCCACCCTGGTGCGGTCGGTCGAGCGCCTGTTCGTCCCGCGCTGCGCCGCCGTGATCACGGTCTCGGACGGGATCGCCGAGCGGCTGCGCGAGCGCTACGCCCTGGAGCGGCTGCCCACTGTAGTGCGGAATGTCCCGGACCTGCCGCCGCCTCGCCCCGAGGCGGTCGCCGACCTGCGGGCGGAGCTGTCGCTGGGTGACGAGCCGCTCGCGATCCATCACGGCGCGGTAGCCGTGGACCGTGGTGGGGAGAGCCTGATCCGCTCGTTCGCCCATCTCGACCGGGGGCACCTGCTGTTCCTGGGCGGGTCGGGCCCTTACGCCGAGAGCCTGAAGGGGCTGGCCGCCGGCCTTGGCCTGTCCTCCAGGGTCCACATGCGACCCCCGGCGCCGCTGTCCGAGCTGCTGTCCTACACGGCCCAGGTCGACGCCGGGGTCACCCTGCTCGAGGACACCTGTCTGAACCACCGCCTGGCGCTGCCGAATAAGGCGTTCGAGTACATCGCCGCGGGAATCCCCGTGGTGGCGAGCGACCTGCCCGAGCTGCGCCGGATGATCGACTTCTACGGGGTTGGCTTCACCGTCGACCCCGCCGACCCGAGGTCGATCGCCGCGGGGCTGCGCTCGGCCTTCGCCGCGCGCGGCGACGCCGCCCTGCGCGATCGCCTGACGCGGGCGGGCCAGGAGCTGACGTGGAACCGGGAGCGCGAGCGCCTGCTAGCCCTTTACGAGCGCTTGGGGATGGCTAGCAACCCGTGAACTCAGCGCGGTCGCGGCGCGCCCACGCTCGGGCCGCTCCCAACTTGGATAGCTTCGCTCAGCTTTGGACGGAAGAGCCGGAAGGTTCACCCCCCCGGCCATCGCCGTCGCCGTTTCGGTCAGCGACCCGGCCGCGCCAAGGCAGTTTCGCCAAGGCAGCGACCGTGCCCAGGTAGCCGAAGGTGGAAACCATCAGCGCTCCGCTCATCAGCACGCCGGCGGCGCTGGCGTCGCCAACCGAGCCGGCACCGGCCGATGCCGCAATCAGCGGCGCCGCGGCGCCGGTGGCGGCGGTGCCGATGGGGATCACCGCACCCAGGCCACTCGCCAGGAAGACGGCGATAACCACGAACGGGTCCGCGTCCATGCCGACTGCGCTCAGGGCCAGCGCAACCCGGGCAAGCTGCGTGGCGAGCGTGGCGGCGATCGCGGCGGTGACCATGCCCAGCGTCCGCGGCTCACGAGCTGCCGCCAACCCGGCGCCGAAGTGCCGGGGGGCCAGGCGGCGGGCGGCGAGCACCAGTGCCCCGACCGCGGCGAGCCCGCCGAGCACGGCCAGCACGGCCAGCGGCGGCGAGATATCGAGCGTCCAGGCGGCAGAGAGCAGGAGGATGGCGACCAGGGCCGATTCGACGACGATCAGGACCGATTCGGCTGCGAGCTGCTGCGAGGTGCTGGGAGAGCGCTCGGGGACGCGATTGCGGATGACAGCGATGCGGGACGCCATCCCCATGTACGGGCTGACCAGGGACGTGACGTAGGCGACGGCGCTGGCCAGGTGTGCCTCGAGCGCGCGGAGCCTGCCGCCCGCGGCGTCGATCGCCACCTGCCAGGCCGTGGTCCGCAGGACCATCGCAACCATGCCCAGGGCGACGACGGCGAGGAAGCTGCCGATGCCCACTCGCCCGAGGGCATCGGAGACCTCGTCTGCGCGGGGAACTATCAGGGCGACCAGCACGGCTATCAGCGCCAGCCCGCCGACGATGCCGAGGATGTTTCGCGGCCTCAGGCCCCGGTTCGACCCGGCGCCCTGGTCCGGCTGGGGCTTCGATCCAATCCCAGGGCTCATCGCAAGGTCTCCTCTACAGGGCGGCCGGGACACTCACCGTCCCCGCAGTCGGCGGGTTTGGACCCGCTCCATAACGATGTGGCCGGGGGGTTGGGTCCGTCGCGGCGCCGGCGTG
>JAJTCK010000051.1 GCA_021323175.1 Solirubrobacterales bacterium | reverse complement strand
GCGAAGTTCCTGTCGCTGCCCGAGAACGAACTTCGCGTGATCTCGCCCGACGTGGGAGGCGGGTTCGGGCCGAAGTGCGTGATCTACCAGGAGGACGTCGCGGTATGCGCCGCGGCGCGGCTGCTCGGCAGGCCGGTCAAGTGGATCGGTGACCGCGTCGAGGACCTGCTCACGACCGTGCATGGGCGCGAGCAGATCCACAGGGTCAGGGGCGCGCTCACCGCCGAGGGAAAGGTCTTGGCCGTGGACGTCGAGATCCTGGCGTCCAACGGGGCGTACGCGCCGTGGCCGTTCACGGCCGGCCTGGACTCGGGTCAGGCATCTGAGAACGTGACCGGTCCCTACGACGTCAGCGCTTACAGGCGCAGGGTGAGCGCAGTCGTCACCAACAAGTGCCCAATGGGCCCCTATCGCGGGGTCGGGCGGGTGATGGCCTGCCTGACGATGGAGCGGCTCATGGACGAGGCGGCGTCGCGCCTGCGGCTCGACCGCCTGGAGATCCGTCGTCGCAACCTCGTCTTGAAGTTCCCCCACGAAACTCCGACCGGGCTCGTGTTCGAGAGCGGCGATTACCAGCGCTCGATCGAGCTGCTGGACGACGCCATCGGCTGGAAGCACGAGTCGCGCAGGGACGGAGGCGGCCACCCCGCTCCACGGCGCCTCAGGGGCGTGGGCGTCGCCTGCGCCGTGGAGCACTCCGCGTACGGTCCCAGGTCGCTCGGCTCGCGCAACCATGAGCTGACGCTCGGATACGACACGGCGTCCCTGCGGGTAGAGCCGGACGGCAAGCTCCGCCTCGCCGTAGGACTACACAGCCACGGCCAAGGACAGGAGACGACGATGGCGCAAATCGTCGCGGACGAGATGGGCGTCGATCCCTCCGACGTCGGGGTCGTCTTCGGAGACACCGCCGTCGTCCCCTACGGGAACGGCACCTGGGCCAGCCGCAGCACCGTCTATTGCGGCGGCGCGGCGATCCTGGCCGCACGAGACGTCCGCGACAAGACGATGGAGCTCGCGGCCGACATGCTCGAGGCGAGCCCACATGATCTCGAGTTGGCCGGAGGGGTGATCTCGGTAAGGGGAACACCCGGGCGTGGTGTCTCACTGGGCCAGGTCGCCCGGCGCGCGGCCCACGAGCCGCACCTGCTTCCCGAGGGTGCCGAGCCGGGGCTGGAATCGACGCGGCGCTACTCGGCGCCGGATCCAGGCAGCTTCTCGAGTGCAATGCACGCCGCCGTTGTGGAGGTGGACCCCGAAACGGGCGAGGTCGAGGTCCTGCGATACGTGGTCGTGGAGGACTGCGGCACAGTGATCAACCCGACGATCGTCGAGGGGCAGGTGCACGGTGGCGTCGCGCAGGGTATCGGCGGCGCCCTGAGCGAGCACCTCGCCTATGACGAGTCCGGGCAACTCGTGACCGCGAACTTCATGGACTACCTGCTGCCGACCGCGGCGGAGGTTCCCCCGATCGAGGTCCGCCACGTGGAGTCCCCCAGCCCCCACACCCTAGGTGGCTGGAAGGGAATGGGCGAGGGCGGCTCGATCAACGCCCCCGCGGCGGTCGTCTCGGCGGTGAACGACGCGCTGTCCCCCCTGGGGGTGACCGCCAACCACACCCCGCTGGATCCCGCGTGGGTCAGGAACGCGATCGACTCGGCCGAGAAGGTCGCGCATCGCGGCTAGCGCGCGCCAGCGTCAGGACCCTCTCGGGAGTCAGGGGCAGGCTGGTCGCCTCGGAGCCGAGGGCATCCGATACGGCGTTGGCGAGGACGGCGCCCGCCGCCGCTGTGCCTCCCTCGCCGGCCCCCTTTGCGCCCAGCGGGTTCAGGGGAGTGGGAGCATCTTCGGTCACGCGAACGCGAAGCGGCGGAACCTCGGACGCCGTCGGGATCAGGTAATCCATGAAGGAGCTGGAGACGTGCTGGCCGTCGGCCCCGTAGGCCATCTCCTCCAGCAGGGCTCCTCCCATGCCCTGCGCGGCTCCGCCCACGATCTGGCCCCGGATCAGGAGCGGGTTGACGGCCCTTCCGACGTCGTAGGCGACCGCGTAGCGCTCGATCTCGACGGCACCCGTCTCGATATCGATCTCGACCGCCGCCAAGTGGACCCCGTAGGGAAACGTCATCGAGCCGACGTGGAAGTAGGCCTCCTCCTTGAGCCACGGATCCGTGGAGGCTGCCAGGGCGCGGACGGGCTGCGCGGCTTGGTATAGCTCGGCTAGGGAGACGCTTCGAGAGGGAGACCCGCGAGCCACCACGTCGCCGTCCGCGATCTCGAGGTCGCCCTCCGAGGCCTCGAGCAGCTCCGCCGCGGCGGCGATGATCCTCTGTCGCAGAGCCTCGGCCGCTCGCAGGACCGCCGAGCCCGCGATCGCGGTCGCGCGGCTGCCGAACGAGCCCATTCCGTCGGGGACCTCATCGGTGTCTCCATGGCGGACTTCGTCGACCTCGTCGTATCCCATCCCGAGCCCGTCGGCGCAGATCTGGGCAAGGACGGTCTCGACGCCCTGCCCGATGCTGGCACTGCCGACGTGGACCACGGCCCTCCCCTCGCTGTTCAGCTCCACCCTGGCGTAGTCCCAGTTGGCGATGCCGCTTTTCTCGACGAAGTAGGCGGCGCCCATCCCCCGCCTGCGGCGCGGCCCCGGGTCGGCGGCGCGCCACGCCGCGACCTCGTCGTGGTCGAACAGATCCAGCGCCTCGTCGAGCAGGCGCGGATAGTCCCCGCTGTCGTACTCGACGGGCTTCCCGTCGATGTGGGTGCCACTCCTATGAGGCATCGCGTCGAGAGGTACTAGATTGCGCCTGCGGACCTCGACCGGGTCGAGTCCCAGCCTGCGCGCACCGATGTCGATCATCCGCTCCCGGGCCAGGTTCGCCTCGTATCTGCCAGGGGAGCGGTAGGTCCCGGCGGGCGTCTTGTTGGTCAGGACCTGGCGGATCCTGCATTCGTAAGCCCCCCAGCGGTACGGACCGGGCAGGAGGCCGGCCGTCATCGAGGCCACCACGGTGCCGTGCGTCCTGACGTACGCGCCGGTGTTGAACGTGACCGTGTCGCGGAGCGCCAGGAACTCTCCATCCGCGCCAAGCGCCAGGGCGATCCGGTGGTGCTGCTCGCGGGAGTGGTTCGTGCTCCGCAGGTCCTCGTCGCGATCCGCGGTCCACTTGACCGGACGGCCCAGGCGGATCGCACAGAATGGGACCAGATAGTCCTCGGGATAGAACTCACCTCGTGCGCCGAACCCGCCGCCGACGTGCAGCTCAATGAGCCGAACCCGCTCGAGCGGCCAGCCGAGCAGCCGGGAGAGGATGCGCCGGTTCAGGTGGACGATCTTCGCGGCGCCCCAGAGGACCAGGCGTCCGGTTCGCTCGTCGACCTCGGCCGCCAGCCCGCGCGGCTCCAGCGGCACCGAGGCGTGCCGCTGGCACTCGATCACCTCTTCCACCACCAACTCGGCGCGCGAGAAGGCCTCGCCGATATCGCCGTCGACGATCTCGATCTGCGCGGCCATGTTCGATCCCGTCTCCTCGAACAGCACGGGGGCGTCGCCGGAGAGCGCCCCGGGGCCGTCCAGCACCGGCTCGAGCGGCTCGTATTCGATGCTCATGAGTTGCGCAGCGTCTTCGGCGGCGTACCGGGACTCCGCCACCACGACCGCGACCGGCTCGCCCGAGTAGCGGACCACCCCCCTGGCCAGCGGCGGCTGCAGGTAGGGCTCCAGCTCGGGCTTCGAGTGCATCCGCATCGGGATCCTCACCCGCTCGGAGATGTCTGAAGCCACGACGACGTCGAATACCCCTGGCGCTTTCCGGGCGGCTGCGGGGTCGATACGCGCGATCCGGGCGTGGGCATGCGGGCTCCTCACCACCGCGGCATGCGCGGCCCCGGGCAGATGCAGGTCATCCACGAAGCAAGCCGATCCCCTGAGCAGCGGCTCGTCCTCCTTGCGAAGGACCGACCGCCCTATCGCGTCGCCGTCGCGGTGCGAGGTCACCCGCCCGCCGTCCCGTCCGCCCAGTCTCGGTCCAGGCGACGCTCCAGCTCGGCAAGGCCGGCCGGTGTGTCGACGTCGGTTGGCTCCGCCACGTCTTCGCAGTCGACCGAGGCCAGATCGGCTTCGGCGAGCAGCTCGCGGGCGCCGGTGTCGCCCCGGAGACCGGGAACCCGGTCCAGCAGCGAGCGCTCCAGCAGGATCGGGTGTCCCGGTCGCCCTCCGTAGGTCGCGCGGACGCCATCGGCCCCACCCGACCGCGCCGCTGCGACCCGGTCGATGGCGTCCGCCGAGATCAGCGGCTGGTCGCCCAAGGTGACGATGACCGCATCGGCGTCGCTCAGAGAGGCCACGCCGGCGCGCAGGGACGCCGCCTGGCCCTCGCTCCAATCATGGCACTGGACGGGCTCCGCGCCGTGCAGGTCAACCGCGTCGAGCACTTCGCCGGCCCACGCGCCGAGCACCACCGCGAATCGGGCCACCGACGCGGCGCCCATGGCGGCGAGCGCGTGTTCCAGGAGCGGCCGTCCGGCAAGAGGGCTGAGCTGCTTCACCCCACCGAAGCGCCTGCCGCCGCCGGCCGCCAGGACGAGGCCACACACTGTCGCGGCCTGCTCGGCGGCGGGCCTCGTCCGGCCGGGCTCATCGACGGCTTCAGCATTCGCGTCCCTCGAGCGCATCCGACCATGATCCTAGAGCCGTATCGTCCTACGTATGCCGATCTGCTCCCGCAGCCTCCTCCACCAAAGCGGCTACGGCGATCAGCTTTTCGGTGCGTGACTCGGGCGCTGCGACCTGGATGCCAATCGGGCGGCCCTCGCCGTCACTACCGGCCGGGATCGAGAAGGCGGGCCAGCCGAGCGCGCTGAAGATGCGGGTGAAGCGCGTCGACACGCTCGTGCTCTCGCGGTCGCGGTCCGGCGCGGGAATCGGGACCGTCGGGCAGACGACCGCGTCCAGACCCGCAACGCGCCGGCGAAGCCGGGCGCGGGCGCGCACGATCCCGGACATGGCTTCCGCGTAGCCCTCGGCGCCCCTGGATCGGCCGAAGGCCACGGTGTCCCTGATCAACGGGGTGAAGCGCTCGGGCTCGGCGTCGACCCGTTCACCCCAGACCGATGCCAGCTCCCAGGCCAGCACGATCCCGAGCCCCTGCGCTCGCCAACCGAGCTCGACGGGCTCGAGCTTCACGTCCGATCGCTCCAGCGCACTCAGTATGCCCCTGCAAGCCGCGGCGACTTCGACGTTCGATTCGCGGAAGAGGTCCGAGAGGACGCCCACGCGACGCGTCGCGGCATCGGTCCGCAAGCTCGCCGCGCCGCCGCCCGCATCCGTTCCGTCGCGACGAATCCGGCTCGCGAGCGCCCGGTATCCGGCAACGCACCCTGGAACGCCGGTCGCCAGCACGCCGACCGTGTCGAAGCCGGGCATGACCGGGACGCAGCCTCGCCGCGGGACCGCCCTGTGAGCCGGCTTGAACCCCACGATTCCCGTGTACGCGGCCGGCACCCGGATCGAGCCGGCCGTGTCGGTCCCGATGGCGAGCGGCACGATGCCGGCGGCCACAGCGACCGCGGATCCCGACGACGAGCCGCCTGGGCTCAGGCCCGCGTCCACGGGGTTGAGGCAGGGGGGAAAGCTCGGCGCCTGCCCCCCAGTCGTGCATGCGAGGGGATCCATCGAGGTCTTCCCGATCGGCACCGCGCCCGCCGCGCGCAGCCGCCGCACCGCTTCGGCGTCCGCAGCAGCCGGAGGATGCTCCCCTGGCAGGCCGGCTGTGGTCGGCAGCCCTCTCACGTCCAGCAGGTCCTTGACCGCCACCGGCATGCCCGCCAGGGCGACCCCCTCGGCCGACGCTCGCCGGACGGTCTCGGACCGTGTAATGGCGCCCTCGCGGTCCAGCCGCCAGAACGCTCCCAGATCGCGCGCGGTCGTGGCGCGCCGGAGAGCGTCCTCGACTGCCTCGAGTGTCTGCTCGCCGCTGCGGGCGCCCGAGCCCTTCATCGTGCCGACCATAGTCGTCCGTGATCGGCGCTCCAGGCCTGGGGCCCCGGCCGCAGGCGAGTTCTCGGCCGAGTGGCGGGGATGCCATCCCGCGGGAGCGGGATTATCCCGATGATTTTCGGCCGGTGGCCCGAGATAGTTGCGTCGGTTCTATGAGCGTCACGAGCCCACTGCTGCGGCCGGGGATGATCGGACAGGTCCGGCTTCCGAACAGGGTCATCCGCGCCGCCACCTCGGAGTCGATGGCGAACCCCGCCGGCGAGGTCACCGACGAGATGGTCGAGCTGCACGCGGCGCTGGCCCGGGGCCGCGTCGGCCTCGCCTTCACGGGGCACATGTTCGTCGAGCCCCGCGGCCGCTACGGCGACGCCCAGAACGGCATCCACGACGACGCAATGCTGCCGGGCCTGCATCGCCTGACCGAGGCGGTTCACTCCGCCGGCGGCAGGGTCTTCGCGCAGCTCGCGCATGCCGGCAGCCAGACCGAGTGCGATGACTTCGAGCCGATCGCCCCCTCGCCGGTGGACAACGTGATGACCGGGCGGCCTGTGCGCGAGGCGGCGGACGAGGAGCTGACCGCCACCGTCGCGGCGTTCGGGGAGGCTGCGCGGCGGGCACGCGAGGCGGAGTTCGACGGCGTACACCTCCACGCCGCCAATGGCTATCTGATCAGCGAGTTCCGCTCGCCCCTGACCAACCGGCGGACGGACCGCTGGGGTGGTGACCCGGCCGCCCGTGAGCAGTTCCCGCTGGCGGTGATCGGGGCGGTTCGGGAGCAGGTCTCGCCCGAGATGGGCGTGACCATGAAGCTCGGCTTCCAGGACTTCGTCCCGGGCGAGGGCCTCGACCCGGAGACCGCAGTCAACGGTGCCGTGGGGCTGGCGGGGGCGGGCCTCGACGCCATCGAGGTCTCCGCCAACCTGATGACCGACTACGTCAGTGCCTCGATCCAGCCCTATATCGCAGTCGACCGGCGGCGGGCGGCGGAGGACCTGCTGGTGCACCGGCTCTGGAAGGAGCCCGAGCCGGAGGCGTATTTCCTCCCGTTCGCGCGGGCCCTGCGGAAGCACACGGACATCCCGATCGTGCTGGTCGGCGGGCTCAGGCGCACCGAGACCATGGAGCGCCTGATCGAGAGCGAGGAGACCGACTTCGTCTCCCTGGCCAGGCCGCTCATCAGGGAGCCCGACCTGGTCCGTCAGATCGAGGCGGGGCGCACCGGCCTAGTCGACTGCGTGTCGTGCAACATCTGCGTGATGCACGAGCAGAGGCACGGTCTGAGGTGCTGGCGCACGCCCAGGCACCGCCTGTTCAGGCACGCCTTCCATCGCCTGACCGGGCGCACCGTTCCGGCCTAGGCAGCGGCTCCCGCGTGACGCCGGGTGGGTTTCCCCGCAACGCTTTCGGTATATCCCCCTGGGGCGCTGCAGGCTGTTGACCGCCGCGGAGGAGGCGTATAAGTTCGCCGTCCGACGGTGGTGCTCGCCGCGACTGCGGCTAGGCGAGTCGCACCGAACCGCATGACTGCGAAGACGAGTAGTCCGACGTCCTACCAATGACCGACAGGCCACCCGGAGAGTGAATGCCGACGAAGGTGACGAATAGCTCGGGGCAGTCCAGCGGGACGGAAGCGGCGGCGGCCGGCGCGCTCGCGGTCTCGGTCAAGGACCTCAGCAAGACCTACAACACCCGGAGAGGGCCGGTCGAGGCGGTCAGGCGCTCGAGCTTCGACGTCCGGCGCGGGGAGTTCGTCGCGCTGGTGGGCCCGAGTGGATGCGGCAAGTCGACGATCCTGAAAATCGCAGCCGGATTGATTCCCTTCAACGAGGGCACCGTCATGGTGGGCGGTGAGGACGCCAGGTCGGGCCGGAGGGACGTCGGCATCATGTTCCAGGCCCCGGTCCTCCTCCCATGGCGGACCGTCCTCGACAACGTCCTGCTGCCGATGGAGATCTTCGGCTTGACCTCGAGCGAGGCGAAGGACCGCGCGCACGAGCTGCTTAATACGGTCGGCCTGCGCGGGTTCGACGACAAGTACCCGTGGGAGCTTTCGGGCGGGATGCAGCAGCGGGCCAGCTTGGCTCGTGTCCTGGTCTACGAGCCCGGCATTCTGCTCATGGACGAGCCGTTCTCGGCATTGGACGAGTTCACCCGAGAGCACCTGAACGTGGAGCTCGCGAAGATCCATGAGACCTACGGGCGCAGCGTCCTCTACGTCACCCACAACATTCAGGAAGCCGTGTTCCTGGCGGACCGCGTCGTCGTGATGAAGCCTCATCCCGGCGAGGTGCTGGACGTGGTCGACACGAACCTCCCGCGGCCGCGATCGCTCGACGTGCTGCTCGAGGAGGAAACGACCAGGCTGGTGACGGGCATCCGCCGCAAGCTGTACACCCACGAGCTGAAGAGGGGCAGGCATGGCGACTGAGGTCGGCGTCGGCATGGATCCCGCGAGGCCGGTCACGCCCGACGCGGGCCCGAGCTTCAGGGAGCGGATGCGCGAGCGCGGGATCGTCAGCACCATCCTGTGGCCCACCGTCTCGCTCATCGCGATCCTGTTGATCTGGGAATGGCTCAGCAAGACGGGCAGGGTCGATGAGATCATCGTCCCCGCGCCCACGGACATCGCCGAGGCGTTCGTGGACCTTGTGCAGGAGACCTTCTTCTGGGAGGCGACATGGGTCACCGTGCAGGAGACCGTGATCGGGTTCGGGGCGGGAGTGCTCGGAGCCTGGATCCTCGGAACGCTGATCGGAGTCTTCAGACCGTTCAGGCTGGCGTTCTATCCGCTGGTGGTGGTCTTCCAGATCACACCGCGCGTCGCCCTGGCGCCCGTCTTCCTCACCTGGTTCGGCTTCGGGATCACGTCGAAGATCGTGATGGCGGCGACCATCTGCTTCTTCCCCGTGCTGATCAACGTGGTCCTCGGACTGGAGACCGTCGACAGGGACGCGCGAGACCTGATGCGCTCCTTCGGCGCGTCGAAGTGGGAGGAGTACCGGAAGCTGACCCTCCCATCCTCGCTTCCCGCCATCTTCGCCGGCCTGAAGGTGGCGATTACCCTGGCGCTGATCGGGGCGATCGTCGCCGAGTTCGTCGGCGCCACCGAGGGCATGGGCGTCCTGATCAAGACGTTCAATTTCCAACTTCAGGTGGCCGAGGGCTTCGCGGTGATCCTCGCCCTCTCGATCATCGGCCTGATCCTTTACGGCATCACCGAGTTCCTGGAATCGAAGATCGTCTTCTGGCGTGGTCACTGAGCGAAAAGCGAAAGAGGTCCGTTCGGTTGTGCAGTCCCGCCGAGGAGTGAGAAACGGCCGTGAGGGAGGCCATCGGTCGTCCCGCGGCACCCACATTGAGGAGGACAGATGGAAGCAGTGAATGGACTGCTAGACCGAATCAGACGACACCGGGGTCTGTTCGCGATCGCCTGCTTGGCTGTCGTGGCGCTGATCGCGGTCGGATGCGGGGACGACGACGATGACGACGGCGGTGGTGGCGACAGCGGTTCGCCTGAGTCCGTCGAGGTCACGTTCCCGTTCCAGGACTCGATCGTCTGGGCCGGATACGAGATCGCTCGGGATCCCGGCGGGATCTACGAGACCGACTACAACCTGAAGCCCGAGACCGTTGCGACCGAGGGCGGCAGCTTCGTGGTCCAGCAGCTGATCGCGGGGCAGATCGATTACGGCATCACCGGGACGCCCGAGACCATGATCGCCGCCGCCCAGGGCCATGAGCTGGTCGGGATTGCGACGATCGACTCCGACATCTTCACGGTCGTGACTACGCCCGACTCCGGGGTTAGCTCGATCGAGGATCTGGAGGGCCAGTCGCTCGGCGTCACGGACCTCGGCGGCGGGGAGATCCCCCTCGTCAACGCAGTGCTCGACGACGCGGGCCTGACCCCCGACGAGAATGTCGAGCTCAAGGTGATCGGTCCCGGCGGGCCGGCCTCGGCCAAGGCGATCCAGGACGGTGAGGTGCAGGCGTACGCCGCTGCCATCAACGACCTCGCCGGCATCGAGGCCACAGGAGTCGAGTTCGAGCCGATCCTAGACGAGAAGTTCCAGAACCTCCCGAACGACCAGATGGTCGTGCGCAAGGAGCTGCTGGAGGACGAGGAGAGCCTGCAGACGGTCCTCGACGTCACCAAGGGGATGTTCGAGGGCACCGTCTTCGGCCAGGAGAACCCGGAGGAGGGCCTTGCGATCATCTGCGAGCTCGTCCCGGCGGACTGCGCCGACATGGATGTCGCACAGGGGTTCTACGACGCGACGCTCGAAGGCAGCATCGAGCAGGCCAAGTCCGGTGGTGCGCCCGACTACGACAAGCTCACCACCGTGCGTGACGCGATCGCGGCGGCAGACAACCCGGCAGCCGCCGACATCAACCTCGAGGAGGTGTTTCCGGACACCTACTCAGAGGATCTGACGCCGTAACCACGGCGTCGAGGTCTCCTCTCGAGACAAGCGAGCGCCGGCCGGTCACCCCGGCCGGCGTTCGTGCGTCCGGGAGGCGTACGTCCTCTCCGACGATCAGAATCGGGCGCCGTGAGAGAGCGGTGATCGGATCAATCTGACCCCTGCAGTGGTGGCCGCCGCCGCCGCGACGCTCGCCCTGGGCGCTGTGGTGGCGCTGCAGCCACCCGTCAACAGCGAGCTCGGCCGGCGAACGAGCGACCTCGGAGCGGCGTTCATCAGCGTCGCCGTCACCTTTCTGCTGGTCGGTGCGATCTTCGTGATCTTCGGGGACCTGAGCTCCCTTTCCAGGGTCCGGGACGTGCCGCTCATCTATCTCACCGGCGGCCTCTACGGGGCTCTGTTCGTGGGAGTCTCGCTGGTAACCGTGCGCTCCCTCGGCGCTGGCCTCACGATCGCGCTGCTGATTGCGGCCCAGCTGGTGGTCGCCGCTCTGCTCGACCACTTCGGAGTTCTGGGCCTCGAGCAGATCGAGCTCTCCCCCCTTCGGGTTGTGGGGATGGCGGCCCTGCTGGCCGGCGTCGTCCTGATGTCGGTGGACGTATAGGGCTGGGCAGGCTTTGTGATAGGTAGGATCAAGCGGTGGGGGTAGCTCTTGTCGAGCCCGGAAGCATCGGCGGAGTCGAGGTCCGCAACCGCATCACGCGGGCGGCGACCTCGGAGACCATGGCCGCCCAAGACGGGACGGTCACGCCCCAGCTGATCGCCTTCTACGAGCGGATCGCACGCAACCAGGTCGGCCTGCTCATAACCGGCCATCTCTACTGTCATCCACGCGGTCAGTACGCTCCCCTGCAGACCGGCGTCCATGACGACGCGAAGGTCCGTGGGCTCTCAGAGCTCGCGGTGGCCTGCAAGCGCCACGGCGCCCGCATCTTCGGGCAGATCGCGCACGCCGGCAGCCAGTCGCGGGTCCCCGAGGTCGAGCCGCTCGCACCATCTCCGGTCCCCAACGCGCTGACGGGAAGGATGGTCGGGGAGGCGACCGAGGAGGAGATCGCTGAGACGATCGATGCCTTTGCCAAGGGAGCTCGCCGCGTCGCAGAGGCTGGGTTCGACGGAGTGCACATCCACGCTGCCAACGGCTATCTCATCAGCGAATTCGCCTCCCCCCTTGCCAACAAGCGAGGCGACGCCTGGGGGGGAAGCGCCCAGGCGCGGGACAGGTTCCCGCTCGCGATCGCGAAGGCGGTGCGGAAAGCGGTTCCCGACGACTTTCCCGTGACCATGAAGATCGGCTTTGCTGACGCTCCCGACGGCGGGCTCACCGTCGCCGAGTCCGTGGCTCGCGCCGGACAGGTCGTCGACCTCGGCTTGTCCGGAATCGAGGTTTCGATCGGCGTCATGCAGGCACCGACCGATTCCGCCAATGCCTACGTCGCCGTGGACCGGAAGCGGGCCGCTCAGGATTGGCTGATCCACCGCCTATTCTCCGAGCCCCGGCCCGAGGCGTACTTCAGGCCTTGGGCACGCGAGCTGAAGGCGGACGTCGACACCACCGTGCTGCTGGCGGGCGGGATGCGAACCACCGAAACGATGAACGACGTCGTCGCCTCCGGCGACGCCGATTTCGTAGCGATGGCACGGCCCTTCATCAGGGAACCCGACATCGCCGCACAGATCGTCGCCGGACGACGGGGACGCGTCGACTGCACTTCCTGCAATCTCTGTCTGCGCCACGAGGGTCATCACCCCCTGCGCTGCTGGCGCATCCCGCGCAGACGCCTCCTGCAGCACGCCGTTTATCGCTTGACCGGCGGCCTGCGGCGCGGCCTCTTGCGCACTCAGCGCTAGCCGCTGAGAGTCAAGCGCTCTCGGGGCGCTTCTCGCCCGGCCAGGCGCCGGTCCAGCGCTGGAAGCCGCGGCGAGCCCCGTGGTCCACCGCGGCGCGGACCAAGCGGAAGATCGCGCCCTGCAGGAGCATCGCGACCGCGAGCTTGGCCCAGTCGATATCCCTGTGCTTCGGGTCGGGCGGCTCCTGATCGTCGATCAGGGACCAGAGCCGCTCGAAGATCTGCGTCGCGACCAGCCCCGCGAGCAGGCCCGAGATGACGCTGACGGGAGTGAAGATCACCTTCTCCACGCTCACCGTCTTCCCCGAACGACCTGGGCCAAACAGGACCGGAACGTTCGACCGGTGAGAGTCGTGAGCACCGGGGCGCTAGGGGGCCCTGCGGTCCCCTACTTCGCGGCGAGCCAGTCCTTGCCGGCGCCCACGTCCACCGCGAGCTCGGGGTCCAGCTCGAGGGCCTTGCACATCTCGCCCTCGACCATCTCGGTGGCCTGCTCCATCTCATCGGCGGGGCCCTCGAAGAGGAGCTCGTCGTGGATCTGGAGAACCAGGCGGGTCTTCATGCCCTTCTCGGCGAGGGCGCGGTGGGCGCGGACCATCGCGATCTTGATGATGTCAGCCGAGGTGCCCTGGATCGGCATGTTCACCGCGAGCCGCTCGCCCTGGTTGCGCACCTGCGGCCGGCCTGAGCGCAGCTCCGGGATCGGCCTGCGGCGGCCCAGCAGAGTGCTGACGTAGCCCTTCTCCTTGGCAGAGGCGATCGTCTCGTCGATGTAGCGCTTGACGGCCGGAAAGCGCTCGAAGTATCGCTCGATGTATGCCCCG
>JAJTCK010000132.1 GCA_021323175.1 Solirubrobacterales bacterium | reverse complement strand
AACGGTTCGGGAAAGACCACGCTGCTGCGCGTGCTCGCGGGCCTGCTGCGCCCCAGCGGCGGCAGCGCGGTCGTCCTGGGCTGCTCGCTGCCGGGTGAGGCGTGGCGGCTGCGGGGAAGAGTCGGGATGCTCGCCCACCGCCCACTGCTGTACCGGGACCTGAGCGCCCGAGAGAACCTGAGGCTCGCGGCCCGCCTGCACGGTCTTGACGACTTCGGCCGCGAGGAGCGGATCGGCGGGCTGCTGCGGGCGGTGGGCATGGAGCGCCGCGCCGACGACGTGGTGGCTGAGCTCTCGGCGGGCATGGCCCAGCGCGTGGCGGCGTGCGGAGCGATCCTGCACGAGCCCGAGCTGCTGCTTCTAGACGAGCCCAACTCCCATCTGGACGCCGAGGCGCGGGAGCTGGTCGGCGCCCTGATCGGCCCAGCTCCCGGCCGGACCCGGGTCCTGGTCAGCCATGACCGCGAGCGCGCCATCGCCGGCGCCGACCGCGTCCTGGAGCTGTGAGCGGGATGGAGGCCTACCGCGCGCTGCTGGGCAAGGACCTGCGGGTCGAGCTGCGCACCCTGCGCTCGCTGCCTGCGATGACACTGTTCGCGGTCACGACCTTCGTCATCTTCCGGTTCGGCCTGGACCGCACCGAGCTCGAGGGCGGCCTGGCCGCCGGCGTGCTTGTGGCGACGCTGCTGTTCGCCGCGATCCTCGCAATCAACCGGCTGTTCGTGGCCGAGCGCGAGGAGGGCGGATTCGAGCTGATCCGGCTGGCGCCGCTGGACCGCACGGTGCTGTTCGCGTCCAAGGCCTCCGCCCTGTTCGTCTACCTCACGGCCCTGGAGCTGGTAGCGGTACCCACGTTCGCGCTCTTCTTCCTGGACTCGGCGTCGGCCCTCGCCCCGCTGGTGCCCGTCCTGCTCCTGGCGAACCTGGGGATAGCGGTGACGGGCACGCTGATCTCCACGATCGCGACGATGTCGAGCGCCCGGGACCTGTTGGCGCCGCTGATCCTGCTGCCCCTGCTGATCCCTCTGGTGATCGCCGCCTCCGGCGCCGCCGAGCCGCTGTTGCGCGCGGATGGCCCCGAGTACGAGCGCTTCGGAACATGGCTGGCGGTGCTCGGCCTCTACGATCTGGTGTTCGCGCTGGTCGGCTACGCCGTCTTCGACTTCCTGCTCGAGGACTAGGGACGGGAGCACGACCGCGCCCGAGATCGAATGAGAGCCCCAGGCCTGCGGACACTCGCGATAGCCACCACGGTGACGCTGCTCGCCGGGTACGCCCTCGCCTTCTTCTACGCCCCGCTGGAGGTCGAGGGGTTCATCCAGAAGATCTTCTACCTGCACGTGCCACTCGCCGTGGTCGCCCTGGTCGGGTTCATCGTCGCGGCGGTCTACGCCATTCAGCACCTGCGCAAGGACGACGCGCGTTATGACGCGAAGTCCTACGTCGCCATCCACATGTCCGTCATCTTCGGCACCGGCGCGCTGATCACCGGCGCCCTGTGGGCGAAGGGACAGTGGGGCGTCTGGTGGGAGTGGCGCGAGCCGACCCTGGTCAGCTTCTTGATCATCTTCCTGCTGTACGCGACCTACTACCCGCTGCGCTATGCGGTCGAGGACCGGGACCGCCAGGCGCGCTACGCGTCCGTGTTCGCGATCACGGCCGGCGCGTTCGTTCCCCTGAACTTCCTGGCGGTGCGCCTGGCCGAGCCGTTCATCCACCCGCGCACGTTCTCGTCGGCCGGCGGCCTGCCGCCCGAGATGCTCCAGTCCTTCCTCGTCTGCCTGCTCGGGATGGGCCTGCTCTGGGCGACGCTGGTGCGCTTCGAACTGGGCGCCAAGGCAGCGTCGGCGGACCTCGGCCGCCTGCGCCGCGCCCTGGATCCCGAATCCGAGCGCCCCGCCGGGCCGCGCCGGTCGGCCGCCCCGGTCGCGGTGTCGGCGACCGAAGGGAGCGCGCAATGACCCCGCCGCTCGCACTCGAGAGCGCCGAGAGCTACGTCGCGGGCGCCTACCTGGCCTTCGTGGCGCTGCTGCTGATCTACTTGCTGATCATGGCCCTGAAGCTCGCCCGGATCGAGCGCGAGATCTCCGAGCTGGCCGACCGCGCCGAGGAGCGCTCACCATGAGCGGCCGGCCCACCGATACGGAGGCCGCATGAGCGGCCGGCCCACCGATACGGAGGCCGCATGAGCGGCCGGCCCACCGATACGGAGGCCGCATGAGCGGCCTCCTCGCCCTGGGGGTGTCCCATCGGACCGCGCCTCTGGAGCTGCGCGAGCGCCTTGCCCTGACCGAGGGCCGCGCCGCCGGCGTCCTCAACGGCCTGGTCGGCGAGGGGCCCATCACCGAGGCTGCGGCCGTCTCCACGTGCAACCGCACCGAGATCTACGTGGTCGCCAGCGACACGGTCGAAGCTGAGACCGCAGCCCTCGGCGTCCTTGCGCGCGAGGCCTCGATCCCCCCCACAGAGCTGCTGGGGCCGCTCTACTCCAAGCGCGGCCACGACGCGGCCGCCCACCTGTTCCGCGTCACGGCGGGCCTGGACTCGATGATCGTCGGCGAGGCCGAGATCCAGGGGCAGGTCAAGCGGGCCTACGAACTGGCCCTGGTCGAAGGGGCTACCGGCGCGGTTCTCAACCGCCTGTTCCGCGGCGCACTCGCTGCAGGCAAGCGGGCCCGCAGCGAGACCGCGATCGGCGAGAAGGGCGTCTCCATTCCCTCGGTGGCCGTCGAGCTTGCCCAGCGCAGCCTCGGCGACCTGCCGAGCCGCCGGGTCCTGCTGCTTGGCGCCGGCGAGACCTCGGAGTTGACCGCCCGCGCTCTCTCCGCCCGCGGGGTCGAGGCCGTATTCGTGGCAAACCGCCGCTACAACCGCGCGATCGGGCTGGCCCAGCGGTTCGGCGGCACCGCTGTCCGCATCGACGAGCTGCCGGCGCAGCTCGAGCGCGCCGACATCGTCGTCTCGACGACCGACTCCCCGCACCACCTGATCGAGCGCAGCGATTTGGACCTCGTGATGAGGCAGCGCGCCGACCGCCCCCTGCTCCTGATCGATCTGGCCGTGCCCCGCGACATCGACCCGGGGTGCCGAGAGCTGCCCACGGTGACGCTTCACGACGTCGATGACGTGCAGGCGATCGTCGAGCGCAACGCCTCGGGCCGCGAGACCGAGGCGCGCAGGGCCGAGGGCATCCTGGACGCCGAGCTGGCCCGGTTCGAGCGCTGGCTCGCGTCCCAGGAGGTGGTGCCGACCGTCACCGCGCTGCGGCAGCGGGCCGACGAGATCGTGACTAAGGTCCTGGACGAGAACGACCAGCGCTGGGAGGGCCTGTCCGAGGTGGACCGCGAGCGGGTCGAGCTGATGGCGCGAGCGATCGCCAGCCGCCTGCTCCACGAGCCCACCCTGCGGGTGAAGGCGGCCGCCGACCGGGAAGACGCCTACCTCCAGGTGAGCGCCCTCAGGGACCTGTTCGGCCTGGATGCGGGGACCGAGCCCGAGGGCGAGGACTCCGGTGTGACCTCGCTCGACGAGCGCCGCCGCCGCAGCGACCGCGGCTAGGTGAGCGGGATGCCGTTGCGGCTCGGGACGCGAGGCAGCGCCCTCGCCATGGCGCAGGCC
>JAJTCK010000131.1 GCA_021323175.1 Solirubrobacterales bacterium | reverse complement strand
GGTTCTCCCCGCAGGCCGGCCGCCCCCCCGTGGGCGCGAGCGACGGCCGCCACGATTGCGAGGCCGAGTCCCGCCCCTCCGCCGGTCCTCCCATCGTCGGCCCTGGTGAAACGCTCGAACGCGCGCGCCTCGAAGCCCGCGGGGATCCCGAGGCCCTCGTCGGTCACGGAAAGCTCGATCCCGGCGTCGGCCTCGCGGGACGCCAGGCGGACCTCGCCCTCGCCGTGCCGCAGCGCGTTGTCGGTCAGGTTGCCGATCGCCTGCTCGACCCGGAGCGGGTCGAGCGACGCCCATGCACCGTCGGTGGAGTCCACGACGATCCGGCGGCCCGCGTCGGACGCGCGGCGCTCGAACCGGGCCCTGACGCGCTCCAGGAGCTCACCGACGGCGACCGGCTCCCGCCTGATCGGCAGCCGCCCCTGATCTGCTCGGGCAATCACCAACAGGTCCTCGGCCAGGCGTGAGAGGCGGTCCACCTCCTCGGCCGCCGATGTGATCGCAGCTCGCAGCTCCCCCGGCGAGCGTCCCTCGCGCTCGGCCAGCTCCAGCTCGGTGCGCAGGATCGCCAACGGCGTGCGCAGCTCGTGGCCGGCGTCGGCGACGAATTCCCGCTCACGCTCCAGCGAGGACTCGATCCGGTCGAGCATCGCGTTCAGGGTCGCCCCGAGCTGCCGGACCTCGTCGTCGGCGCGGGGCAGGGGCAGCCGTTCGCCGCTGCGCTCCAGGGTGATCTCCGCGGCCCGGCGCCGCATCGACTCGACCGGCGCCATGGCGCGACCGGCCAGGGCGTACCCGAGTCCGGATGCCAGGAGCAGGGCCAGCGGAGCCCCAATCAGGAAGGCATATCGAAGGCCGGCCAGCGTCTCGTCGCGATCCTCGGTGGTCGTCCCAACGACGACGATCACCACGCGGTCGCCCGCAGTGACGGGTCTCGCCAGGGTCCTGGCCTCCCCGGCGATCCCGGGCACCTCGCGCTCGTCAAGGAAGATGGGCCCGAGGGCGGCGCGCTCGGCCTCGCCGCTGGTGAGCACAGGCCCCGAGCCAGTCGGCAAGCTGGAGGCCAGCACCTGCCGATCTTCCGGTCCCACCTGGCCGGACGGGCCCCCGCTCGTTCGCAGGATCTGGGCGAAGGCGTCCTCGCCCTCGACAAGCCGCTGCGCGTCCAGGCGCAGTGGCCCCTGGCCGGCGGTGAACGCGACGGCGGCCACGTCGTCGGCGCGCGACTGAAGACCCTCGTCGAGGGCCTCGTTCAGGTCGCCCTTCACCTGCAGATAGACGAACAGCCCCGCCAGAGCGAGCACGAGCAGCAGCGACGCGGCGAACGCCGCGGTCAGCTTCGCCCGAATCGAGAACCGTCCGCGCATCAGTCCTTCTTCAGCCGGTACCCGGCTCCGCGGATCGTCTCGATCGTGTCCGTCCCGAACGGCTCGTCGATCTTGCGGCGCAGGTAGCGCACATAGACGTCAACCACGTTCGAGCGGTTCTCGTAGTCGTAGTCCCACGCGTGCTCCAGCAGCTGGAAGCGCGACAGCACCTCGCCCGGGCGGCGCATGAAGACCTCGAGCAAGCTGAACTCCTTGGCCGACAGGGCGATCTCGGCCTCGCCACGCCAGACCTGGCGGGTGGCGGGGTCCATCCGCAGCCCACCGGCCGCCAGCTCGGCCGGACGCTCGACGGGCCCGCGCCGCGCGAGCGCGCGCAGGCGCGCCAGCAGCTCCGAGAAAGAGAACGGCTTGGTCAGGTAGTCGTCCGCGCCGCCATCGAGCCCCGCGACGCGATCTTCGACGGCGTCTCGGGCGGTCAGCATCAGCACCGGAGCCCACACGCCCGACTCCCGCATCCGCCTGCACGTCTCGAAGCCGTCGGTCCCCGAGAGCATCACGTCGAGCACGATGGCGTCGTAATCGGTGGCCCCCGCCCGGGGCATGGCGTCCTCGCCGCTCACCGCGACGTCCACGGCCATGCCCTCCTCCTCCAGACCGCGGCGGAGCAGTGCGGCCATCTTCACTTCGTCCTCGACCACCAGGACCCTCATGGCCCTGAAGGTTCCAGCATCAGATGAAAGCCGGATGAGAGCCGCTTATAGAAGCGATACCACGGGGGTTATCCGTCCCCGTGGACGAAGCGAGACCTAGGCCGCCTTCGACTTCTTCGACTTCGGCAGCTTGCCGGCGGTGATCAGCGTCTGGCGCGCCTTGCGGACGTGCCCGGTCGAGCAGTTGGCCCGCTTCGCGATCACCACGTCGGACTCGTCCGGCGTGCGCAGGAGCTCGAACTCCATCAGCGCCTCCCGACGGGAGGCCCAGCCGTCGGCGCCGGTGCCCGAGGCGGCCCGGTCCATGACGCGCTCGCGCTGGCAGCGCAGGCACAGCCACTTGTTGGACTTCTTCACCCAGCCGTCAGGCTGAATCGGGGCGCGGTCGGCTGCGAAGCTGACGCTCACGTTGCAGTCGGAGCACCGCCAGCTGCGGGAGCGGGGCGCGTCGATGAGCGCAACGTCGTCGATGGTGGAGTTGTCCTCGGGCATGATGGGTGACCTCCGCGGTCGAATGAAGCGTTCGCGAAGGCCATGCGGTGACTCGCGAAACACTGTTGACTCGCCGCGAGTCTGGACGTTTCGCGGCGCTTACAGGTAATAAAACTATCAGGCCCTGCGGCGAGAGTCCATTCTTGCTGCAAGCGCGCGCTTTTTCGGTCGGCAGGTGGGGCCGGGCCGCGCGGTCGGGCATAGTCTGCCCTCGAATGCCGGGGAGCGGTAGGCCAGAGATGCTGGAGATCGTGCCCGCGCCGGCCTCGGGGCGCATCTTCACGCTCCCCTGGCTCCCCGAGGTGGCGGACGTCACGGGATCGGGCAGGGCCCGCTTGGACGCGATGGTCCGCTGGCTGCAGGAGGTCGCGCGCGCGGACCTGAATGACGCCGGCTTTCAGGGAGGCGGTGTGTGGATAGTGCGCCGGACCAGGATCAGGGTGGCGGCATTCCCCCGCTATGACGACCGGCTGGAGCTGCGCACCTTCTGCAGTGGAATCGGCCGCTTCTCGGCCGAGCGGCGCACAGTCATCCGCGGCGGAGCGGCCGAGGTCGATGCGGTCAGCCGCTGGATCTGCCTGGACCGCGAGGGCCGCAGGCCGCAGCGCTTCGAAGCTGACTTCCGCGAGGCCTATGCGGAGACGGCGGGCGACAGGGATGCGAGTGTCCGCGTTCGCCATCCGAACCCGCCGGAGGGAAGCGTGGGCGAGCCCTGGTTGTTCAGGGCGACGGACCTCGACATAGCGGGACACGTCAACAACTCCCATTACTGGGCGCCGTTCGAGCAGGACCTGCTGGACTCCGAGCCGCGGGCCTTCGATGGCGAGGTGGAGCATCGCGACCCGGCGCAGCCGGGCGAGGCGCTGCTGCTCCGCGGCGAAGGAATCGCGTGGGTGACCTCGCGGGAGGGCGCAGTCCACGCCTCCCTGCTCGGCGACGTCGGGTAGGCTCTTCGCCTTCAGGGACGGGAAATCGGCAGGAGGAAAGGAAATGCAACGTCGTCGCCGCTTCACGCTCGCGCTAGCGCTCGCGGGCGCTTTTGCGCTCACCACCGCGGGGGCCGCATCCGCCCGTGAGCAGCGGGTCGTCGTGG
>JAJTCK010000050.1 GCA_021323175.1 Solirubrobacterales bacterium | reverse complement strand
GCCGGGGTGGCCGATCCCTTGACGTGGACGGCGCCACCGTCGAGAACGAGGTCCCCGACAGGTGCCTCGAGGAGCTCCGCCCCGACGCTGATCGCCCTGTCGCGGGTCGCCTCGGCCGCCCTCAGGACGGCGCTGCCGCCGATCACGGTCGAGCGTGACGACCAGGAGCCGACGCCGTCGGGGATGAGGTCGGTATCGCCATGCAGCACCTCGATCTGCTCCAGGCGAACGGTCAGGACATCCGCCGCGATCTGGGCCATGACGGTCTCGATCCCCTGGCCCGAGGACGCGCCTCCGATCAACAGGCGGACGCCGCCTCCGGGGTCGACGTCGATGCCGGCCGTCTCGTAGACGCCGAGCCCGCTCTTGTCCATGAAGTAGGCCAGACCGGCTCCCACCATCCGACCCTCATCGCGGAGCGTCTTCGCCTCGCCGCGCCAGCGCGCGAACCCGGCGTTCTCGCAGGCGTCGTCCAGAAGCTTTCCGAACTGGCCCGAGTTGAGCACGAACTGCTCGCCGCCCATCGTCAGCTCGGGCTCGTAGGGCAGCTCGTCGTCAGGGATCAGGTTGGCGCGGCGAAGGTCGACGGGGTCGACGCCCAGCTTCTCGGCGGCGATGTTCAGCAGCTGCTCGCGGGCGAACGTGTTCTCGAAGCGTCCCGGCGCGCGGTAGGGGCCGACAGGTGTCTTGTTGGTGGTGACGACGTGTATGACTCCGTCGTAGGCGGGGACCCGGTACGGCCACGGGACCATCCCGATCGAGATCTCGGAGACGACGACTCCCGTCGGGCGGATGTAGGCGCCCTTGTTGTGCCAGATCTCGTCGCGAAGCCCCAGCAGCCTGTGCTCGTTGTCGAACGCCATCTCGATCCTGTGGATCTGCTCGCGCGCGTGATTGATCGTGACCAGGTGCTCGCGGCGGTCCTCGGTCCATTTCACGGGTCGCCCGAGTCGACGGGCCAGCCAGGGGACCAGGAAGTCCTCGGGGAAGAAGTCGCCGCGCACCCCGAAGTTGCCGCCGGCGTCGGTGTTGCGCATGTGGATGCTCGAGACCGGTATCCCGAGTAGGGTCGAGATGACCCGGCGGTGGTAGTGGGTCACAAGTGCGGCGCCCCAGATCGTCATCCGGCGCCTGCCAGGGTCCCACGCGGCGACGAGCCCCCGAGGCTCCATCGGTACGCCGGTGTGGCGCCCGATCCGAAGCTCCGCGGAGACCAGCTCGGATGCCCGCGAGAAGGCCGCACGGGTGTCTCCGAACGACTTGCGCAGCTCGACCGCCTCGTTTCCCCCGTCATCCCAGAGCGAGGTGGAGCCGACGGCGAGGGCGTCCATCGGATCGAGGACGACGGGCAGCTCCTCATAGTCGACCTGAATCAGGCCGGCTGCGTCCTCGGCCGCATAGGGGTCGTCGGCGACGACCACGGCAACAGGCTCGCCGACGTACCGGACCCTGCCGCGGGCCAGGGCGGGCTGCAGGAAGGGGTCGAGCTCCACGCCGAAGTCGAGCCTGAGCGGAATCAGCGGGACGCGCCCGATCAACTCGCCCGTCACCACCAACCGGACCCCGGTGACCGTGCGGGCGGACTCCGTATGGATCGATCCGAGCCGTGCGTGCGCGACGTCGGCCCGAACGACCCGCGCATGGAGCTGGCCGGGGAGGTCCACGTCGTCGACGAAGCGGCCGGCGCCGCGGAGGAGCCTGTCGTCCTCGATCCGCGGAACGCTCTCACCGACGAGCACTGTCAACCGCCAACCGCTCCTCCGCCTCGATGAAAAGGGGCCCAATGGGCCCCGAAAATCCTTTGGTTGATCGTATTACATTAGGCAGGTATGTTCCCTGCCGGTGAATGAGGGGCCGCCGGAGGGACCGGCGCAGGAGGAGCAGATGACCAACGCCACGTACCCGCACGTCTTTACGGAGGGTCGGGTCGGAGCCATGACGACCCGCAACCGTCTCGTCATGTCGTCGATGTGCGACAACATGTCGGGCCGCAGCGGGGAGGTCAGCGACCAAAAGGTCGAATACTTTCGTCGCAAGGCCAAGGGCGGGGTGGGGTGGATCAACCTCGGCTACTCCTATGTGACCGAGCGGGGCCGCGGATGCACCTACTACCAATCAGGCATCTACGACGACGCGCTGATCCCTGGGCTGCGCCGGCTCACGGATGCGGTCCACGAGGAGGGCGCGCGGATGGGCTGCCAAATCGCTCACGCCGGCCGCCAGACCACCCACCACTACATCGATGGGTTGGAGGCTGAGGCGCCTTCACCTGTCCCCGAGCCGCTCCTCGGTGAGACCCCCGTCGAGATCAGCGTCGAGCGAATCGCAGAGATCGCTCAGGAATTCGCCGCCGCAGCGGTGAGAGCAAAGGCAGCCGGCTTCGACGCGGTCGAGTTCCACGGCGCACACGGGTATTTGCAGCACGCCTTCATGTCACCGCTCTCCAACAAGCGCGATGACGCCTACGGCGGCTCGCTGGAGAACCGTTTGAGGTTCCCGCGTGAATCAGTGCGGGCGGTGCGGTCGGCCGTCGGAGACGATTTCATCGTCGGCTACCGGCTTTCCGGCAGCGAGTTCCTTGAGGGCGGGGTTACCCTCGAGGAGTCGCTCGCCACCACGGCGATGCTCGAGGAGGAGGGGGCCGACTACGTCCACGTCTCCGGCGGCACCTACGAAGCGGTCCACATGACGGTCGCGCCACGTTGGGTGGGACCCGGCCAACTCGAGGAACAGGCGGCTGCGATCAAGGCAGCCACGCGACTGCCGGTGCTCTCGGTGGGTCGTTACAACAGTCCGGAGATCGCCGAGAGAGTGATCGCCGCCGGCCACGCGGACTTCATCGTGATGGGGCGCGCCCTGCTCGCGGACCCAGATCTCCCGCTGAAGGCGCTGGAAGCGCGTCCCGAGGACATCCGACCCTGCGTCGCCTGCGCCCAGGGATGCATCGATCGCTGGTTCGGCGCGCTCGATATCACCTGCGTGAACAACCCCGACACTGGGCGCGAGGTTCTTCCCGGCTGGGGAAACCGGCGCACGCCCGAGGGGTCGAGAAAAGTCCTGGTGGTGGGCGCGGGCCCGGCTGGCCTGGAGGCCGCCCGGGTGGCTGCGCAGGACGGCCACAAGGTGACCGTCTGGGAGCGTCTTGGGGAGCTCGGCGGACAGCTCGCGCTCGCTGCGATCCCGTCGAGCGGCGGTGACTGGGGCGCGTTCGTCGAGTGGCTCATCCGGCAGAACGACAAACACGGCACAACGATTGAGACAGGGCGCGAGGCGACGGCGGATGAGGTGAAAGCGTTCGGCGCCGACTCGGTCATCATCGCGACCGGCGGTCGCCCCTGGCCTCCGCGCGAGGTCCCGGGCTGGGACCGCGACGGGGTGCTCGACCCGTTCGAGCTGCTGCGCGGCGAATCGGAGGCGGGCGAGCGGGTCGTGGTCGCAGGTGGGGAGCTCATCGGGTGCCAGGTCGCGATGTTCCTCGCCGCCCAGGGCAAGGACGTCACGCTCGTTGCCCACGGCCACACCGACCTCTTCACAGACGGGGAGCGTGAGTTCGCCTACGACGTTGTTGGCGAGATCGTCAGGCCGCTGCTGATGGAGCGGCTCGCGGCTGCGGTCACGCTCGTCCCCAAGCGGGGGATCAAGCGGATCGAGTCCGGTGGGGTCGTCGTCGACCAGCCTGGAGCTTTCCCGCCGCACCTGGAGTCCTTGCGGATCGGGCCAGTGGATGAGAGCGTGATCGAGGCGGACAGCGTGGTCCTCGGGATCCGGCGCCGCCCCGTCGACGAGCTCTACGAGGCGCTCGGCGGGGCCAGCGGGAACGCAATCCTGGTTGGCGATGCCGTCCAGCCACGCACGGTCTACGAAGCGGTCGCCGAGGGCTCAGCGGCGGGGCGATCGGTGGGCGGCGAGCGGGTGTATCCGACGATGCCGGTTGGCCAGCCCGCACTGGCCTAGGGATTGGTCGGTCGTATTACGAAGGTCTCAAAGGTTCCCTTATCCTGGGTCCAAGCGACGCGGAAGAGGAGGAGTGATGGACACCCCGATGTACTGCTGGACGCCTGACGGCGACAAGAAGGTTCTGCCGGACGAGCGGGTCTTCGATGACTGGATGGACCCATCCAACAGTGCGATCGCCTGCGTGGACATGCACCGAAGCCACATCGGCGACGACCCGGACATGCCGGTTCCCGCCCCCAGGGCGACAGACCGGATCGACGCCCACAACGCCTTCCACAGAGCGGCCAGGGAAATCGGCGTGCCGGTGATCATGGTCCAGCACTGGCAGCGCCACGGCGGCACGGACGACATCAAGTCCCAGTTGGTCGAGGGTGGGACCAACTGGCGCCACCTCGAAAAGATCTACATGAACCTCGACCAGGAGAACATGGACGAGCTCGGCTGGGAGGGCACGAAGTGGGTCGACCTGATGGTCGAGGAGGACCCGCGGGACCTCTACGTCCGGACCAAGAAGCGACTCTCCGGCTTTTACCCGACCGATCTCGAGTTCCTGCTGCGCCAGCTGGGCGTGCGCAACCTGGTCATCGACGGGACCCTGACCGACTGCTGCGTGCTGAACACCGCGTTCGACGCCGCTAATCGCGACTTCCGGGTCGTGGTGCCGCGTGACGTCGCCGCCGGGATGTCGCAGGAGATGGAGGGTGCGGCCGAGAAGGTGATCGCGAACCACCTGGGCCTCATCGTCGACGCGCCCGCCCTGCTGCGCGAGTGGTACGCGCGTCAGGGGGCCGAGCTGCCGGCGGACCTGGCCCGCGCAGAGACGATGGACGACGTCACCTTCGCCAAGACCTGAGGGTCACGCGCGGTGACCGGACCGCAGGATCTCGGCGGCAGGCGAGGCTTCGGCCCGATTCCCGAGCCGGGCGTAGGCGAACGGGATGTCTTCGCGGCCGACTGGGAGCGCCGGGTCTTCGGCCTGTCGTTCTGCAGCTGGGTCGCATCGGGCGTCGAGGTCAACCAGTCGCGGGCATGGCAGGCGAACCTTCCGGATGACCGGTACTACGGCTCGTCCTACTACGAACGCTGGCTGTACTCGCTAGAGCGGCTGATGGTCGAGAAGGGGGTGGCCAGTGAGGCCGAGATCGCCTCGGGTTCAGCGCGTCCCGGCAAGCGCCACACCCGGCCGAAAGTCGAGCCCGCCGCCCTCGCCGGAGCCGTCGCAGAACTGGCCGACCACGGCGTCAGGCGGTTCAGAGAGCCCGACGGCGAGCCCGTTCACGCAGTCGGCGACCGCGTCAGGGTGAAGGAGCTGGACCCTGTCGGCTACGACCGCGTTCCCACGTACCTGAAGGGAAGGCGCGGGCGGATCGATGAGCGCCTCGGCGCATTCGGCCATCCCGCGGATCTCGCCGCCGGCAGAGTCGATGCCCCGGGCGCACATTGTTATCGGGTCCGCTTCAAGGCGACCGAGCTGTGGGGGGAGTCCGCGGAGCACCCCGGAGACTCGCTTTGCGTGGACCTGTTCGAGAGTCATCTGGAGCCGGCGTGAGCGGAGATCACGGTCACACCTGGCACCCGCCGTCCGAGCTCGAGGCCCGCACACGCGCGCTCGAGTCACTGCTGATCGAGAAGGGCCATGCGACCCCGGAGGCGATCGACGCCGTGGTGCGCCGATACGAGACCGACATCGGGCCGCTGCTCGGCGCCGGGGTCGTGGCCAGGGCGTGGGTGGACGAAGAGTTCAGGGCAAGGCTGCTCGACGACGCCGATGGGGCGCTCGATTCCTTGGACCTGAGGGGCTTCGAGGCCGAGCACGTGAAGGTTGTCGAGTGCGGGCCCAAGGAGCACCACCTCGTCGTCTGCACGCTCTGCTCCTGCTACCCCTGGGCGCTGCTGGGCTTGCCGCCGTCCTGGTACAAGTCGCCCGCCTATCGGGCGCGCGCCGTCAGCGAGCCGCGTGCCGTAATGGCGGAGTTTGGACTCGAGCTGGAGGACGACGTCAGCGTCACCGTCTGGGACTCCAGCGCCGAGGTCCGCTATCTCGTCCTTCCGCTGCGGCCGGAGGGGACCGACGGTTGGAGCCAGGAGCGGCTCGCCGGATTGGTCACGCGCGACTCGATGATCGGCGTCGCCCGGCCGCTCGAGCCACGGACGGTTGCGGCGTGAGGCCGGAGCCGGGCCTCGAGCTCGAGGGCCCCATCGCGATCCCTCGGTCCAACGGCGAGCCGGTCTTCGGAGCGCCGTGGCAGAGCAGGGCCTTCGGGATGGCGATTGTCCTGCACGAGAGCGGGGCGTTCGAGTGGGCGGACTTCCGGGCGCGCCTGATCGAGGAGATCAGGAGAGCCGAGGCCGAGCCGGGGAACCCGGGGAAGGCTTCGAATCCCGACGGCTCCGTCTATTACGCCTGCTGGCTCAACGCCCTCTCCGCGGTCCTCGATCAGGGCGGAGTGGTGCCCGGATACGAGCTCACCGGGCGCTGCGAGGATTTTCGGTCGGGCGCACGCGATGACGTCCACTGAGCCCGACGCCGGGCGGGCTGCAGCGCCTGCATGGCGTGATCACGCCCGCGGCGAGCGACCGGTCGAGGCCAGACGCAGTGCCGTCAGCACGGCCTCGGGCGAGAGCGGCATGTTGATGAAGTCCACTCCCATCGGCCTGAGGGCGTCGATCACAGCGTTGGTGAGGGCGGGCGTCGCGGCGATCGTGCCCGACTCGCCGGCGCCCTTGGCACCGAGGCTGTTGTGCGGTGACGGTGTCACTGTGCGGTCCAACTCGAGGTCGGGCAGCTCGGCGGCGGTGGGGAGTGTGTAGTCGAGAAGGCTCGTGGTCAGCGGCTGGCCCTGCGGCCCGAACTCCACTCGCTCGAACAGCGCCTGGCCGATCCCGTGGACGATGCCACCATGCACCTGCCCATCGACGAGCGTCGGGTTGACGACCGTGCCGCAGTCGTCGATCGCCAGGTAGCGGACGATGTCGATGCGGCCCGTATCGACGTCCACGTCGACAATCGCCGCATGGGCGCCGAAGGGATGCACGAAGCCGGGAGGGTCGAAGAAGCAGCTTGCCTCGAGACCCGGCTCGAAGCCCTCCGGTAGTCGGTCGGTGACGTGCGCGGCGTGAGCGACGTCCGTGAGGGTCATGGACTTGTCGGGGGAGCCTCTGACCGAGAACCGGCCCTCGCGGAGCTCGATGTCCTCGCTCGAGGCCTCCAGCAGCTCGGCGACGATCCTCCTCGCCTTCGCCACGACCCGGTCGGCCGCGACCGCGGCCGCCTCGCCGCCGACGGTGATCGAGCGCGAGCCGATCGTGCCCATGCCGTTGGGCGTGGCGTCGGTGTCGCCCCACACCACCTTGACCCTGGATGGCTCGGTTCCTACTCGGTCTGCGACGAGCTGGGCGAAGGCGGTCTCGTGGCCTTGGCCGGCGGGGCAGGCCCCGGTCTGAAGCGTGACCGCACCGTCCGGGCCGACCCGGACCACCGCCGACTCCCAGAAGGAGACCTCGATCCCGCTGCTGCGTGGCCCGGACAGCTTCGACGGTGCGAGCCCGCAGGCCTCCATATAGGTGGCGAAGCCAATGCCCCGGTTGGTCCCCGCCTCCCGGAGGGTGGCCTGTTCGCGGCGAAACGCCGCCAGGTCGACGTGCTCGAGCAGCTTGGCGAGCGAAGCCTCGTAGTCGCCAGAGTCATAGACGGGTCCGTGCGGCAAGCGAGCGGGGAAGTCCTTCTTTGGGATGAAGTTGAGCCGCCTGATCTCGATCGGGTCGCGGCCGAGCTCGGCGGCGACCTGGTCGACCATGAGCTCAATCAGGTGCGCGCCCTCGGGGCGGCCCGCTCCACGGATGGCGTCGGTGGAGAAGGTGTTCGTGAAGACCCCGACCATGTCGGTCCGAAGGGCGGGGATCGCGTAGCAGCCGCTCGCGATCACGCCCGTCGTGACCGGGATGGACGGGGTGAACAGGAGGTGGTAGGCGCCCATGTCGGCGATCACCTTCACGTGCAAGGCCGTCAGCCTCCCCGCCTGGGTCGCCCCGATTTTGACGACATCGGTTTGGGCGCGTCCGTGGTTCGTCGAAATCAGGTTTTCCTGCCTGGACTCGATCCACTTGACCGGCCGCCGGAGTCTGTGTGCGCACCAGGCAAGCAGCGTCTCCTCGCCGTACAGATTCCCCTTGACGCCGAACCCTCCGCCGACGTCGGGAACGATCACGCGAAGCATCCCCTCGTCCCAGCCGAGTTGACGAACGGCGTAGGTCCTGACCAGGTGGGGGGTTTGGGTCGAGGTCCACAGCGCCACGCGGTCGCCGTGCGGCTCGGCCAGGACACCTCGCGGCTCGATCGGGACGCCCGCGACGCGGTGGTTGGTGACCGTGCGTTCCACGATGACGTCAGCCCGCCCGAAGCCGTCATCCAGGTCCCCGCCGCCCATGGAGGTCTGGAAGCACACGTTGGTCCCCAGCTCGGGGTGGACCAGGGGGGCGCCCTCGTCCATTGCCTCGAGCGGATCGATGACCGCGGGCAGCGGGCCGTACTGCACCTCGACGGCGTCCGCGCCGTCCTCGGCGGTATACGGGTCCTCTGCGAGAACAGCTGCAACGGGCGCTCCCACGCACGCGACCCGGTCGCCCATCAGGGGCCGCGAGTCCGGGACGAGCACCTCGGTCCCGATCGGGTTCCAGATCATCGGCGCGGGTCCGATCTCACCCCGGATGTCCTCTGCAGTCAACACGGCGACGACGCCCCGCCGGGCAGCGGCCCGCGCGCCGTCCACCGACTCAACGGCGGCGTGGGCGTGCGGCGATCTCACGAAGGCAGCGTGGAGCTGTCGCGGGCGGGACAGGTCGTCGATGAAGCGGCCATCGCCACGCAGCAGGCGTAGGTCCTCGCGGCGCCTAAGGCCGCGCCCGATGAACGGTGGGCTGGCCGCCGGCGCACTCATGGACAAGCGCCGTTCAGGATCCCGGCTTCGACCTTCTCTTGGTGCTCTCCGACGCCGAGGCGCCAACCGCCGGCGCTGCTTCCGCGGCCGCGACCAGCTCGGCCTCTTCGGCGGCGCGGGCACGACGGCGCAGCCTGCGCCGGAAGAACTCGACGGAGGCGGCCGCGATGAAGACCGCCCCGATGACGATGCGCTGGACGTCGTCGTTGACGCCCTCGAGCTGCAGGCCGTTCTCGAGGACCGCGAGCAGGAGCACTCCCCAGAGCGTGCGGCTGATGGACCCCCGGCCACCCAGGAGGTTGTTGCCGCCGACGACGATCGCGGCGATGGCCGTCAGAGCCAGCAGGCCACCCGCGTTGGGCTGTCCCGATTGCACGCGCGAGGTGAGTACCAGGCCGCCGAGGCCGACGCAGATCCCCGTGATGACGAAGCACAGCAGGATGACCCGGTCGACGGGGATCGCGGACAGCCTCGATGCCTCCCGGTTGCCTCCCACCGCAAAAACCCTCACTCCGAACGAGGTCTGTGTCTGCACGAAGAAGAGTGCTGCGAAGACCGCGATCACGAGCCAGAGCGCCCAGCGGATTCCGAGGAAGCTCTCGTTGGCGAGGTTTCCCAATGACGACGGCACGCCCGACACAACCGCGCCGTCGGTCATCGCCAGTGCGATCCCCTGGCAGATGGTGAGCATCCCGAAAGTGGCGATGAAGGAGGGCACCTTGAGCTTCGTCACGATGAGCCCGTTGATCAGACCGATCCCGGCGCCGACCCCCACGCAGGTGAGGACCCCAAGGGGAATGGAGCCCGTGTCGCGCATCACGGTGGATGCGACCACGCTCACGAGCGCGACTCCGGCTCCGACCGACAGATCGAGCTCGCCTGCGAAGATCACGAACGAGAGGCCGAAGGCGACGATGGCGAGGGTCGCGGCTTGCAGGAAGATGTTTGTGACGTTGAGCTCCGTGGCGAAGAACTCGTTCACCGAGCTCAGGTAGAGGATCAGGGCGAGCAGGACCGCGGGGACGAAGAGGACGTCGCCCCAGCCCTCCCCCTTGATCCGGTCGAGACGACGGCGGATCGCCTCTCCGCTCAGCGGTCCGGCGTGCTGCGTCTGGTCTCTCGCGCTCACTATGGCTCCCGGGTCGCTCCATGGGCCGCCGTGGCCGGCTCCGGCGTCTCGGACTCGATCAGGGTCTCCAGCATCTGCTCCGGATCCTTCGTCCCGAGCACGGTCACGGCCGATCGGGTCAGCTCGTCGGCCGAGACGATCTCGGCGAGCTCCCCGTGTCGCATCACGCCGATCCGGTCGCAGATGTCGAGTACCTCTCCGACGTCGGTGGAGGCGACGACCACCGTCCCGCCTCTGTCGGCGAAGCTCCGGAGCAGGTCGTGAACCTGGACCTTCGCCCCGATGTCGACGCCGTGCGTCGGCTCCTCGATGGCGAGGACCTTGACACCGGACGCGAGCCACTTGGCCAGCATGACCTTCTGCTGGTTGCCGCCTGAGAGCGTCCAGACCGGCTGATCGACCGATCCTGCCTTGATCGAGAGGTCGGTTCGGTACTCCTCAGCTCGGTTGTTGATCGCCGGCCAGCGGAGCACACCCCCGCGCGACACGCTGGGAAGCGAGGGCAGCGACACGTTCAGCGCGATGCTCTGCTCGCTGATCAGGCCGGTGCCCTTGCGGTCCTCGGGAATGAACCCAATCCCGAGCCGATTCGCCTGGCGGGGGTCCCGGACCCGGCCCGGGGAGCCCCCCAGCTCCAGGCGTCCGTCGAGCGGCAGGGCACCACCGAGCATCCGGACGATCGTCTCCGCTCCGGCCCCCAGGAGCCCCGTCAGTCCGAAGATCTCACCGCGCTCGACCTCGAAGGAGAGGGCCGGCCGGCCTGGGGCGACCCTCAGATCGGAGACGCGGAGGACGACGTCCCCGCTGGGCTGCCACTCCCGGCGCTTCGCCGCCTCTTTCTTGTCCAGCCCGCCGGTGATCAAGTCGGCGAGCTTCGTCTCGTCGGTTTCCGAGTTCGGGACGCAGGAGATCACCGCCCCGTCTCGCAGGACTGTCGTCCGGTCACCGACGTTCATGACCTCGTCGAGCCGGTGGCTCACGAACGCGAGACCGACGCCCTGCTCGCGCAGGCGGCCCATCAGGTCAAGGACCGCCCGGGCAGCGCTGGGCTCCAGTGAGGCGGTGGGCTCGTCCAGGATCAGGAAGCGCGGGTGCAGGAGCATCGCCGCGGCGATCTCGACGAACTTTCGCTCCGCCGGCCCGAGCTGATGGACCTTCTTGGTGCTGGGGATCTCGATGCGGAGCTCGTCCAGGAGCCCCTCTACTGTGCGCTCGACCTGGGTTCGATCCACCGTTCGGGTCCAGCGGCGCCTCGGCGGAGCCGCGTTGACGCCGAAGATGTTCTGGGCGACGGTCAGCTCGGGGAACAGGTGGTAGTCCTGGTGGACGACTCCCAGGCCGAGCGACTGGGCGTCCTTGGGCGTGGCGAGCCGGACTTCCTCACCTTCCATGCGGATGGTGCCGAGCCGGGGAGACAGGGCGCCGGTCAGGATCTTGATCAGCGTGCTCTTGCCCGAGCCGTTCTCCCCGACCAGCGCATGCACCTCGCCGGGCTCGATGACGAAGTCCACGTTGGTGAGAACGGGGACGCCGGTGTAGTCGTGGTAGCAGCCCCGGATGCCGTACCCGCCGCTCTTCTGTATCTCGGTCTTGCTCAACATCCTCTCATTCTGGGCGCCCCGCCCGTCCACCCGGACGGCCGGGGGCGGCGGCTGAGCCGCCGCCCCCGGAACCCCGGGTGACTGCGGATGACCTCGATCAGCGGTTCAGTTGCACTCGATCCGCTGGTCGAGCTCGGCGCGCTTGTCGGCCGCGTTCTCGGTGGTGAACACCTCGACCTCCGAGACGATCCGATCCTCGACCTCTCCATCCTCGTAGAAGGTGTTCAGCGTGTCGATCGCGCTGGAACCCTCGCGGAAGCCGCAGAGGCTGATCGTCATGTCGATCGTCCCGTCCTCGACCGCGTCGAGGGCGGGCTCACCGCCGTCGGTGCCGACGATCACGATGTCGTCGAGGTTGATGCCGGCATTCCTGACGGCTTCAGCCCCCCCGAGCGCGAGATCGTCGTTGTCGTAGATGATCGCGTTCAGGTCCGGGTTGGAGGTCAGCATATTCGCCGTGGCGTCCAGGCCCAGATCGGCCGAGAAGCCGCCCGTGTAGGGGCCGTCGACCACCTCGATGCCGGACTCGGCGGAGAGCACATCCTCGTAGGCCTTGGCCTGCTCCTCCGAGAAGGTCAGTCCGCGGATGCCGTGGATGATTCCGACCTTGCCCTTGCCGCCGAGCTGCTCGACGACGTACTCGGCCTTCTGCTTGCCGATGTCGTAGTTGTCGCGCGCGACGAACGACGTGATCACGTTCGGGTCCGACACCGTGGCGCCGAGGGTGATTACCGCGATGTCCTGGTCGCTCGCCTGCTGCAGTGCCGGCACGAGCGACTCCTCGTCGATCGGCGTGATCACCATCGCGTCGGGCTGCTGGACCAGCGCGTTTTCGACCTGCTGGACTTGCTGCTCAGGGGTTGTGTTTCCGTACTCGCCCGTGACGTCCCATCCCAACTCTTCGGCCTTGGCGGTCGCTCCGGCCTGCCAGTCGCGGAAGTACGGGATCTCCTGCGCGTAGGCGTTCAGGTAGATGCTCTTTGCCTCGCTGCTGTCGCCACCACCGCCGTCGTCGTCATCGTCGCCACAGGCGGCCAAGCCGCCCGCTAGAGCGAATACCGCGACGGACGCGACGAAGATCCAGCGGAGCCTGGCGGAGTCGAAACCTCTCCTCGACATTTGCTTGCCCCTTCCTCTCCTCTGCTGATGAATGAAGCTTCCGGCGGGGAAAACCCTATAGCTATTCGTATTACAAGGGGGTGAAGTCGTCCACAGACGGCGCGTCGCCGCGCGGGCGGCCGCCGCCTAGGCGGCTGCTGAGAACTCGGGCTGCGCGGTCGGCTGACGGGCCGGCCCGGCGAACTCCGGCGGGGCGATCTGAAGGTAGTGCCCGAAGGACCAGTCGATGAACCTCTTGTGGCTCATCGCGGCGATCACCAGGCGCTGCATCCGGGCAGGAAGGCGCGGCACCAGCTTCTGGACGCGCAGCAGCCAGCGGAACTTCCACTCGTGCGAGTCGTTGAACTCCGCGTAGTCGCGGAGAGCCTGCTCGCGCGTCTTACGTCCATCCACGATCTCGCGCAGCTCGCGCCCGCAGGCGATCCCGAAGTAGAGGGCGGTGCGGATGCCCTCGGCGGTCAGGGGCAGGCAGTGTCCGGCGGAGTCGCCCGCGAA
>JAJTCK010000130.1 GCA_021323175.1 Solirubrobacterales bacterium | reverse complement strand
CCGCGTGGGAACCGTCAAGGACATCCCGGGGGTGCGGACCTACGTGGCCGTGGACGGCGGCATGAGCGACAACCTGCGGCCGATGCTCTACGACGCCCGCTACGAGGCGCTGATCGCCGATCGCGCCGCCGAGCAGCCGGACACCGTGGCGACTATCGCGGGTATGCACTGCGAGTCGGGCGACGTTCTGATCCGCGACACGCTGATCGCGGCGCCCCGCATCGGCGATGTTCTGGTCACCCCAGCCACGGGGGCATACGGCCACGCGATGGCGAATACCTACAACGGGGTCCCGCGCCCGCCGGTGATCTTCTGCCGCGACGGGGAGTCCCGCGTGGTCGTCCGGCGCGAGACCTGGGACGACCTGCTGGCGAGGGACCTCCGTTGAGCGATGAGGTCCTGGTCGGGATCCTCGGCAAGGGAACCGTCGGCGCGGCGTTCAAGGAGCTGCTCGAGCAGCGTGCCGGGATGGTCGAAGAGGTCGCCGGCGCCCGTCCGAAGGTGTCAGGGGTCCTTTCACGGAAGCGTGGCGACTTCGACGAGCTGCTCGCGGCCAGCGACGTGATCGTCGAGCTGATCGGGGGGACCGACCCGGCGCGGGAGTACGTGATCCGGGCGCTCCGCGAGGGCCGGCACGTGGTGACCGCGAACAAGCAGCTCGTCGCTCAGCACGGGGACGAGCTGGTCGCCGCGGCCAAGGAGGGCGGGGCTCAGCTGCGCTTCGAGGCGGCGGTGGCCGGGGCCATACCGGTGATCCGGGTCGTTCAAGAGAGCCTGGGCGCGATCCCGATCGAGAAGGTCTTTGGGATCGTCAACGGGACGACGAACTACATCCTCACCGAGATGAGCCGCGCGGGACTGTCCTACGAACAGGCGCTCGAGCAGGCCCAGGATTTTGGCTACGCCGAGGCGGACCCGACGGACGACGTCGGCGGCGCGGATGCCGCGGCGAAGATGGCGATCCTGGCGCGGCTGGCTTTCGGGGCGCCGGTCGCGCTCGATGACGTCTCCTACGAGGGGATCGAGCAGATCAGCCCCGACGACCTGGCCTACGCCAAGGAGCTCGGCCTGTCCCTGAAGCTACTCGGCGTGGCCGAGCGAGTCGGCGACAGGCAGGTCAGCGTCCGGGTGTTCCCCTGCTTCCTTTACCCCGGTCACCCGCTGGCCCCGATCGAGGGCCCCTTCAACGCCGTCATGGTCGAGGCCCCGACGATCACCGAGATCACCATGTCCGGCCCGGGCGCCGGCGGGCCCGAGACCGCTTCGGCCGTCCTGGGCGACGTCGTCTCGGTGATCGGCGGCGGCTCGCCCCTGTTCGAGGAGAACTCGAAGCTGACGATCGCCAAGGACACCGAATCCGCCTTCTATCTGCACCTGGAGGTCGAGGACCGCCCCGGGGTGCTGGCGAAGATCACCGAGATCCTGGGCGAGGCCGAGGTCTCCGTGCGCAGCGTCGTCCAGCGCGGGATGGGCGACGACGCCCGCCTGGTGATGGTCATGCACGAGGTCTCCGAGCGGCGCTTCCAGTCCGCCCTGAAGAAGATCGCCAAGCTCAGGTTCCTGCGCTCCCCTCCCCGCTCGATCCGGGTGATCGAGGAAGAGTTCGTCTGAGGCAGGATGCCGACGCCGCTGATAGAGCGCTACGGGGAGCACCTCTCGCTCGAGGCGGGCGACCCGGTGGTCACCCTGAACGAGGGGTCCACGCCCCTGATCCACTCGCCCCGCCTGTCGGAGCGCGTCGGAGCCGAGGTCCACCTGAAGTTCGAAGGTGCCAACCCGACCGGGAGCTTCAAGGACCGGGGGATGACGGTCGCTGTCTCGCGGGCGAAGGGACGGGGTGCCGAGGCGGTGATCTGTGCGTCCACGGGCAACACGGCCGCCAGCGCCGCTGCGTACGCGGCCAGAGCGGGACTGCGCGGCGCCGTGATCGTCCCCGAGGGCAAGATCGCGGTCGGCAAGCTGGCGCAGGCCCTGATGCACGGTGCGCGAGTGATCGCCCTTCAGGGCAACTTCGACCAGGCGCTGACGATTGTCCGCGCGCTCGCGGAGAGCCACCCGATCGAGCTCGTCAACTCGGTGAACCGCTACCGGATCGAGGGCCAGAAGACCGCGGCCTACGAGGTCTGCGACGAGCTGGGGGAGGCCCCCGACGCGCTCGCCATCCCGGTCGGCAACGCCGGCAACGTGACCGCCTACTGGGCCGGGTTCCAAGATCGGGGCGCCTCGCCGGTCCTGTACGGCTTCCAGGCCGAGGGCGCCGCCCCGCTCGTCGAGGGCCATCCGATCGACCAGCCGGAGACGATCGCCTCGGCGATCCGGATCGGAAATCCCGCCCGTTGGGAGGAGGCCATGAACGCCTTCACCGCGTCCCGCGGCCGCGTCGCGGCGGTCAGCGACCAGCAGATCCTGGACGCCTACCGCCTGCTCGCCTCGTCAGAGGGGCTCTTCTGCGAGCCGGCCTCGGCCGCCTCGGTGGCGGGACTGCTGGCTCACGGGCTCCCGGTGGCCGAGGGATCCGAGCCGCCGGGCAGCGTCGTCTGCGTGCTGACCGGCCACGGTCTCAAGGACCCCGACACCGCGCTCGGCAAGGCCCCACCCGTGATCGGCTGCGAGGTGGACCTGGCCGCCGTGGAGAAGGCCGTGTTCGACTGAGAGGCTGTTCGGGCAATGGGTGAGGACATGGACGGCGCCCGGCTTGACGCCCATACCCTCTACCGGACGGTCCTGCTCGCCGCGGGGCTGCTCGTGCTCGGCCTCCTCTTCCGCGAGCTGGTCACGCTGCTCGTCGCGATTCTGATCACGATCCTGATCTCGATCCCGATCGCGGCGGCGGCGACCAGGCTGGAGCGGTATCGGATCCCCAGGCCGCTGGGGGCGCTGCTGGCCGAGCTCGGCCTGGTCCTGGCCTTCCTCGGGGTCTTCGCCGCCATCATGCCGACGTTCGTCGACCAGGTGAACGAGTTCATAGACGACGTGCCCGGGATCGTCGATGACCTGGAGCGCGAGGTCGCGGACATCACTGACCGCGAGCCGGGCGAGGTCGGGGACGAGCTCCAGGAGCGCCTGGAGGGGGTGGTGGACGATCCCGGCCAGCTCGTCGGCCCGGTGGCCGCGATCGGGGTCGGGCTCGCTGGGTTCCTGGCCGCCGCCGTGCTGTGCCTAATCACCGCCTACTACGTTGCGGTCCGTCCCGAGCCGCTGATCCGCGGTGCGCTGTCCCTGTTCCCCCCGGAACGCCGGGATTGGGCGCTTGCGGTCGGCGAGCGCGTCAGGGCCTCGTGGATCGGGTGGATGAAGGGCGCGCTGGTGGACATGTTCCTGAACGGCCTGCTGATTTACCTCGGGCTGATGCTGATCGGCCTGGACTTCCCCCTGGTCTGGGGAGTACTTGCTGGGCTGTTCACGGTCGTCCCCTACTTCGGCCCGATCGCGGCGAGCATCCCGCCCATCCTCTTCGCTGGTGATGGCCCAGACCGTGCGGCTGCACCCGGCGCTGATCGCCGTCGGGGTCGTGGTCGTCGGGCAGCTGCTGGGCATCATCGGCCTGTTCGTCGCCGTCCCGGTCCTGGCGCTGATGGTGGTCCTCGTGGACGAGATCTGGGTGAAACCCCGGAACACCGAGGCCCTGGTCTCCATGGGGGAGGCCGAGCCACCGTTGATCACGGCGCCCGAACAGGTGCGCGAGCAGGCACGCGAGAGCGATCAGGGGTAGCGGTGGCGGCGGCGGTGCCGCATTAGAGTTCCGCGACGCAGCGGCAGACAGGCGAAGGAGGCAGAAGCGTGGATTCTTCAAGTCCATGAAGGACTGGCCGAAATGACGAAAGTCGGCCGAGGAGCTCCAGAACCAGAAGCAGCGCCGGATCCTGAGAGGCTGACCCCGCCGTCTCCTCGGCCGGCGGTGCCGCTCGCTAGCCTCGCGCGGTGGCCGTTCCCCGGGTCGAGTTCCTGTGGTGGGAGGGGTGCCCGTCCTGGGAGCGGGCCCTGGCCGGTCTGGCCGCGGCGATGAAGGACGCGGGACTGGATCCGAAGGCCATCGAGCAGCGGCGGATCGCCTCGGAGCACGCGGCGCGGGCGGAGGGGTTCGTCGGTTCCCCCACGATCCGGATCGACGGCCGCGACGTCGAGCCGCCCGGAACCGATGAGCAGGCGGCACTGACCTGCCGCGTCTATCGTCGGGGCGACGGCCGCGCATCCCCGCTGCCGGACCCGGACAAGGTGCATGCGGCCCTGGCCCGGGCCCGCG
>JAJTCK010000049.1 GCA_021323175.1 Solirubrobacterales bacterium | reverse complement strand
GAGTCGCCGTGCCGCCACCGCAGGTAGATCGGGATGGCGAACGCGATGTAGAGCCCGATCACGGTGATGGAGACCACCGCGAAGAAGGCCCATGGGAACGGATCGCCGGCCGCGTTGCCCTGCAGCGCCGGCAACGTGATCAGCAGGGCGCAGGTCGCCATGAAGATCACGGCCGCGTACGGCACGCTCTTGTCGTCCACGCGAGCCAGGAGCCGCGACAGGTGCTGGCCGAAACCGCCGTCGCGGGCCCACGCGAAGCACATCCGCGAGCCGCTGGTCAGGCAGGCCAGACCGCAGAACAGCTGCCCGATCGTCGAGATCAGCAGCACGGCCTTGAACGCCGCCGTGTCGAGCGAGGCGTTGAACACCTCGAGAGATGAGCCGATCCCGTAGGTCTCGCCGGCGTTGATCGCGTCGGTGTTGGTCGCCGCGAACGTGATCGCCAGCAGCACGAACCAGCCGATCACCGCCGAGTAGAAGATCGACTGCCAAACCCCTCGGGCAGCGCCCTCGGTGGCGTCGTGTGTCTCCTCCGAGAGATGTGCCGAGGCGTCGAAGCCGGTGATCGTGTACTGCGTCAGCAGGAATCCGAGCGGCAGGATGTAGAACCAGAAGAACAGCCCGCTGGCCCCGTCGTCCAGATTGAACCCGGAGTTGTTGATCCGCTCTCCGAACACGAAGCTGGCGCTCTGATGGTCGTCGGGGACCAGCACCAGGATCACGATGATCACCCCAACCCCGATCACGTGCCACCAGACCGAGATGTTGTTGATCACGGCCAGCAGGTGGGTCCTGAAGATGTTCAGGATGGTCGTCACCAGCAGGATGCATGCGAACAGGAAGAACGTCTCGGCGAGGATGCTTTCGGAGTCGGCGAAGTTGATGAAGCCGAGGTCGACCGCGTAGAGGCCGAGCGTGGCGTTCATGAACGTCGCACAGGCGTACTGCACCGAGGCAATCACCCCGACCAGCCCGATCCAGTTGAACCAGCCCGTGTACCAGGCCCAGACGGGGCCGCCGAGCTTGCCGGCGAACCAGTAGATGCCGCCCGAGGTCGGATATCTCGAGACCAGTTCGGCGAGACAGAAGCCGATGATCAGGATCGGGATCGAGATCAGCGGCCAGCCGACCGAGATCGCGATCGGGCCACCGTTGTTCCATGCCTGGCCGTAGGTGGTGAATGTGCCGGCCAGGATCGAGATGATCGAGAACGAGATCGCGAAGTTCGAGAAACCGCTCCACGCCCTGTTCAGGTCCTGTTTGTAGCCAAGCTCGGAAAGGAGCTTCTCATCGGCGGCTCTGATTGCCTCCTGGTCGCGCTGCTTGGTGGCCATCTACTCCCTCTCCTCTGTTCCGTTGAACGGCGGCCTCCTACTTCCTGTAGAAAGCGCCGAAGTGGACGCGCGCAACCCTATTCCTGTTCGCGGACGCGCGTCAAGCAGCCGATGAAGGAAGTTGTACGCATCGTCCAAGAGCTGGTCCCTCGCTTGGGCGAGCAGGAATCCGATCCGGTCCCGCTCGGCGGCGGTATCACCAACCGGAACTTCCGAGTGCGCATGGGCGGGCGCGACTACGTCGTCCGCGTCCCAGGCAAGGACACCGATCTGCTGGGCATCGACCGGGTCGCCGAGCGCGACGCGAACGAGAAGGCGGCGGAGCTGGGGCTGGCGCCCAGGGTCGTCGCGATGCTCACCGATCCGCCCTGCCTGGTCACGGAGTTTGTGGAGGGCATCGAAATGGGCTCCTCCGACCTGCGAGACCGGGGAATGCTCGATCGGGTCGCTGGGGCGCTGGAGCGGCTTCATTCGTCCGGCCTGGAGCTGCCCACGAGCTTCAACGCCTTCGAGGTGGTCGACGACTACGCGCGGACGGCTTCCGAGCGGGGCGTCAAAGCACCGCCTTCGTTCGCCGAGGCGCGGGGGCACGCGGACAAGATCAGGGCGGCCCTGTCGGGGCCCGAGCACGCACCCGCGCCGTGCCACAACGACCTGCTCGCGGCCAACTTCATCCGAGGCGAGGGGTTGATCTGGATCGTGGACTGGGAATACGCCGGGATGGGTGACCGTTACTTCGACCTGGGGAACTTCTCGGTCAACAACGAGCTCGACGACGCCGGGCAAGAGGCCCTGCTACGCGCCTACTTCGGCGAGGAACCGGGTGAGAGGCGAATCGCGACCCTCCGCCTCTTCCGCTTCATGTCGGACTTCCGCGAGGCCATGTGGGGCGTCGTCCAGAGCGGGGTCTCCGAGCTCGACTTCGACTTCAACGACTACGCCGAGAAGCACTTTCAGAGGCTGCACGACGCCGCCGCCGATCCCCGGTTCAGTCGCTGGCTCCAGCAGGCGGCCGGCTGATGGCATCTGACCCCTGACCCCTGATCCCCGCCACGGAAGGATTAGCTGATGGCCCTCCAGCCCAAGGACCCGCCCGGCCAGGCCCGCTGTGTGATCATCGGTGGCGGGGTCGGCGGCACCTCGATCGCCTACCACCTGGCCAAGCTCGGCTGGGACGACGTCGTCCTGGTCGACCGCAACCAGCTGACCTCAGGCTCCACATTCCATTCGGCCGGCCTGGTGGGCCAGCTGCGGGGCTCGGTCTCGTTGACGAAGATGATGATGTACTCGGTCGAGCTCTACCGCAGGATCGGTGATGAGTCCGAGGACTTCGACCCGGGCTGGACCGAGTGCGGAGGTATTCGCCTGGCCTCGAGCGAGGAGCGGATGGAGGAGTTGCGGCGCCAGGCGGGATGGGCCAAGACCTTCGGCCTGCCGCTCGAGCTGATCTCGCCCGACGAGGCCAAGGAGATGTTCCCGCTGATGTCGACGGACGGGGTGCTCGGCGGGGCGATGCTCCCGACAGACGGATACCTGGACCCCTCGCAGCTCACCTTCGCCCTGGCCGACGGGGCGCGCAAGGGCGGCACGCTGACCTTCACCAACTGCCGCGTCACCGGGATCGAGGTGAAGGACGGCCGGGTGGGGGCAGTCGAGACCGAGAAGGGGCGGATCGAATGCGAGGTCGTCGTCAACGCGGGCGGCATGTACGCCGCCGAGATCGGGCGGATGGCCGGCGTCCGCATCCCGTTGATCCCGATGAGCCACCAGTACCTGGTGACGCAGCCGTTCCGCGACCGCGATCCGGAGAACCCCCTCCCCACCCTACGTGACCCCGACCTGCTGATCTACTTCCGCGAGGAGGGTGGCGGGCTGATCATGGGCGGCTACGAGCGGCAGAGCAAGCCCGCCTGGATGCCGGACGGGTACGACCGATTCGAGCGCATCCCCCGGGACTTCAACGGCCGCCTGCTCGAGGACGACTGGGACCGGTTCGAGGAGATCACTGAGAACTCCAGGAAGCGCCTGCCCCAGATGGACGAGGTCACGATCACACGGCTGATAAACGGCCCCGAGGCGTTCACCCCCGACAACGAGTTCTGCCTGGGAGAGACCGAGGTGGGTGGCCTCTTCGTCGCCGCCGGGTTCTGCGCCCACGGCCTGGCGGGCGCGGGCGGGATCGGCAAGGTGATGGCCGAGTGGATCGCCGAGGGCGAGCCCTCGATGGACCTGTGGCACATGGACATCCGCCGGTTCGGCGCCCAGTACCGCTCCCCGGCCTACACCTACGAGCGGGTCAAGGAGACCTACGAGACCTACTACGACATCCGCTATCCGAACTATGAGCGCCAGGCGGGGCGTCCCCTGCGCCTCACGCCCGCGAACGCCTGGCACGCCGAGCACGGCGCCGCCTTCGGCGAGAAGTCCGGCTGGGAGCGGGTCAACTGGTACGACTCGAACGCGGACGCCGGGGACGAGTCGCTGCGGCCGCGCGGCTGGGCGGGCCAGCACTGGTCTCCCGCGATCGGGGCCGAGCACGTCGGGACGCGGGAGTCCGTCGGCCTCTTCGACGAGAGCTCGTTCGCGAAGCTCGAGATCGCCGGCCCGGGCGCCGCCACGCTGGTCGAGCGCCTCTGCGACAACCACGTCGCCCACGAGCCCGGGAAGATCACCTACACCCAGATGCTGAACGGCCGGGGCGGGATCGAGTGCGACTTCACGGTGACGCGGCTCTCCGAGGAGAGGTTCCTGATCGTCACCGGCACGGCGTTCGGAAACCACGACCGCGAATGGATCCGCCGGCAGCTCAACGACGAGGGCGGGGCGGGGCGCAGCCTGGAGGGCACGGTTCAGCTGAACGATGTGACCTCGGCCTGGGCGTGCTTCGGCCTGTGGGGGCCCAAGGCGCGCGAGGTCCTGGCGCCCCTGACGCCGCAGGACCTGGGCAACGAGGCGTTCCCCTACATGTCGGTCCGGGAGACCACCGTGGGCAACGTCCCCGTGCGGGCGCTCCGCGTCACCTATGTCGGCGAGCTGGGTTGGGAGCTCTACTGTCCGGCCGAATACGGCCTCGGCCTGTGGCGGGCGCTGTGGGAGTCCGGGCGGCAGCACGGGATCGTCGCGGCCGGATACCGGGCGATCGACTCGCTTCGCCTCGAGAAGGGCTACCTGGTGTGGGGCGCGGACATCACGCCGGACGAAACGCCCTACGAGGCCGGCCTCGGCTTCGCCGTCAAGCTCGACAAGGACGAGCCGTTCGTAGGCCGCGACGCCCTGGCTGCAGCCAAGGAGAAGGGCCCATCGAAGCGGCTCGTCTCGATCCTGCTCGAGGACCCGCGCTCGGTTTGCTTGGGCAACGAGCCGGTGCGGATCGGGGGCGAGGTCCGGGGGCGGGTGACCACCGGCGGGTACGGCTACTCGATCGAGCGCTCGATCGCCTACGCCTACGTCCCGCCCGATCTCGCCGAGCCCGGCACCGCGGTGGAGATCGACGTCTTCGGCGACTGGATCGCCGGCGAGATCGCTCGAGGCCCGCTGTTCGACCCGGAGGGCGAGCGGATCCGCGCCTGATGAGGCCTCCGCCTCTGATGTCGGAGCACCCTTGGCCGGTTCAGGTCGTTCTGGTCGCCGTCCTGCCCGCGGTCTTCGGCGCCGTCTGCGGCTACTTCCTTGGAGTCTCGGAGGCGACCTACCTGGTGCTGTCGGCGATCGGGATCCTCGGAGGCGTGGGCGCCGGGCTCGACCACATGGGCGCCCGGGCCGGTGCCCGTCGAGGCCTGGCGGCGGGATCGATCTTCGGCGCCGCGATCCTGATCGCTCACGAGGTCCACGGCGCCGAGGCGCAGGCGGAGCTTCCCGAGCCACCGGTCTTGCTCATCGTCCTCACCACGGTGCTGGGGGTCGCGTTCGCCGCGTTCGGCGGCTGGCTCCGACAGATATATGCGAGGGCCTAGGGAAGTCTGCCGCTGCGGGCGACCTTTGCGTAGAGCCTGGCGCTCGGGCGCATAGTTCGCTTCAGGGAAGCCGGGTCATACGAGAACAGGCCGAAGCGCTGACGGTAGCCCTCGGCCCACTCGAAGTTGTCGACCAGGCTCCAGTGGAAGTAGCCGCGAACGTCGACGTCGTCCTTGCGCATCGCCTGGCGCATGGCGCGCAGGTGGCTGGTCAGATAGGCGGCGCGCTGGTCGTCGTTCGAGTCCGAGATCCCGTTCTCGGTGACGATCACGGGCAGGCCGTAGCTGCCGGCGATGCCCAGGACGTCCCGCAAGCCCTGTGGGTAGATCTCCCAGCCGAATTCGGTGCAGGTGCTGGGGCACGGAGCTCCGCCGGGATTGGAGGGGGACTCGTACACGGTCGACGGGAAGAAGTCGAACAGCGGGATGCCCGGCGACAGCGGGCCGGCCAGCCCGGCCACGCGGCCGCGGAAGTAGTAGTTCAGGCCGACGAAGTCAGCGCTGTTCGCACTCTTGCGGCGGCGCTCGCCGGGGTCCACCTCGCCGTCCACGTCCACGTCGCGGACCCCCCGGATCGCGGCGTTCATGAACAAGCGGTCGAAGACGTACTCCGCGTGCTCCGAGCCCTGCCGGTCCAGTTCCTTGGAGGGATCGGCTGGCGTGAACGCGACCATGTTGTGGACGAATCCCACGCGTGAACCGCGGTCGCGCCGCTTCACCGCCTTGTAGGCGGCGGCGTTGGCGTCGGCCATGTTCACGATCACGTCCACGACGCCCGGATAGGTCCACGCCCCTGGCGGGAAGTTCCCCTGCGCGAGCGCCGGGATGTTCACGTAGCCGTTGACCGCGACGACCATCGGTTCGTTCAGCGTGATCCAGCGGTCCACCTCGTCGCCGAGCTTCCACGCCAGGTATTCCGCGTACTTGCGGAACTCGCCCACGGTCGTGCGCGAGAGCCAGCCGGCCCGGTCGAATACGGGCGGCTCGTCGTTGACCGGGTGGCCGTTCAGGGCGTTCCTGGCGGCGATCGGGTCGTGGATCCAGGACGGCAACGAGTAGTGGTTGATTGTGACCCACGGGGTCATCCCTGACCTCCGGATCTTTCGCAGGATGCCGCGGTATCGCCGGATGGCCCCTCTGTTCGCGACCTTGTCCAGGGCCCGGAGACCCTTGACGCCCTCGGTTGACCGCGGGAAGACACGGCTCCACTCGATGCTCATCCGGAACGCGTTCAGCCCGAGCTTCTGCGAGGCGAGCTTGATGTCGGTGCGGTGCCGGTCGAGGAAGCCCGGCCCGTTCTCGGGCAGGTCCCCGCTGACGATGTCGTTCGCGACGTTGTCGGCGTCGTGTGACCACAGCCACCAGTCCGACCCGGTGTCGAGGTTCTTCCCCTGCCCGTACTCGGCCTGGAACCCGGCGATCGCCGTGCCCCACTGGAAACCCGCAGGGAAGTCCCGCTGCCTGACGGCGAAAGCCGGAACAGCGAGCATCAGGGCGGAAACGGCCGAGAGCGCGACCACGGCCGCGAGCCGGGCGCTGCAAACGAACCGGGCAACGAAAGCATGCGGCACGGTCTCGGGCGCTCCCACCGCGCAGTCCGGCATCCGCTGCCTGGCCGCTTTCCCGTTGCGATCCCCCTCGGAGACCGGTCCCTGTCGCTCCCCCCGCATCAGGCGGCAAGCCTACCGCGCGCCTGGAGCCGCGCGGCCACGGCGGCGAGCGTGCACTTCACGTGCCCCGGCTCGAACCGCACCTGCGAATGCGTGAACCGCAGGCAGGTGAGCCCAGCCGCCGCGTGGGCCTGATCCCGCACCCGGTCCCGCGCCTGCTGGGCGGGCGTGCGGTGATAGGTGAGCCCGTCGGTCTCGACGACCAGCCCCACGCCGGGCCAGAAGAAGTCCACCCTGAACCCGGTGACCATCCGCCCAGTCTCGGGCAGCGGCAAGCCGGCCTCACGCGCGATCGGAAGAAACCGCCGCTCGAGCTCCGACTCGGTCAAGACGAAGGTCCTGTCGTCGAGTAGCCGGCGCAGGACCGCCACACCGGGATGGTGGCGATACCGCTCCAACTCCCCCCGCAGCGACTCCGGATCGACGAGCCCGAGCTTGTCGGCCTCGTTGACCGCCGCCTCCAGCCGATTCGTGCACACTGAGGCCAGATCGAGCAGGGTGAGCACCGGCTTCGTCACGGGGATCGAATCGCGCCGGGTCGTGTCCTTCGGTTTCAGCCCGGGGCGCCGGTGCAGTGTCAGGTCGACCCGCCGGCGACCGCCGCCACCCGGCACGGAGACATCGATCCGAACGACGGGCAACGAGGACTGGCTTTGCCGTGCGGCGAGGGCCGGCGGAGAGACGAAGTGCCACAGCGACCCCGCGCTCCAGTGGCTCAGAACCGCACCTTCGCCGCAGCTCAGGACCGCAGCCATCCAATGCCCGTGGGGTGTCAGCTCGCCCCGTCCCACCGCGTAGACGCCGCGCCTGACCGCATGGAGCTTCCCGACACGCACACGGTGCTTGATCGCCTGCGGGTGGATTCCGATCCGAAGCAACTGTGCCCGGCTGACGACCCCATGCTGCCGTCGAGCGAGCCCGGAGACTCTCGCCCGCGAGCGATGGCGTGTTTGGTAGGCCATGGACTACAGAAGTCGCCATCAACCGTTATCCGCCTCAGGCACCGATGCTTTGTCACCGATCCGAGTGTCTTCAGTGCGGGTTTCGCCCCCGGCACGCGGCCCGGAGCGGCCTCACCGCGGTTCGGACCGGCCCGTCGCCCGGTGGCTCTCATGGCAGTGCTCGTCCCGGCGCGCCACTCCAGGTCGGCCTTCGTTGCGGTTTCCGGCCCGGTGCGGGCGCCCAAGCCCTGCCGCTACGGCTCAGCGCGCGTTCTGTCCGGGGATCCAGCTCGTGCCGGCCACCGGGACCTTGGCCATCGCGGCGGCTTCGAAGGTCAGGGCGACGAGGTCCTCTGGCTCCAGGTTGTGCAGATGTGATTTGCCGCAGGCGCGGGCGAGGGTCTGGGCCTCCAGGACCATCGCGCGCAGGTAGTTGGCCAGTCGGCGGCCTCCCAGCTCGGCGTCGAAGCGGCTCGCCAGCGCTTCGTCCTGGGTGGAGATGCCGACCGGGTCGCGGCCCTCGTGCCAGTCGTCGTAGTACCCGGCGGACGTACCGATCTCCTCGTACTCGTCCTCGAAGTGGTGGGAGTTGTCTCCGAGCGCGATCACCGCGGCGACGCCGATGGAGACGGCGTCCGCTCCCAGCGCCAGCGCCTTTGCCGCGTCCGCTCCGCTCCGGATACCGCCGGAGACGATCAGCTGGACCTGGCGGTGCATCCCGAGCTCCTGCAACGAACGCACCGCTTCGGGGATCGCGGCCAGAATCGGGATGCCGACGTGCTCGATGAAGACGTCCTGGCTCGCGGCGGTCCCGCCCTCCATGCCGTCGAGGACGATCACGTCGGCGCCCGCCTTCACCGCCAGCGCCACGTCGAAGTAGGTCCGCGTCGCGCCGACCTTGACGTAGATCGGCTTGCGCCAGTCGGTGATCTCGCGCAGCTCCCCGATCTTGATCTCAAGGTCGTCGGGACCCGTCCAGTCGGGGTGGCGGCAGGCGCTGCGCTGGTCCACCCCCTTGGGCAGGTCCCGCATCTCGGCGACCCGGTCGGAGATCTTCTGGCCCAGCAGCATCCCCCCTCCCCCGGGCTTCGCGCCCTGGCCGACGACCACCTCGATCGCGTCGGCGCGGCGCAGGTCGTCCGGGTTCATCCCGTAGCGGGACGGAAGGATCTGATAGACGAGCTTGTCGGAGTGGTCGCGTTCCTCGGGCAGCATGCCGCCGTCGCCGGTGGTCGTCGAGGTCCCCATCGCGCTGGCGCCGCGGCCGAGCGCCTCCTTGGCAGGCGCCGACAGCGCCCCGAAGCTCATCCCCGCGATCGTGATCGGGATGTCAAGGTGGATCGGCTCCTTCGCGAACCGCGTGCCGAGGGTTACGTCGGTCGCGCACTTCTCGCGATACCCCTCGAGCGGATAGCGGGACACCGACGCGCCGAGGAACAGCAGGTCGTCGAAGTGCGGGACCCGCCGCTTGGCGCCGAACCCGCGAATGTCGTAGATCCCCTCGCGGGCCATGCGGTGGATCTCGTGGATCGTGTTGCGGTCGAACAGTGCCGATTCGCGCAGCCCCGGGCGCCAGCGGCCTGTGGCCTCGGTGCCGAACCCCTCGCCCTTGGAGGCGACGTCGAACTCGGTCATCGCGTCACCTCGGGGGTGAGGGAGCGGCCTTCGGTGCTCGAGACCGGGCCCATCAGTAGCTCCCGGCGTTGTCGACGTCGAACGTGTACAGCTGCCGCGCCGAGCCGTAGCGGCGGAAATCGGACGGGTCCGCGTCCGATTCGGCTCGTTCCAGCAGGGCGCGCAGATCGGTGACGTGCTCGTCGCGCATCTCCTTCTCGATGCAGTCGGCCCCCAGCTCTGCGGCCGAGCCCCGGACGTACAGCCGCGCTTCGTAGATCGAGTCGCCCAGGCCCGGCCCGGCGTCCCCGCAGACGACCAGGTTGCCCTTCTGCGCCAGGAAGGCGCCGGCGTGTCCGATATTGCCGTGCACGACGATGTCGATGCCCTTCATGGAGATGCCGCAGCGGGCCGAGGCGCTGCCCTTGATGACGAGCAGGCCGCCCCGCCCCGTGGCGCCGGCGGACTGGCTGGCGTCGCCGTCGACGATGACCGTCCCGGACATCATGTTCTCGGCGACGCCGACGCCGACGTTCCCCCGCACGCGAACGGTCGCGAGCTTGTTCATCCCCGCGCAGTAGTAGCCGGTGTGACCGTCGATCTCGACGTCCATCTCGGCGTCGAGGCCGGCCGCGAGCGCGTGGGCCCCGTTCGGATTCGAGACCCTCCAGCCCGTCGGGCCTCCCGAAGCGGCGTCGTGGAGGCGCTGGTTCAGCTCGCGGACGCTCGCGGCGACCAGATCGACGGTTTCGGCCGAGGCGGTGGCGCTCACCGGGGGGTCTCCGCGCCGGCCCCAACGGAGATGCCGCCGGGGCGGTGTGACCGCAGGTCCATCACGCCACCTTCGCCCGCGCCCAGTGGTACACCCGACCGGGCTCGGGCTCCCACAGCTCGGCCTCGTCCGCGCCCGGCAGCTCGGCGATCGCCCGATACTCCGAGGCCATCGCGACCCAGTCGTCGCTCTCGGCCATCACGGCCGGTTTGCACGCGATCGGGTCGCGCAGGACCGCGAACCCGTCGGCCGTCCCGACGGCGAAGGTGTAGAACCCGTCCAGGTCCTCCAGGCAGCCGTTCAGCGCGGTCTCCAGGTCCTCGCCCTGCTGCAGGCGCCAGGTCAGGTACCCGGCGGCCACCTCGGAGTCGTTGTCCGTCTGGAACTCGATGCCCTGGCGCCGCAGCTCGACCCGCAGGCGGTTGTGGTTGGAGAGCGAGCCGTTATGGACCAGGCACAGGTCGAGCCCCGTGGAGAACGGGTGTGAGTGCTCGGTGGTGACGCGACTCTCGGTCGCCATCCGGGTGTGGCCGAGGGCGTGGCTGGCGGAGACCGTCTCCAGGCCGAACTCCTTGACGAACTGGCGCGGGTCGCCCATCTCCTTGTAGATCTCGATGTGCTCCCCGACGCTCATTACGCGCAGCTCGGGGTGCTCGCCCGCGAGCCAGCGCTGCACCTGCTCGCCTTCGCCCTCGACGGTGAACAACGCGTGGGTGGCGATCCGCTCTGGCTCCGTGACGGTCCCGAAGCTTTCGGCCAGCTCGCCCTCGAGCCGGTTCCAGGGGTAGTCCGGCTCCTCCGAGAAGAGCGAAACCTTCACCGAACCGCTCGGCGCAGGGTCGCGGTAGATCGCCACTCCGGCGCTGTCGGGGCCGCGATCGGCCAGTTGCCCGAGCATCGCGCTCAGGTGGGCGCCGAGGCGCTCCTCGGTCTCAGATGACTTGCTGAACAGCCCGGCGATGCCGCACATGCGCGAACCTCCGAATCCGGATCAGGAGAGCTGCAGGTACCGGTCGATCTCCCACTTGGTGATCTGCTCGTGTGCCTGCTGCCACTCCCGCCGCTTGCAGCGGATGAAGTAGTCGACGTAGTCCTCGTCCCGCGCCCTGCCGAACGCCTGCCGCATCACCTCGTTCCCCTCCAGCTCGCGGGTGGCATCGAGCAGGTTGGCGGGAAGCGTCTCGATCCCCATTTTCTCCCGGTCGGCCTCGCTGGTCTCGTACATCGAGCCGGTGCTCGGGTCGCCGGGGTCGATCTCGTTCTCGATCCCGTCGAGGCCGGCCGCCAGCACCGCGGTCGCGGCCAGATACGGGTTGCAGGCGCCGTCCACGGTCCGGTCCTCGATGCGGCCGTGGTCAGGGATCCGCAGCATCATCGTGCGGTTGTTCCAGCCGTAGGTGACGTAGGCCGGCGCCCAGGTCGCCCCCGAGCTGGGAGCGCCGATGACCAGCCGCTTGTAGGAGCCGACGGTCGGAGCGGTGAGCGCGATGTAGGACTTGGCGTGCTTCTTCAACCCGCCGATGAAGTGATAGCCCTTCTCGCTCAGTCCGAGGCCGCGAGGGTCGTCCTTGGGATCGGCGTGCAGCACGTTCGTCTTCCCGCCGCCGTCCCACAGGGACATGTGCATGTGGCAGCCGTTGCCGGTCAGGTGCGCGAACGGCTTCGGCATGAACGTGGCGATCAGGCCGCGCTCCTGCGCCATCGCCTCGACCATGTAGCGGTAGAAGACGGCGCGGTCGGAGCTGGTCAGGGGGTCGGCGGGGTCCCAGTTCTGCTCGAACTGGCCGTTCGCGTCCTCGTGGTCCGTCGCGTACACCCCCCACCCGAGCGAGTTGACGTTCTTGATGACGTCGCTGACGAAGTCGAAGCTGCGGGTGAGCGCGCGGATGTCGTAGCAGGGCTGCTCGAGGTCGTCGAGCTGGTCGGCGATCTCGATCCCTCCGTCGTCGGTCTTGCGCACAAGGAAGTACTCGAGCTCGTAGCCGATCAGGAAGCGGTAGCCCATCTCCTCGCAGCGCTTCATCTGGTTCTGGAGGATCGTGCGCGGGCAATAGGGCCACGACTCGCCCTCCACCGTGGCGTTGGAAGCAAACCAGCCGACATTCGGCTTCCACGGAAGCTGGGTGTAAGAGCCGACGTCCGGCATCGCGATCATGTCGGGGTCGTTCGGCTGCTGGCCGATGTCGCCGGCGGCGAACCCCGCGAAGCCCGCCCCGTCCTCCAGCAGGTCGTCGACCTTGTCGGCCGGGATCAGCTTGGCGCTGGGCCTCGCGTGCATGTCCACGAAATTCGCGAACAGGAACTCGATGCCGTCGTCCTTGATCGCCTTGCGTACCTCGTCTGCGGTGGGCTTCTTGATTTCGTCCATGCCTGTATGTATTTCACATACGTCAAGCGCGGACAATGGCCGCAGACGCCAGGATTTACGCGTCGGTTATGTGCTGAACCCACACACCCACCATGCGCATAGGTGCGACTGGCTATCCGGCCTGGTGCCCGACGACGAAATCGATCTCGGGGTCCAGGATCTGCTCGATCAGGGTCTCGTCCGGGGTGATGCCCATCTCGCGGCAGCGGTTGCGATAGTGGCGGACCTTCTGGTCCTGGTACTTCTGGACCTCGAGGCCCGGGACGGCCTTCTGGTACTCGACCAGGCCGACGACATTGCCGCGGTAGGCGTCGAAGACCTCGTGGACGACCTCTTCCAGCTCCGGACGTTTCTCGATCAGGGTCTTGCAGGCGCCGGTGCCGAAGGTGATGTGCCGGCCCTCGTCCATCAGGATCAGCCGGAACCCCTCACGCAGGGTCGGGAACCCGTCCCAGAGCTCAGTCGTGTCGATGACGATCTCGTACGAGGGCATCGTCAGCACTCCCTCGACGAAGCCGTTGTAGGCGGCGGAGAAGCGCACGAATGCATGCTCGATCTCCTCCTCGCGGCCGTCCATCGAGGCCTCGAGCAGCTCTCGCCCGAACCTCGGCAGGGCCTCGTGGAGGACGTCCCTGACCTCGAAGCGGCCGCTCGGGTCCACCGTCGCGCCGCGGACGAGGAAGTGCCGTGCGACCTCCTCCGGCTCGAGCACCCCGACGACCTCGCTGTGCCAGCGCATGAAGAACTCGGCGTGCTTGGCCTCCTCCATCAGGAACGTCGA
>JAJTCK010000048.1 GCA_021323175.1 Solirubrobacterales bacterium | reverse complement strand
CTGAGCTTGCCGTCCTCGGCGTCCACGACCACGTGGTCGCCGTCGGCGAACTCCCCCTCGAGCAGCTTCAGCGCAAGCGCGTCGATCAGCTGTTTCTGGATCACGCGCTTCAGGGGACGCGCCCCGTAGGCCGGGTCGAAGCCGAGGCTGCCCAGAAGCTCCCGCGCCCTGTCGGTGAGCTCGATCGTGATGCCGCGCTCTCGGACGCGCTGGTCAAGCCGGGCGACCTGAATGTCGACGATCTTCGCCAGGTCCTCCTTGGAGAGGCGGTGGAAGATCACGACGTCGTCAATCCGATTCAGGAACTCAGGTGGGAACGTCTGGGTCAAGGCCTCCTCAACCTGCTCGCGAATGTTCGCGTCCAGGGTCTCCTTGGCGATGTACTGCGAGCCGACGTTGGAGGTCATGATGAGGACGGTGTTCTTGAAGTCGACCGTACGTCCCTGTCCATCGGTCAGGCGACCGTCGTCCATGATCTGAAGCAGCGTGTTGAAGACGTCCGGATGGGCCTTCTCGACCTCGTCGAGAAGGATCACCGAGTACGGCCTGCGGCGCACGGCCTCGGTGAGCTGGCCGCCCTCCTCGTAGCCGACGTAGCCGGGCGGGGCCCCGATCAGGCGCGCAACCGAGTGCTTCTCCATGTACTCGGACATGTCGAGCCTAACCAGAGCCTGCTCCGAGTCGAACATGAACTCGGCCAGCGCCCGCGCCAGCTCGGTCTTGCCGACCCCGGTCGGGCCGCAGAAAAGGAAGCTGCCGATCGGCTGGTCGGGGTCCGAGAGGCCGGCGCGGGAACGGCGCAGTGCGCCGGCGACCGCCTCGACCGCCTCGTCCTGGCCGATGACGCGATCGTGCAGGCGGTCCTCCATCTGGAGCAGCTTCTCCACCTCGCCCTCGAGCATGCGGCTGACGGGGACGCCCGTCCACTTGGAGACGACCTGGGCGATGTCCTCCTCGGTCACCTCCTCGGTCAGCATCGTGCCCCCGCTCTCGTGCAGGTCGCGGAGCTTCTCCTCGGCCTCGGCGACAATGGACTCGAGCTCCGGTATGCGCCCGTAACGCAGCTCGGCGGCGCGCTCCAGGTCGGCCTCGCGCTCGGCGCGCTCCGCCTCGCGGGCTCCCTCCTCAAGCTCGGCCTTGGCCGCCTTGATCCGCTCGATCGCATCCTTCTCGTTCTGCCAGCGGGCCTTCATCTCGCTGGAGCGCTCGCGCAGCTCGGCCAGCTCGGCCTCGATCGCATCCAAGCGCTCCTTCGAGGTCTTGTCGCTCTCCTTCTTCAGGGCCTCGCGCTCGATCTCGAGCTGCTGGATGCGCCGCTCAACCTCGTCGATCTCGGTCGGCATGGAGTCAATTTCGATCTTCAGCCGTGAGGCGGCCTCGTCGATCAGGTCTATCGCCTTGTCCGGCAGGAAGCGGTCAGCGATGTAGCGCTCCGAGAGCGTCGCGGCGGCGATGATCGCCGCGTCGCTAATGCGGACGCCGTGGTGGATCTCGTAGCGCTCCTTGAGCCCCCGCAGGATCGCGATAGTGCTCTCGACGTCGGGCTCGCCGACGTAGATCGGCTGGAACCTGCGCTCGAGCGCCGCGTCCTTCTCGATGTGCTTGCGGTACTCGTCGAGCGTGGTCGCGCCGACGCAGCGCAGCTCGCCGCGCGCCAGCATCGGCTTCAGCAGGTTAGAGGCGTCGACGGCGCCCTCCGAAGCGCCGGCGCCGACGATCGTGTGCAACTCGTCGAGGAAGAGCACGACGTTGCCCTCCGCCGACTGCACTTCCTTCAGGACCGCCTTCAGGCGCTCCTCGAACTCGCCGCGGTACTTCGACCCTGCCAGCAGCGAGCCGATGTCGAGCGCGATCACGCGCCGGTCGCGGAGGCTCTCGGGGATGTCCCCGGTGACGATGCGCTGGGCCAGGCCCTCGACGATCGCCGTCTTACCGACCCCGGGGTCGCCGATCAGCACCGGGTTGTTCTTGGTGCGGCGGGAGAGGACCTGGATGACGCGGCGGATCTCTTCGTCGCGACCGATGACCGGGTCGAGCTTGCCGCTCTCGGCCTCGGCGGTCAGGTCGCGGCCGTACTTCTCCAGTGCGCCGTAGCTGTCCTCGGGGGTCGGCGAGGTGACGCGGTGGGGGCCGCGGACCTCGGAGATCGCCGAGAGCAGGTCGGCGCGGGCGGGAAGCAGGTCGGCGACGCCGGATCGCTTCTGGGCGAGCGCGAGCAGGAAGTGCTCGGTCGATATGTACTCGTCCGAGAGCCCGCTGGCCTCTTTCTCGGCCTGCTGCAGGGCCCATACGAAATCCGACGAGGGCCGGATGTCGGGGCTGGTGTTGCCGCTCTGGGTGGGCAGCCTCTCGATCGCCGCATCGATGCTCTGGCGCATCGACTCGGGGTCCCGGCCGAGGCGTTGGAGCACGGGCACGACGACGCCGTCCTCCTGTTCGAGCAGCGCGGCGAGGAGGTGGACGGGGGCCACCTCGGGATTCGAGTGCTCGGACGCGACCCGCTGCGCGGCCGCGACGGCCTCCTGCGACTTGATCGTGAACCTGTCCTGCTGCATGTGCCGCCGATGTTACTGGGTTTACAAGAACATGGCAAGAAATATGAGTCTCTACGACTCAAGTCAAGAACCCCTCCCCCGGCCACACACCGTGCGCGACCGGCGGGCGCATAGGATAGGCCTGGGCGGTCGGGATGATCGGCCCCGCGATGGACAACCTCGAGCTCTACAGACGCCTGGTGGCGGCCTTCAACGACGGGGGTACGGACGCCGTGCTCGAGTTCTTCGCCGACGACGTCGAGGTCTATGACCCGGACCTGCCCGGGGGCTCCGTGCGGGGGCGGGAGGCGCTGCGCGGCGTGCTCGAGATGATGCTGAGCGGCACTGAGGCGACGCACGTGCGCGCCTTCGATGCGATTCCCGTCGGCGATCGCGTCATCGGGCTCACGCACACCTACGCCCGCGGCGAAGGGGGAGCGCCCGAGGTCGAGGTGCGGGACGCACACGTCATGACCTTCAGGGACGGGAAGATCACCTACTGGCGCCTCTACGTGGACCGGAACGAGGCGCTCACGGACGTCGGACTCGATCCCCTCGATGCCAACGCCCCCCGCCCGCAGTCGCCGTCGCCCGACGGCTGCGGATGATGCGGACTGCCCGGCACGGGCCACCGGCTCGGCGCTAGCGAAGGCGCCTGGCGACCCAGAGGCCCGCGAGGGTCGCGGGCACGGCGGCGGCGATCCCGCGGATGCCGGCGGTGCGAACCCCGTCCCGGCTCGCGGACCGGCGGCCCGAGTCCCGGTGGAACCCGATCGCGGCAGCGAACGTCGCGACGTCGCAAGCGTCGGCCGCTGCGTTCGCGAGGGTCGCCGAACGCAGCCGCACGCGGTCGTCGCGGGCAGCCAGGGCGGCGGTGCCCATGATGAGATCGCGGCCGCCCGCGATGCGTGAGATGGTGACCGCTGTGGGGGAGGCGTCCCTGAAGCCCAGCGCCGCCAGGGCCTGCCGCGGCACCAGGGCCAGCCCCGCGCCGATCGCGATGCGACCCCCCGAGAGCCCCAGCACGAGCAGGCGCACGTCCGGCCGCCGGACGGGGTCGGGGGCCGCAGGGACCGCGGCGGCGGCCCGGTCGGTGGCAGGATGGGTGTCGGACGCGGTGATGCTGATGATTCGATCCTACGGCTACGGCGCGGCGGGACCCGGGCGGCGGGCGCCTCTCGCGTCGCGCCTGCCCGTGGTCGCCGCGGCCGCGGCCGTCGCGCTGGCCATGCTCCAGGTCGCCGGCGCCGCCTGCGCCGCCGGTGCGGCCGGCGGCGGCCCGCAACCGGGATCCGACGGCAGCTCCAGCTCTCCCGACCCGAAGAAGGGGCGCGAGCCGGGCAAGGCGTGGCCGCCCCAGGCCTATCCGGACGCGCGGTCGGTCGCGCGCGCGCGGGGCTTCGCGGCGGCCGCCCCCGCCCGGGTGGCCTTCGCGGTCACCGGGGCGGGAGAAGGCGTGCGCGGGCTCGGCATGGACGAGCCGTTCAGCTCCGCGAGCCTCTCCAAGGCCATGCTGCTGGCGGCGGAGCTGCGGCGGCTACAGCGCGACGGGGCGCCTCTCGACGACGCGACCCGCTCGCTCCTGGAGCCGATGATCACCTACTCGGACAACGACGCGGCCAGCGCTGTGTACGCCCGGGTCGGCGACGGCGGTCTCGAGGAGGTAGCCCGGCGGGCGGGCATGCGGAGCTTCGAGGTGACGCCGGGATACTGGGGCGGAGCCCAGGTCACCGCGGCGGACCTGACTCGCTTCTTCGCCGGCCTGGACGAAAACCTCCCGGCGCGCCACCGCGCTTACGCGAAGCGGCTGCTCGCCAGCGTCACGAGCTCCCAGCGCTGGGGGATCCCCGCTGCGGCGGGAGGCGGGTGGACGGTCTACTTCAAGGGAGGCTGGCGCCCGCCGGCCGCCGAGGGGACGAGCGGCCCGGTGACCCACCAGGCCGGCCTGCTGGTACACCGCAGCGGGCGACGCACCGCCATCGCCGTGCTGAGCGATCTCTCTCCCGGCTCCTCGAGCTACGGGGTGATCGAGGGCATCACCCGGCGCCTGCTCGCCGGGGATCCCCGGCCGGCCCGCTGGCCCGCGCCTTGACGGCGGGTGGCGGCGGCAGGCCCGTCCCGGCGCTCAGTGGTGCTCGCTGCGCCGGATCGGGACCTGCACCGGGCGCTCGCCCTCGCCCCCGCCCGGTTCATAGGCCCCGTAGGGGACCAGCTCTCCGCCGCGCGCCGCTCGCAGGCGTTCGAGCTCCTTGGTCATGCGCTCCTCCATCTCGGCCGCGCGCTGCTTCATCCGGGCCATCTCGAGCCGCATCCGCTCCACCCTGGTCTCCATCTCGAGGACGGTGACCACCCCGGCCAGGTTCAGCCCCTCATCGCTGGTCATCCGTTGGATCCTGCGCAGCCGCTCGACGTCCGCCTGTGAGTACAGGCGCGTGTTCTTGGCCGAGCGCTTGGGGGTGATCAGCCCGCGCGCCTCATACATGCGCAGCGTCTGGGGGTGCATGTCGGCCAGCTCGGCGGCGACCGAGATCATGAACACGCCGCGATCCTCGTCGATAGAGGCCTCGGTCCTGATCCGGGCCTCGGTGGCCCGCGACCTGCGCTTTCGCTCGCTCATCGGCCCGTCTCCCGCATTCACTTTCCTCCCCGGGCCGGACGCCCGGCCTGTCGCAGCAACTCGCGGCGCGGATCGTCGCCGTTCAGCGCCTCATCGAGGCGATCCACGGCCTCGCGCTGCTCATCGGTCAGCTCCTGCGGGACTTGGACCTGGATCCGGTAGTGGATGTCGCCGCTGCCCCCGCCGCTCGTCTTGGGCGGTCCCTCGCCGCGCAGTCGCTGGGTCGAGCCGTGCTGGGTCCCGGGCGGGACCTTGATCAGCTTCGTCCCGTTCAGGGTCGGTACCTCGATCGTCGCTCCCCTGATTGCCTCCGTCACGGTCACGGGCAGGTCGACGTCCAGGTTGCCGTCGGGGCGCTGCTTAAAGATCGGCGAAGGTGCGACGCGCGTTGTGATGTACAGGTCGCCCCGCGGTCCTCCGCGATACCCGGCCTCGCCCTTGCCTGCCAGCCGGATCCGGCTTCCGTCGTGGACTCCCGCCGGGATGTTGACCTTGTAGCGCTTGGTCTCGTGGGTGATCCCGGTGCCCGAGCAGGTGGAGCACGGCTCCTCGATGATCGTCCCCTGGCCGCCGCACTCGGGGCACGGCTGCTGGATCGAGAAGAAGCCCTGGCTCTGGCTGTCGACGCCCCGGCCCTCGCAGCGCGGGCAGACCTTCGGCATGGTCCCGGGCTTCGCGCCCGTGCCTGCGCAGGTGCCGCATGGTCCGCTGGTCGGGACTTCCACCGTGATCCTGGCTCCGTGCATCGCCTGGTCGAACCCCAGGCTCACCTCTGCCTCCAGGTCGCGGCCGGGCGCCTGGCCCGCCCCGCCGCCGGCCGCCCCGCCGCCCCTGTTGAAGATTGTCGAGAAGATGTCTCCCAGGTCCGAGGCGAAGCCGCCACCGGGGAACCCGGCGCCCCCGCCGGGGCGGAAGCCCCCGAAGCCTCCGGCGCCGCCGAGGATCCCACCCGCGTCGTACTCCTTCCGCTTCTCGGGATCGGACAGCGTGTCGTAGGCCTGCTGAACCTCCTTGAACTTCTCCTCGGCGCTCGAATCGTCCGGGTTGCGGTCCGGATGCCACTTCCGCGCCAGCTCCCGGTAGGCCTTCTTCACCTCGTCCTGGGTGGCCTTGCGGTCCACTCCCAGGACGTCGTAGTAGTCGCGCGGTGCCATCGAGCCGCTACTCGCTCACGATCACCCGCGCCGGGCGCAGCACCTGGCCGTCCAGGCGGTACCCACGCTCGAGCGTCTCGACCACGGTGCCGGACTCAGCGTCCTCCTCGGCGCGCGTGGAGAGGACCTCGTGCCAGGCGGGATCGAAGCTCTCGCCCATTGGGTCGTAGGCCTCGACCCCCGCCCTCGCAAGGGTCTCGCGAAGCTCGCGCAGCACAAGGGCGACTCCCCTGGCCAGCGCGTCGTGCGCGGAGACTTCCTCGCTCGGCGAATCGGCGCCTCCGCCCGGTGCGAGTGCATTCGGGTCCACCCCGGCGGCACCGACCGCACGCTCGAGGTTGTCGAGCACGGGCACCAGGCTTTGCGCCAGCTCGGCTCGCCCCCTGACCAGAGCCGCGTGGGTGTCGCGCGCGACACGCTTGCGGTAGTTGTCGAAGTCCGCCTTCGTGCGGCGCGCCAGCTCCAAATACTCGTCGCGCTCCCGCTGGGCCGCGGTCAGCTCGTCGAGATCCTCTGAAACGGCCTCGGCGGCACGCTCGGCCGCGGCCGCCTCCTCGTTCGAGCGAGCGTCCTCAGGGGCGCCCCCGGGGACCGGGGACGCCTGCTCGGGGGCCCCGGGCGCGGTGGACTCCTCCACCGCGCCATCCCCCTCCTCTGCGGCGATCGGTCTCTCGCTCATCGCCGCTACTCCTTGCTCGAGGGCTCGTCCTCGACCACCTCGGCGTCGACGACCTCCTCGTCGGAGTCAGCCGCTCCACCATTGGTGGAAGAGCCGTCGCCGGCCGCGGCCTGCTGCTCCTGCGCCGCGGCCTCGTAGATCTGCTGGCTCACGTTCTGGAACGCAGCCTGCAGGGCGTCGGTCTTGGACCTGATCTCGTCGGCGCTCTCCGAGTTGAGCGAGTCGCGGACATCCTTGACGGCGGCCTCGATCTGCTCGCGGTCGGAGTCGCCCACCTTGTCGCCGAGCTCGCTCAGCTGCTTCTCGGCCTGATAGGCGGCGTTCTCGCCGACGTTGCGGGCCTCCGCCAGCTCGCGCTGAGCGCGATCCTCCTCGGCGTGCGCCTCGGCGTCCTTGACCATCTGCTCGACCTCGGACTCGTCGAGCCCGGAGCCGCCCTTGATCTCGATCTTCTGCTCCTTGCCCGTGCCGAGATCCTTGGCCGACACGTTCAGGATCCCGTTCGCGTCGATGTCGAAGGTGACCTCGATCTGCGGCATGCCGCGCGGGGCGGGCGGGATGCCCGTGAGCTGGAACTTGCCCAGGCTCTTGTTGCCCGAGGCCATCTCGCGCTCGCCCTGGAGCACGTGGACCTCCACCGACGGCTGGTTGTCCTCGGCCGTCGAGAAGATCTCGGACTTCTTCGAGGGGATCGTGGTGTTGCGCTCGATCAGCTTCGTCATCACCCCGCCCTTGGTCTCGATGCCGAGGGTCAGAGGGGTGACGTCGAGCAGCAGCACGTCCTTGACGTCGCCGGCGAGTACCCCGGCCTGAATCGCGGCGCCGATGGCTACGACCTCGTCGGGGTTGACGCCCTTATGGGGCTCCTTGCCGGTCAGCTCGGCGACCTTCTCCTGGACAGAGGGCATGCGCGTCATGCCGCCCACCAGGATCACGTGGTCGACATCTCCGCCGGCGTCCGAGAGAGCCTGCTTGACCGGCCCGACCACGCGGTCCAGCAGGTCGGAGGTCAGCTCCGCCAGCTTCGCGCGGGTCAGCTTCATCTCCAGGTGCTTGGGCTCGCCGTCGACGGCCGTGATGAACGGCAGGCTGATCTGGGTCTCCTGGGTGGCCGACAGCTCGATCTTCGCCTTCTCGGCGGCCTCGTAGAGCCGCTGCAGGGCGCGCTTGTCTGCGGCCAGGTCGACGCCCTGGTCCTTGCGGAACTCGGCGACGATCCAGTCGACGACCTTCGCGTCCCAGTTGTCGCCGCCGAGGTGGTTGTCACCGGCGGTCGCCTTGACCTCGAACACGCCGTCGCCGATCTCCAGGATCGAGACGTCGAAGGTGCCGCCGCCGAGGTCGAAGACGAGGATCTTCTCGTCGGAGGTCTCCTTGTCGAGCCCATAGGCCAGCGCGGCGGCCGTGGGCTCGTTGATGATGCGCTTGACGTCGAGGCCGGCGACCTTGCCGGCGTCCTTGGTCGCCTGCCGCTGGTCGTCGTTGAAGTACGCCGGAACGGTGATCACGGCGGAGTCGACGTCCTCTCCGAGCTTCGCCTCCGCGTCCGCCTTCAGCTTCTGCAGGATCATCGCCGAGATCTCCGGCGGGGAGTACTGCTTGCCGTCCACCTCGATGCGCGCGTCCCCGCCCGGCCCCGCGACGACCTTGTAGGGGACGATCCTCTCCTCCTCCTTGACCTCGGCCTCCTTGCGGCCCATGAAGCGCTTGATCGAGAAGATGGTGCGCTCGGGATTCATGACGGCCTGGCGCTTGGCCACCGTGCCGACGAGCCGCTCTCCCGAATCCGTGAAGGCGACGACGGACGGGGTGGTGCGGGCGCCCTCGGAGTTCTCGAGCACGGTCGGCTCGCCGCCCTCCATGACCGCCACGCACGAGTTCGTCGTGCCCAGGTCGATGCCGATTGTCTTAGCCACTGTGGGGTTCCTCCAAGGCTCGCAATTACAAAATCTGAGTCGTAGGGTAGTAGATCGCTGCGGAGAAGTAAAACATACCGTTGCAACGGGGCCGCAGTGGCGCAAAAAAGAGGCCCGGCTCGCAGCGCGAGCCGGGCCTCTCTGAGCCTCCGTGAGGCGGGGCGCTACTTCTTCTTCTTGCTGGGGACGTTCAGCAGGCTGGTCACGCCCGCGTGATCCGAGGGATACAGCCCGTTGACCGGGAAACGCCCGGTCACGAATCCCTTCTTGAACTTCACCTTCTTGGAGTCCGTCATCACGTGATCGATGTGATGATCGAAGTCCCCTATGTCCTCGATGACCAGGTTGGGGTCTCCCGCACAGCAACTCAGCGGCTTCGAGGTGTCGACCGGCCTGAACCCGCCCGCGACGTAGGCGTTGTACGCCAGGTGGTCGCCGTTCGGCTGCACCGTGTCGTCGTCGGAGTTCAGGTCGCCGACCAGGATCACGGGCAGCTTGCCCGTTGCCGCGCCGCCGGGCGCCAGCAGCGACTGCGCTTGCGCCTGCCGGACCTCACCGCGTCCGACGCTCGTTCCCTGGTTCGTGTCGTTCTGCCCCGAGCTGTCGAACGCCTCGTGGTGGAGGTTCACGAACTTGAGCCAAGCGCTGCCGCGGACCTTGGCCTCGAGAGCCGTCCAGCCCCGGGTCACGTCGACCGGAAGGGCGCCGGCGACCTCGACCTGAAGCAGCGTGGGGAACGTCCCCTGGCTCGGGTTGCGCGTCTTGATTCCGGCCTTCCGCTTGACCAGGATCACGTCGCGCATGGTCAGACGCGCGTTGCGGTCCGGGTCACTGTCACTGGTGTCGTCGTTGACCGGCGTCTCGAAGTCAAATTCCTCGTTGACCACGACGGCCTTGTAGCGCAGGCACTTCCCCTTCTTCCCCTTCTTGCACTTGGACTTGTTGACCTGCGCCAGCAGCAGCTTCAGGAAGTCGTACTCGACCTCGGTCGCCTTGGGCGGGAACACATCAAGGGAGTAGGGGGCAGTGCGCCACAGCGCGACCTCCTGCAGGCCGACCAGGTCGGGCTTGCGCTTCTTGAGCTCCGCCGCCAGAGCCTTGGCCCGCAGCGGGAAGTTGGTGCGGTCGACCTGGTTCACGACCACGCCCGCGCCGTCGTACAGCTCGGAAAGGCTTGTCGATTCCAGACCGGGGCCGAGGTCGGCGCCGAGGTAGACGTTGCGGGTCATGACGGTGATGTTTTGGCCCTTCTTCTTGCCCTTGGCCGCGTCGGCGACTCCGGGGATCATCGTCACGCCGAGGGCGGCGACGAGCAGCGCGAGCGCGGCGCGGGTGCCGCGGGCGCGCCTGGGGGATGCGGACTGATGACTCAAGGCGAAGCTCCTTTCGGTATCGCGAGCGCGCGTACGCCCGCGACAATTCTCCTCAGTGACAGCAATGTAAAACGCGCGGAGCAGCGAAGTTGCGCCGCGCAGGACCACCCGCCGGTGAGCACTACCTGTCCCCGGCGACCTGGGCGACGAAGTCGGCGACTTCCTGGGCCTGGGGGCCGCTGAGGATGTCGGCCGGCATGCGGCCCTCGACGCCGTTCTCGATTGCGCTGAGGACGCGGGGCGAGATCGTCGACGGGTCAGGGGGCGTCGGGCTGGGGGGAGCAAGGATGTCGTCGAGATTGGGGCCGACGATGCCATCGGTTCCCGCCTTGTAGAGGGTGTGGCACGAGCCGCAGTTGGTCACGAACAGCTCCTTCCCCTCCTCCTCGGAGGCCGGCACCGCCTGCGGGGAGGCGTCTCCGCCCCCCTCGCGGCTGATCGCCCAGGCGGGCAGCAGCACCGCGAACAGGACCGCGGCGATTCCGAACATGACCCAGGTGCTCCGCTTCATAGCGGCCGCAGCATATCGGTGGGCCCGCGCGGCCCGCCATCGCTAGTCCTCCCTGTTGCGGCGGTACCAGGGGCACATCCGCCGCAGCTCGCACTCCCCGCAGCGCGGCCGCGGGCGACAGATTGCGCGCCCATGTCGAATCAGGTTCACGTGCAACTCATAGCCGTCCTCGGGCGGCGTGATCGCGAGCATTTCGTCGTGGGCCTCCTCGAACGACGCGTTGGGCCGGAACAGGCCGAGCCGTCCGCCGACGCGGTGCACGTGGGTGTCCACCGGGATCTCGGGGCGGTCGAAGCTGAAGATCATCACGCAGGCGGCGGTCTTGCGCCCCACGCCCGGCAGCGCTGTCAGGTAGTCCAGCGCCTGCTGGCGCGGGGCCTCGGCCAGCCAGTCGAGGTCCGGGTGCCCTCCCAGCTCGGAGAGGACGTGCTGGATCCTCGGGGTCTTGGACGGCGCCAGCCCGCCCGGCCGCAGCGCCTCCTCCAGGTCCTCGGGCGGCGCATCGCGGACCTCCTCCCAGGTGGGAAACCGCTCGCGCATCCGCCCGTAGGCGACGTCGCGATTCCGGTCGTTCGTGTTCTGCGACAGGATCGTCCGCACAAGCTCGGCGATCGGGTGGCCGTGGGGCTCGTTGACGGGAATGCCGTACATCTCGCGCAGGCGGTCGCGGATCGCCATCACCCTGCGCCGGCTGGGGCGCCTCCAACCTGGGTCGCGCTTAGGGATGCGTCCAAGGCGCTCGCGGCGCCCGGCGTCCCGCCCGCGCCGCGCCAGCTCGCGCGCCCTCGCGCTAGGCTGGGCGATCGCATCCTCGCTGGGCAGCGGCACGGCGCGAGCATAATCGTCCGTCCGCTGCGCGAAACGGGCGGCGCACTTCGGTTCGTCGCCGAACCAGCGCCGTGATACGTCGCAGGTTGCGTGCGTAGCTCACCGAAGTGTTAAGGGGTCGTGACTAGAATCTTGCGTCGTGCGCGCGCTGATGGATAGGACAGGTCGCCGGCTTCCCCATGGCTGGGGAGACGCCGGGCTGCAGCTGAGCCTCTTCGTGATCGCGGACATCTGCTACGAGACGGTCCGCGGCATCGCCGAGGGCCAGCGGGCGGAGGCGTTCGCCAACGCCAGCTGGGTTATCGACGCCGAGGTCGCCACCGGGACGTTCTTCGAGCCGGACCTCCAGGGAGCCCTGCTCGACTACCGCTGGATCGTGGACGTCGCGAACTTCGCCTACATGAACTCGCACTTCGTCCTGACCACCGCGTTCCTGGTGTGGCTGTACATCTATCGCAACGACAACTTCTACTTCGTGCGCAACATGTTCATGGTCGCCATGGCGCTGGCGCTGGTCGGCTACACGCTGGTCCCGACGGCGCCGCCCCGTCTGATCGAGGGATACGGGTTCGTGGACACCATCAACCAGTACTCCGAGGTCAATCACGACTCGGCGCTGGTGAAGATGTTCGTCAACCCCTACGCCGCCATCCCCAGCATGCACTGCGCCTTCGCCCTGATTGTGGGGGCGACCGGCGTCCTGGTCTCGCGGCACACCATCTCGAAGGTGTTCTGGGCGGCGTATCCGCTGTTCGTGCTCCTGGTCGTGATGGTCACCGCAAACCACTTCTGGCTGGACGGCGCGATCGGCTGGATGGTCGCGCTGACGGCCGCCCTGGCGGCGCTGCAGCTGGCGCGGGTCAGGCCCGCTTGGGCCTTCGGGCGTCCCACGGCCCACGCTTGAGGCCGGGGTTCCGGGCGCTCCCCGCCGATGCCTGATCCAGCCAGATCGAACCGGCTTCGGCGTTACGCCGAGCCCGCCCTGATCGCAGCCGCCTTCGGGCTGACATACCTGATCGTGGAGCCCTCCAGCGCGGACCACGCGGCGCAGGTTTTCCGCTCGGGCCTGTTCGAAAGCGAGGGATTGTCGGCATGGAACAACTTCTGGTTCGGCGGCCACCACACGCCCGGCTACAGCGTCCTCTTCCCCTTCCTCGGGTCGTTGCTCGGTCCGCGGGAGGCGGGGGTCCTGGCGACGGTCGTGGCCGCCGTTCTGTTCAGTGCGATCGCCTATCGACAGTGGGGGGACCGAGCCCGGCTGGGTGTCATCTGGTTCGCCGCCGGTGCCTCCGTGAACCTCTTCACCGGGCGGCTGTCCTTCGCCCTGGGCATCGCAGTCGCGCTGGCCGCGGTCTACGCCGCGCAGCGCGGCTGGCGCCCGCTCGCCGTCGCCTTCGCGGTGCTGACGCCGCTGGCGAGCCCGGTGGCGGCGCTGTTCCTGGGCTGCGCGGCGGTCGCGCACGCGGTCGCCGAGCGCAACCGCCGGAGCGTCGAGCTCGCAGGTGCCGCCGTCGGCTCCGCGGCCCTGCTGACGGTCGCCTTCCCCGAGGGCGGCACGCACCCGTTCGAGGCCTCGAGCTTCCAGCCGGCACTGCTGATCGCGATTGCGGTCTTCCTGGCGATCCCCAAGGAGGAGAAGTTCCTGCGTTACGGCGTCGCCGCCTACGGGGCGGCGCTGGCGTGCTCGTTCCTGATCGACAGCCCCATGGGCGGGAACGTGACGCGCATGGGCATCCTCTTCCTGGGTCCCGTACTCGCCCTCAGCCTCTGGCGCCGGCAGCGCTTCGCGCTGCTGCTGTTGGCGCCCTTCCTCGTCTACTGGCAGTGGTCCCCGGTCGTCCGCGACCTCGAGATGGTCCACGCACAGCCCTCCGTGAATGCTGAGTACTACGCGCCGGTGGTGGATTACCTGCGCGGAGTCCCCGGACACCGCAGCCAGCGCGTCGAGGTCCTGCCGGCCGAGCACCACTGGGAGTCGGCGCTGATGCCCCGCGGGCTCTATCTGGCCCGCGGTTGGGAACGCCAGCTCGACCGCAAGCTGAACGCGCTGTTCTACGAGGACGAGAGCGAACCGCTCACCCCGGCCGTCTATCGCG
>JAJTCK010000047.1 GCA_021323175.1 Solirubrobacterales bacterium | reverse complement strand
CCACCAGCACTACACCGGCCAGAAGTCCACCAAGCACAAAACCCCTATGCATCAGACTTCCTTTCGATCGCTTGGGGCGTACCCCAGGAACACGGCGCGGGGTGGGAGCCTATCGCTACCTTGAATCTGCGGGCGAGTGACCGACTAGCGCGGGTACGCGATAGGTTCTCAGTCGCCTGCCCCCACTTATGGAAGGGAGTATGCGCCCAACTGAGCCGTTCCGACGCGAGCACGAGGCGCTGCTTGAGCACATCGACCACCTCCCTCAAGCGGCGCGAGAGATGCCGGAGCTATCCGAGGAAGAGCGCGACCTCCTGCGGCGGCGGGTCCTCGACTTCCTACGCGGCACACTGCTGCCACACGCAAAGGCCGAAGAGGACGTCCTCTACCCGGAGTGGGCTGCACTGGTCGGGTTCGCTGACGCCGCAGTACCGATGGTCCACGACCACGAGGGAATCGTCGCCCGGATCGAGCGTTTGGAGGCAGCGGATGTCAGCGATATCGACACGCTCCAGGAGTTGCTTTACGGGTTGTACGCACTGATCTCGGTTCACTTCCGCAAGGAAGAGGACCTTCAGCTCCCGGCCTTCGACGCGGCCCCTGACGTTGCCGAGCGAGTCCTTGCACGGATGAGCGCCGCGACCGGCGACGGGCACAAGCACTAGGGGACCACAGGGTGAGCTCATCAAAGCGGTTCAGTGCAGAGGAGGCGAAGCGGGTCGGCGAGCAGATCGGGATCGACTGGGAGGCCGCACCCTTCGACGTCGAACAGTTCCGCGCCGGCATGGACGTGGAGCTGGAGCACGGGACACACGATCCCGCTACCAACGTCACCGACGACGACCCGACCGTCACGGGCAAGATCGCGCTCGCCCACCTGAAGGAGTTCTCCGACTACTACACGCGCCTTCAGAAGATGGAGGCCGAGGCGGAGCCCTAGCGGGGCCGACCCTTCATCGCCAAGCTCCGAGGGTTTTTTGCTCGATCGCGTCGTCGTTGGCACGCGCAGTGGCACCGTGACCAGCGAGCGACTTTCAAAAGACGGTCCTTCCGAGCCCCCTCATCTCCTCTAGCCACAACGTGTACTCCTCGGCGGCCGAGCGTCGTCCTACTCGACCGACTGCTACGCCGTGCCGTGGACGGTCTGGCCGCAGACACCTGCGCAACCAGCTGAGCGCATCAGCGAGGGCGATGCTGGTTCGTTTCTCATGCCTACTCAGGCTCCAGGTCCTTCCACTCACCGAGCTCGGGCTTAAGCTCCCGCGAAACCGAGATGCCCCTCTCGGCTGGCGGCGCGGGAACCGCACGATCCCCGGCCCGCAAGGCGAGCAATGGACCGAGGTGCTTGGCGGCGATCTTCGCGGGCGGCCACCAGAGCGGCTCGACGGTAACGTCACCCTGCTCGTGGCCCGCCCGCGATAGCGGGGCACGCAGGTAGGCCGGAGCGCCCCCGGTCAGCAGCAGGCCGCGCAGGACCGGCCGGAACGGAACCGGGGTAACCGGCGCTCCGGCGGCCGCAGCGATTGCCTGCGCGGCGGTGTCGGCCTGTTGCGCCGCGATTCCGCCCTGCTTGACCGGGAAGCTCGTCATGTCGCCGGCCGCATACACGTTCTCCATGCCCGTGACCCGCTGTCGCTCGTCCACCTCGACGAAGCCCTCCTCGTCCGCCGGGAGGCCCGCGATCCCGTGTCCGTCCGGAACGGCGAGCGTGACGACGCGGCCGCCGGCGATGACCTCACCGGAGTGCAGCTTCAACTCCCCATCGCTGTATTCGACCGGCTCGACCCCGGCGTAAACCTTGATCCCGCTCCGCTCGAGGCGGCTGCGAACTGCGGCCCCCGCCCGGTCGCCGAACAGCTCCAGAGGCACCTTCTCGGGGGTGACGACGATCAACTCAACCCCTCCTGCAAGCTCGCGCCCCTCCAGATGCCCGGCGGTCATCAGGGCGAGCTCGTAAAGGGGCAGGGACCAGCCGATCCGGCTCGCCTGCACGAAGACCACACGTCGCACCTCGCCTCGCTCGATCTGGGCCAGCAGATGGCCCATGCCCGTGACGCCCGCGCGGCCCGGGAACGTGATCGCATCGGGAAATGGGTCGCGCTGACGGGTGCCGGTGGCGACCAGCAACGCGTCGTAGGGGAAGGCGATCCCCGTCCGCGTGCGGGCAAGTCGCTCGTCGGCGTCCACCGCCGCGAGCGCGTCGCGGTGATGACGCGCCCCTGCGTCGCGAAGGAGCTCCTCGAGCTCGAAATGCGCCCTCCTCCCGAACCCGAATGGCTCTGCCACGGCGAGCGGGCCGTAGACGAACTCGCTCTCCGGCGTGATCAAGTCGACGGAGACTCGGTCCTCGGCGAGGGATCGCAGGGCCAACATCGCCTCAAGGCCGGCGACACCGCCACCGGCGATGACAACCCGGAACGAGCTTGCGGCTGGTCGGTTGTGCATCCCGGGCATCCGTTCGTTCCTCCTGAGATAGACGACTGACGAGCGCCGCTAATGATCGTCCATCGCGACCGATTCCACCGGAAACCCTCGGACTTTCCGAAGCGGGCGGCGGGATCGCTCAAACCTGGGGACCGCCTGCTTTCGGGTCAGCGCCTTCACGTTGCCCTGACCGTCCTCCAGCGTCAGCTTCACCGCGATGCGCTTCCCGGCGAGGCCGCGGCCGATTGGGAAGGCGAGAGTTCGCCTGCCGGGCGCGTAGCCCTTGGTACGACGACGCACGACCCGCTTGCCGCCCCGGATCAGGCTCCCGACGGCGACGTATTCGCGGGCTCTGACCCGCAGCTTCAAGCGAGCCCTGGAGCCGCTGAGGTCGAAACGGGCGGAGGCGAGCGACGCTCTCACGGAGGAGTCGACCTTCTCGCCGGGACACGCAGAGTGTCATCCGCTCGTGGCAGCGGGAGCGCCGCATCGCCACGACGGCGCTGGCCGCGCGTGCTAGCTGCCGGCGGCGCCCGCCTTGATGTCGCCGAGACGGTCGCGCAGTAAAGGGAACTCGGTCTTCGCATGGTGGTCCATCGCCTCAGCGAACCGCCTTGAGAAGAACAGCCTCATCAGGGGGTCCACGACGCGCCCGGGGCCCTTGAAGCCGGCCTCGATTGTGTGCGTAATCGCGACCCCGCCCTCGTAGTCGGCGAGCTCGAGAACGAGCCGTGCCGGCAACCTGAGCAGCTTCTTGAACTGCCAGACGAGCCGTTCACCCCGAACGGCCTCGATGACGATCACGGTCATCCGCACCCTTCGCCTGCCGACGTACTCGTCCATGTAGATCACGTCGCCGATATGGCCCTCGTGACGCTCCAAGGGGTGGAGCTGAAGGTGCGTGCCGGGCCACCATTGCTGGTAGGCGCGGTCGCTGGGGTCCGCAAGGAAATCGAAGATCTCCCCTCCTGTGATGCCGTCCACCCGAATCTCTGTTTGGAGCGTCAACATCGCGGCAGCTCGATTGGCAGCCACTCGTGAAGATGCGCGGTGCGAAAAACGAGCTTCTTCCACTCATAGTTGGATGAGAAGTGGTCGTAGAGGATCAGCGTCGAGTCAATGAAGCGCAGCTCCAGGCCTGAGCCCCACGTTGTCTCGGCCAGGTCGCCTGGTCGAATGTCGCGGACGCTGTTGAGAAGGAGATCGACGAGTCCAAACCGACGCCCAAACCTTGATCAATCCTCGTCCTCGCCGCGGGCGCGGCGCTCGGCGCGCTCGCGCTCAGCCAGCTTGCGCTCCAGGTAAGCGGCCTTCGAGGCTCGCCGCTTGTGCTGATGGGCCTCGTCCTTGGTGACGGACTGATCGATCGCCCGATGCTCGTCGGTGGTCCGCTCGTGCTGAAGGCGGCGGAGCTCTCCGGTTGTCGGCTCCTTCTTGGGCATCTCGCCCGGAAGCTTAACCCGGGTTTCCCCCTAGAAGGGGGACTTGGCGCGACCCTCGCGGCCCTTCTCGCCACTCTTGCTCACAGCCTTGCGCGACTTGCCGAACGGCTTGGCGAGCCATTCGCCCAGCTTGCCCGGCGCCATGCCTCCGGCGCGCTGGCCGACCTGGAGCGGCTTGTCCCCGGCCTCCTGGAAGTGGCGCGACAGGCGCGGCGCCAGAAAGGCGAGCACCAGAAGCACGATGCAGAAGGCGATTATGGCGGCGATTAGCATCCTGGGTTCTCCCCCGGTCGGTTGGTTGGCTCCCTGGGTATTCCCCCTCGACGGGGAAGTAGTCCTCGGCTTCCGTCAGGGGGTTACGGGGCGCGGATTTGCACCTATCCCTTGACTCATTCGCGACTCTGTACGAACATACGTTCGATGCCAGTCGCAAGCGCCCTTGCACCCCGGTTCCGGCTCCTGACCGCGCTCGGGGGCGACTGGGCCCGGAGCGGGGATTCCGGCGGTGAGATGCTGCGGCCAGCGGCGCTGGCGCCAGAACCCGGGGCGGCGCAGCTGATCGGCGAGGTGAGCGAGCCAGCGGAGCGACTGGGAGTGCGCGCCGGGATGAGGCTAGGTGAGGCGCTCTCGCGCTGCCCCGAGCTGGCCCTGGTCCCCCCCGATCCCGAGGGAGCCGACCGCGCCTGGGAGCAGGCCCTCCGTGGCTTCGAGTCGATCGGAGCCGAGGTGGAATCGGAGCGCGCCGGCGAGGCCTTCTTCGAGATCGCGGGACTGCGAGGGCTCTGGGGCGGGATCGATGGGGTCCTGGACAGGGCGCGGCAGGCCGCCGGGATGCCCGTCGCGTTCGGGGCGGCGCCGGGCCGGTTCTGCGCGTACGCCGCGGCGCGGCAGGCCGCGAACCGGGCGGAGGGCGGAGGCGCCGGGGCCTTCCCGAACGCCGGGGCGCGGCTCGTGGTATCGGACCCCCAGGCGCGCCGATTCCTCTCCTCCCTGCCGGTCTCGCTGCTGAGCGGCCGCTTGGCGGAGCCCAAGCGCTGGGACCGCCCTTCCGCCGCGCGCGACGGCGGCCCCGACGACGTCGGGGAGGACCTGCCCAATGAGCTGGAGCGCCTGGGGATCGCGACCCTGGGTCGTCTCGCCAGCCTCGCCGACGAGGCGGTCGCGGACCGGTTCGGCGCGATAGGCCTGCGCGCGCTGCGCCTGGCGCGTGGCGAGGACGATCCGCTCCGCCCCAGACGCCCACATGAGCGCCTGGCGGCCGAGCTGGAGCTGCCCGACGCGACCTCGGGCCAGCAGCTCGGCCATGCGCTGGAGCTGCTGGTCGCGCGGCTCCTTTGCCATCTTGAGCGCCGCGGCAGGTCGATTCGGTCACTGCGCCTGTCGGCGCGACTCGACGCCGGCGGCGGCTGGGTGCGCCACGTCGCCCTGCGGTCCCCGGCGAGCGAGACGGAGCGGCTGCTGCTCGCCCTCTCCCCCCTGCTGGAGCTGCTGCCCGGCCCCGCCTCGATCCTGCGTTTGGAGGCGGTCTCTCTCGGTCCGGCTGCGGGCGAGCAGCTCTCGCTGTCCGGTCCCGACCAAAGGCGTCGCAAGCTGATCGCCGAGGCGGTGCGCCAGGCGCGGGCAGCCGGTGGCAGCGAGGCGGTGTTGCGCGTGCTCGAGGTCGACCCGGAGTCCCGCGTCCCCGAGCGCCGCGAGGTCCTGATGCCGTTCCCCGAGGATCAGTGATGCGCCGGCTGAACAAGCCATGGCCGATCCCCGTCCAGGTCGGCTCCGACGGCCGCCCTCGGGCGGTCGGCAGCCTGGCCGTGAGCTCTGTGCAGGAGGAGTGGCTGGTGGAGGACGGCTGGTGGACGCGAAGGCCGCTCCGGCGGCGCTACTTCGAGCTGGTGCTGGAGGACGGCAGCAACGTGGTCGTCTTCAGTGAGCCCGACGACGGCCGCTGGTTCCGCCAGCGCACGTGAGGACCGTGGGTTACGCGGAGCTCCACACCCATTCGGCCTACTCCTTCCTGGACGGAGCCTCCGAGCCGGCCGAGCTCGCCGCGGCTGCGGCGGACCTGGGGCTCGAGGCGCTGGCGCTGACCGACCACGACAACGTGTGCGGCGCGATGGAGTTCGCTCATGCCTGCAGGGGTATCGGAGTCCGCCCGATCCACGGCGCCGAGCTGACGGTCGACGGGTCCCACATCACCCTGCTGGTGAAGTCGGCGGCGGGGTGGCGCAGCCTCTGCCGTCTGCTGACTCGAGCCCACGAGGGGACTCGCGAGGGCGAGGGGATGCGGGAGCCGCTTTCGCCGTCGATCCGGATGGACGATCTGAGGGAAGCCACGGAGGGGCTGGTCTGCCTGTCTGGCTGCGCGCGCGACGGCGCCGTCGCCGGGCCATGGGAGCGCGGGGAGCCGCGTCGTGGGATCTCGGCTGCGCGGCGGCTGCGCGACCTGTTCGGCCCGGACAGCTTCAGAGTGGAGCTGCAACGACCCCTGTGGCGTCGCGACCGTGCGCGAAACCGCTGGCTCGCAGGGCTCGCCGGGGGGCTGGGAGTTCCCTGCGTCGCCACGGGCAACGCGCATGCGCATGCGCGCTCACGGCTGCCACTTCAGGACGCGCTGGTGGCGGTGCGGCTGAGAGCGACGCTGGACGAGACCGAGGGAGTCCGCCGTGGCAACTCCTCGGCGTGTCTGTTCTCGGCCCCTGACGCCGCCGAGCGGTTCAGGAACCATCCCGATGCGGTGGCCGAGAGCGAGCGGCTCGCCGACCGGCTGAGGTTCGACCTGACCAGAGACCTGGGCTACAGCTATCCGGGAGCCGAGGACGAGACCGCGGACCGGCGACTGGCGGAGCTGTGCCGGGCTCGGCTGGAGCGGCGCTATCCGCCGACGGCCGGGGACAGGGCCGAGGCCGAGCGGCGCCTGGAGGAGGAACTCGGCCTGATCCGCAGGCTGCGCCTGTCCGGCTTCTTCCTGCTGCACCAAGACATGCTGGAGCTGGCGCGCGAGGTTGCCCTCGAGGTTCGCGGGGCCGATTCCGCGCGTCGCCTGCTCCCTCCCGGCCGCGGGCGCGGCTCCAGCGTCAGCTCGATCGTCTGCTATCTGACCGGCCTGTCGCACATAGATCCGGTCGCAAACGACCTCTTCTTGGGCCGCTTCCTGAACGAGGAGCTGACCGATGCTCCTGACATAGACCTGGACTTTCCCCGAGACATACGCGAGAAGCTGATCCCGCGGGTCCACGAGCGGTACGGTCAGGAGCGCTCGGCGCTGGTCGCCGCCTTCTCCACGTATCGGGCGCGCGGTTCAGTGCGCGACCTGGGCAAGGCGCTGGGCCTGCCCCCCGGTGAGGTCGAGCGCGTGGCTCGCTCGGTCGACGTCTACGAACGCAGCGAGGACGCCGAAGTCCGGATCCGGCAGGCCCTGGGTGGCCGCGCAGCCTCCTCCCCTCGCTGGCGCGCGCTCGCACGGCTGCTTCCCGAGATCGCGGGGCTGCCGCGGCACATGTCCCAGCACCCCGGCGGGATGGTGATCTCGACACGTCCGTTGATCGAGATGTGCCCCGTCGCGCCCGCCGCGATGGAGGGGCGCCAGATGGTGCAGTGGGACAAGGACTCCTGCGCGGACGCCGGCTTCCTGAAGATCGACCTGCTGGGCCTTGGGATGCTCTCGGCGGTGGAGCGCTGCGTGGACGAGGTCGCGCGCTCACGCGGGGAGCGCATCGACCTGTCGCGCATTCCCCTGGACGACGAGGAGGTCTGGGGGGCGATCCAGCGCGCCGAGACGACCGGCGTCTTCCAGATCGAGAGCCGGGCACAGATGCAGATGCTGCCACGGACCCTGCCCAGGGACTTGGACGACATCACCGTCCAGGTGGCCCTGGTACGGCCGGGGCCGATCCAGGGCGGGGCCGTCCACCCCTACATCCAGAGGCGCAAGCGGCTGCGCGAGGACCCCACCTACGAGGTCCCCTACGAGCACCCCTCGCTGGAGCCGGTGTTGCGCGACACGCTCGGCGCCATCGTCTTCCAGGATCAGGTCCTGGAGGTGGCGATGGCGCTGGCGGGGTTCTCGGTCGGCGAGGCCGAGGGCCTGCGCCGCGCCATGAGCCGCAAGCGCTCCGAGGCGGCGATCCTGCGTTACCGCCGGCGCTTCATCGAGGGAGCGATGGACCGCGGAGTCAGCCGCGAGGTTGCGGAGAGGGTGTACGGCCAGATCGAAGGCTTCTCGGGCTTCGGCTTCCCCAAGGCCCACTCGGCGGCCTTCGGGCTGCTCGCGTACCAGTCAACCTGGCTGCGCGTCCACTATGGGCCCGAGTTCGCTTGCGCGCTGCTCAACGAGCAGCCGATGGGCTTCTATCCGCCCGACGCGCTGGTCCACGAGGCACAGCGGCGCGGTCTGGAGGTTTTGCCCCCGGACGTCAACTCGAGCGAGCTGGAGTGCCGGGTCGAGACCGCCGGGGCGGCGGCGGGGTCCCCCGGCCGGCCGCCGGTCCGAATCGGGCTGGGCTATGTCGCCGAGGTCGCCGAGGTGGACGCCGAGGCCGTGCTCGGCGAGCGGCGCCGCGGCGGCCCCTACCGGGACATCCGCGACCTCGCCGGCCGGTCGGGGGCATCGCGGGCGGCGCTGCTGCGCTTGGCCTGGGCGGGGGCATGCGACCGCCTGGCCGCCGCGCCAACCCGCGAGCCGCTCCCATCGCGTGAGGAAGTCGCGTACGGAACCCACGAGTTTCCCCTGCACTCCACGAGCTCGGAGGAGGTCGCCCATCTGCTGGCCGAGACCCTGTCGGTGGCCGATGGAAGCCGGCGGCGACCGGCGCTGTGGGAGGCCGGGGCCGCGTCGCGTGCGACCCGGACCGCTGATGGCACACAGCTTGCCTTACCTCTCGAAGGCGTGCCTGTTCCCCCTTTGCCCCCCTTCGGTCCCTGGGAGAAGGCAGTCGCCGACTACCGCATGACCGGAATGACCCTGGGCGAGCACCCGATGGAACTGATGCGGCCGCAGCTGGAGGGGGCCTTGACGAGCGCCGACCTGTCGCGAGCCGGGGATGGATCCCGGGTGCTGGTGGCCGGCATGGTCGTGGCTCGCCAGCGCCCGGCGACGGCGAACGGCGTCGTCTTCATGCTGCTCGAGGACGAGCACGGGACCATCAACCTGATCATTCCCCCGCCGGTGGCCGAGCGCTGCCGCCAAGCCGTTCGCACCGCTGGGTTCGTGGTCGCCCGCGGCAAGCTGGAGCACCGCGAGGGCACCACGAACGTGGTGGTCGGGTCGATGGACCGCCTGGAACGCGAGGCGCCGCCGGAGATTCCCGGCGACCCTCCCCCGATGCCCGGCACCGCCTCAATGCACATCGAGTCGCCCCCCGGCCGCGAGACAGGCGGGCAGCCCGCCCGCAGGGAGAGGCGCATGACCGTCGTCGATCCAACCCAGGGCTCGTCCGAGCCGGCGTTGGCCGACGCCAGGCGCCGTGGGCGTCGCGTGCGCGTCGGCGAGGGGGCCGGATGGGAGGTCGTCGGCGAGGTGGATCGTCCCACCCGGGAGAGGATCGTCAGCGAGCTGGCGGCGGCGCTGCCCGCCCCGCATTCATTCGGACGGCGGGGCCGCTAGGGGTTACAGCCCCGGCTTGGTCACCATCAGGAAGATCGCGACGACGAGCAGGATGCCCGTGATCGAGCCCGCGATTCCCTCATTGCGTGCGGCGCGCTGGTATTCCTCGGAGAGCGTGACCTCGCCGCTGCCGGTGTCCGCGAGCTCCCTCTCCACCATCGGCTGCAGGCGCTTGTCCGCCGGGATGAAGTAGGCGAGTAGCAGCACGGCGATGATCACCACGATCGTCATCGTCCCGCTGACCCAGAAGTCACCGTAGTTCCAGTCGCCCTCGGACATCTGATAGACGCCGGTCAGGATCACGATCAGCAGCGCGGGCAGTGCGAAGTACCGGTTGATCGTCAGCTGGAGGCGATGCACGTAGGGCAGGTGGCGCGGACTCAGGTTCAAGGCGACCGGAAACATCACCGATTCCGCGAAGGTCGCACCGAATCCGGCCATCACCGCCGTGATGTGGATGAAGAGCGAGAGCTCGTAGCCGCTGACGGCGAGGGGCATGACGTTTCCTCCGGTCGCTGCTCGGCGCGAATCTACATCCCACGCCGAGGCCATGCAGGAAGTCCTGCAAATACGCGGTTTCCGTCCGAGCCGGTTCTTAGCTTGCCGGCAATGACAGCAAAGCTCATAGACATCAGGGAACGGCTCCTGGACGCCGCCGACGTCGTGGTCGACTTCGCGACGCTGGGCGAGTATGGGATAGAGCCCGAGCCGGTCAGGGAGTGCGAGCGCAGGCCGTCGGGGCTCGCCTCCGGCGCTCCTCACCCGCAGCATGACCGCGCCGGCGTTCCCGAGCGGCTCGCCGCCTAGCGGCGCCGCCCGCGTGAAGCGTCAATCCGCGTCACCCCGGTCGATCGCGCGGACCATCGCGTGGCCGGCCCGAAGCGCTCGACTCAGGTTGGCCGGGTCTACGTTGTCGGAGGTGTCCGTCGGCCAGTGGTAGTTCGGGATGACCCCGTCGTCGCCGGCGACGAAGGTGATACCGCGGCCGCCGCGGGCAAGGACGGGTGTGACGTCGTAGGTCAGCCCGATGGGGCCGGGGCTCGCGGCCAGACCGAGCTCCGGCCGCTCGCGCGACAGGCGCGCCGCGATCCTGGTCAGGCCGGGATCGCACTCCCACTTGATCGCGAGCCCCTCCTTCAGCGTGTAGCGCAAGGTGGCCGGTCCACCGACGTTGTCGAAGTTCAAGAACAACCACCCGTTTGTGTCGCGCGAGCGCAGGAACGCCTGGGCGCCGAGCAAACCAGACTCCTCGCATCCGGTCATCAGCGCGACCACCCGCGTGTGCTCCGGCGGAGACGCGGCCAGCTCGAGAGCGAGCTCGGCGACGACGGCGACGCCGGAGGCGTTGTCGTTCGCACCTGGGACGTCCTCGCCGCGAAGCTCCCGCTCGAGTAGCAGCGCCAAGCCCGCCGCCAGGACCAGGCGAGCCGTCCCCGCCGCCCGTCGTCCCCAGCCGGATCGGGCCAGCAGGGGTTCTCCGCCCTGGACGAGGCATGCGAGCGACTGGCCTGTGAGCCATGGATTGAGATACCGCACGAACCGGGGGTCGAACAGCAGGCCGCTCCGCGAGGTGTCGAGGTGGCACATCAGGCAGGCCGTGCGCCGGACCGGGCCCGCGGGCTCGATCGTCGCGACGACGTTCTGGCTGGGCCGCCTCGACAAGGCGTCGGAGAGCGGTGTTCGGATCAGTCCGCCCTCGGTGAGGAGCCCGGCCGCCGCAGCGGCTGACAGCAATGAGCGCAACGCGGTACGGCGGCGCGGTAAGAGGCCCGCGGCGACGGCTGCGCCAAGGATTGCGCCGAAGGGGGCCGCGAAGGTCGGGTACCCGTCGAAGTGCTCGATCCCGGCGTCTAGGCCGATCGAGTCGAGGCGCCCGCGCATCAGGTCCGCCGCACGGGCCTCCGCCGGGCTCGTGGGACGCCTGGGGCCGACGTCGTCGGCGAGCAGGCGGACCGAAGCCAACAGGCGCTCCTGCTGGTCCGCCTCTAGCCGGTCCGCGGCGATCGGGCTAGCGGCTCGCGCGGTCGTAGATGAACAAGACGATGATCACGCCGATCACGGCCCCGGGCAGGCCGCCGAGGTCGAACGCATCGGAATCGCCGATGTCCAGCACCTCGGTGAAGAACAGAAAGCCGAGCAGCGCTCCGACGACCCCCAGGATCGTAGTCATGAAGAAGCCCATCTCCTGCCTTCCGGGCATGATCGCCCGCCCCAGGTAGCCGGCGAGGATTCCGAGGATGATTGCTCCGATCAAGTCGTGCCTTTCGTTGCCGTGTGAGGGTGCAGCATGCCAACTGCGACAGCGGGCCGCACTGCTCCGGCGGCGACTCGAATGAAGCGACCGCGAAGCGGTGACAAGATAAGGGCCACCCCGAGGGGCGGCCCTTGGAAGAACCGGCGGCGACCTACTCTCCCAGGCGGTTGCCCACCAAGTACCATCGGCGCTGAGAGGCTTAACGGCTCTGTTCGGAATGGGAAGAGGTGTTTCCCTCTCGCTATCTCGCCACCGAAACGTTCGAGACGCTCGGTGAACCTTGAAAACCGCACTAGGCGAACAAGGGTGCCTCCTCCGCTCTCGCGTCCGGGGGCAGCCGGTAGAAACAAATATCCGTCAAGCCCTCGGCCCATTAGTACCGGTCTGCTGACTGCATTGCTGCAGGTGCACAGCCGGCCTATCAACCTGGTGGTCTACCAGGGGCCTTACTCCCTCAAGGGGATGGGAGAGCTCATCTCGAGGAAGGCTTCCCGCTTAGATGCTTTCAGCGGTTATCCATGCCGCGCGTAGCTAACCAGCGGTGCCCTTGGCAGGACAACTGGTACACCAGAGGCGCGTTCATCCCGGTCCTCTCGTACTAGGGACGAATCCCCTCAACTCTCCAACGCCCACAGAAGATAGGGACCGAACTGTCTCACGACGTTCTGAACCCAGCTCGCGTGCCGCTTTAATGGGCGAACAGCCCAACCCTTGGGACCTGCTTCAGCCCCAGGATGCGACGAGCCGACATCGAGGTGCCAAACCGCGCCGTCGATATGGACTCTTGGGCGCGATAAGCCTGTTATCCCCGGAGTACCTTTTATCCGTTGAGCGACCGCAATTCCACTTTCTACGGCCGGATCACTAAGCCCAACTTTCGTTCCTGCTCGACCCGTCGGTCTCGCAGTCAAGCTCCCTTATTGCCTTTACACTCTGCGCACGATTTCCAACCGTGCTGAGGGAACCTTTGGGCGCCTCCGTTACACTTTAGGAGGCGACCGCCCCAGTCAAACTGCCCACCTGACACTGTTCCCGCCCCGGTTAACGGAAGCGGGTTAGAAGCCCAAAACACCAAGGGTGGTATCTCAAGGGCGGCTCCCCTGCGGCCAAAGCCACAGGTTCAAAGCCTCCCACCTATCCTGAGCGAGATACTCCGGACTCCAATATCAAGTTGCAGTAAAGGTTCACGGGGTCTTTCCGTCTTTCTGCGGGTACTCGGTATCTTCACCGAGACTCTAATTTCACCGAGCCTATCGTTGAGACAGCGTCCAACTCGTTGCGCCATTCGTGCAGGTCGGAACTTACCCGACAAGGAATTTCGCTACCTTAGGACCGTTATAGTTACGGCCGCCGTTTACCGGGGCTTAGCTTCACTGCTTCGCGCCGAAGCGCTAACAACTCCGCGTAACCTTCCGGCACCGGGCAGGCGTCAGCCCCTATACGTCGTCTTTCGACTTAGCAGAGGCCTGTGTTTTTGGTAAACAGTCGGTTGGACCAAGTCACTGCGGCCCCCTCGGGCTCCCTCCGTACGGAGTTCACCCTACCGGGGCGTCCCTTCTCCCGAAGTTACGGGACGATTTTGCCGAGTTCCTTAACGAGGGTTAGCTCGCTCACCTTAGTATTCTCTACTTGTCCACCTGTGTTGGTTCTCGGTACGGGCACGAGCGTCCTGCCTAGAGGTTTTTCTCGGAGGCATGGGTGCGGGGACTGGCCGGCGGTCAAGCCAGCTGGCATCGCGCCTCGCGTCAAAGCGCCGTGACGGATTTGCCAATCACGACTGGCTACGCGCTTGCCCCAGGACGACCATCGCCTGGGTTCCCTTTCCCTTCCTCGTCACCCCATCGGTCATAACGGACGCGACGTGGTACGGGAATATCAACCCGTTGGCCATCGGCTACGCCTTTCGGCCTCGCCTTAGGTCCCGACTAACCCTGAGCAGACGAACTTTACTCAGGAAACCTTGGACAATCGGTGGAGGGGATTCTCACCCCTC
>JAJTCK010000129.1 GCA_021323175.1 Solirubrobacterales bacterium | reverse complement strand
GCGCCGCCTCCCCTAGCAACTCAAGACCTTGGGCTGCGGCCAGGTTCGGGTCCAGAACCAGGAGGGGAACATGGCCAGTCCCGTGTGGCCAGGTGAGCCCCAGTTGGAATTACTCCCATTGAGCGGCGCGAACAGGGGGTCGGTCAGATTGGCCGACGGCACGTGGAAGTCCGGCTGGGGTCGCGGCGGGGAGCCCTCCGTGTACAGGCGCCCGGTGCCCCAGGCCCACCAGTGCGCCGTGCGCTTCGGGCTCGACTGCGTGCCCCCGATGTCGTAGACCATGGGGAACGCCCCGGTGCGCGGCTCGCTGTGGCCGCTTTCGTCGTAGTTGAACGGCTCGCCGTAGGCGACCACGTTCTCGTCGCAGCGCCCTTGCCTGTAGTGCCATGGGTCGGTGCCGGTCGCGTTCGAGCCCCTCCCGCCGGCCGACTCGAGCTGGTAGGCCTCATAGACGGCCGGCATCAGCGCGGCGTAGATCTGCTGCGTGGTCGAGAGCTTGAGCGAGTCGAGCGCCGCCGCCTCGTTGATGTCCCACGCGGGAGCTACCGGCTGCTGGAGCGGGCCCCCCACCGCCGATAGCTTCCCCCAGTCGCTGACGATGATCTGTCCGACGACCCCGAGCTGCTCGGCCTGATCCTGAAGCTGCGTGGCGAGCGTGTGTCCGAGCTGGGCGGCCTCCGTTTCGAGAGCGGAGAAGGCCCCGGCGCCCTCGCCGCCCGGAGCGATCGCGGCGCCGAGCCAGTAGCCGTCCGAGAGCAGGCCGAGTGCGTCGATCTCGCCCTCCTCGGCCGCGGGCGTGAGGAGCTCGCCGGCGACCGAGGCGGCTACCGCCATGATCTGCCACGCCTCGCTGGCCGCCTGATCGTCGCTCGACGTGCTCACGTTCTCGATCTGGTTCTGGATCGCGGGGATGTCGATCTGCGGTGAGTCCGCGGCGTAGATCTTCTGCAGCGTCGAGCCCGCAATCGAGCCTGGAGCACCGAGAAAGCCCTGCACCGCCGAGACGTACTTGAATTCCTTCGCGAGCTGACCCTTGAGCTGTGTGAAGATGGTGGAGTCGAAGGTCGGCTGCGGCGAGGGTGGCTTATAGCCCCTGGGGGGGTTGCAGTCGGCGTCCCACGGATAGCAGAGGCTCGCCACGGCATTGACCTTGTCGCCCCAGCTGCTGAACGCGTTGTCGTAGTACGCCTGGCGGGGGTCGTCGAGCGTGCAGGCCTTCTCGCAGACGACGTTCTGGGCCACGTACTTGAGCGCGTCCGTTTCGTTGGCGAACGGCCATCCCCCTGGCTCGGGGTCCTGGTATGCGACCTGGAGCAGGGCGTGGTTGAAGCCGGTGACATCGTCTGGATTGGTTGCGTCACCGCTCACGCCGCCGACGATCGCCTGATAGGTGGAGTTGTTGTTCTTCGCCAGCAGGCCGGTGAGCTGGGAAGGGCTGCGCGTCGCGTGCATCACCACGTCGCCGATCTTCTGGCCTTGACACTCGGGCCAGGTCGCGCTCTCGATACAGGGGACCGGCAGCCCGCTCGCCATCTCGGCCGTTGGCCCTTGAATGCCCGCGCCGCCGACCAGCGAGTAGCTGATCGTGCCATCGAGGCGGTTGAAGACGTCCGCCGTGCCGCCGAGCTTCACGATCTGGGCGGCGATTCCGGTCAGCTCTCCCTTGCTGTAGAGGCTCCACGCCGGCGTCGTCGCCGCGGGCCTGCCGATGCTCTGGATGAGGACGATCGTCTTCGGATCGGCCGCATCCTGGGCGAGGCGCTGGGCGAAGGCCTGCTGGGCCTGCAGGTCCTCGCCGGTGCCGTTGGTGGGCCAGACGCTGGCGGTTCCACCGGAGGCTGTGCCGGCGTCGAGTTCGAGGAGCGCGAAGCCGCCGGTCGCCGGCGGTTCGAGCGTGTATCCGGCGCAAGCGGTCTGGTCGAGGGGCTCGACGCAGGGGCCCCCGGTGTCGGGGTCCCTGGTGGTGAACGGGACGTGCTCCGGGGAGACGAACGAGTAGGTCGACCCCTCGGCGGACAGGGTCATGAAACCGAGCAGCGCGCCCGGATTGAGGTCGAGCCCCCGCCCGCTCGGCCAGCCCGGGGATGCGGGGTTCGTCTGCGCATCGAGGCCGGGGTTCGCCGTCGCGGTCCCGAGCTTCCCATCGAGGCTGCCGATCACCGAGAACGGCTCATCCACTGCGCTCGCCGAGAGCGGCTCGGCACCGACCAGCTTCAGCGTGTTATTGACGGTGGCGAGTGCGGTCTGGGCGATCTGCGTCCCTGAGCTCGTGATCGCGACGGTCTTCGCCGGGTCCGTGGTCAGGCCCTGCACCGTCTTTAAGAGCTGACCGAGGCTGGTCGGCGTCTGATCCCAACCCGTGCTTTGCAGGCATTCGAGCGTCGCCGTATTGAGGACGAGCAATTGAATCGGCTCGTCGCCGGCGGCCCGATAGAACTGGTCGCCGACCACCACGCCGGGGCCGTCGCTGGAGGGCGCCTGCGACGGCGGGCACACGGTCGGCGTTCCCCTCGGGTCGGCGAGGGTTTGGATCGGAACGCCGATCGGCGGCGCGTCGACCTGCGCCGCCACCGTGACCTCATCGGTGCTCGACTGGCCGCCTGGCGCCGCTTTCGCATGCGCCTTGCCGGACCCAGACTGGGTGACGGTAAGCCGCAGTCGGTAGGTGCCGTGCACGTCGGTGCGAAGCAGGGGCCGGGGGCGGTGCGCGTGGCGGAGGCGCGGCTTGCTGCCGAGTGGCGAGCGGGCCACGCGCCAGCGGTAGCGCAGCCGCTTTAGCTCCTCGGTCGCTCGCGATCGCATGCCGTTCAGGCGCAGGGCGTGGCCCTCGATCAGGTGTCGGTCGCGCCCCGCCGCCGCCAGCGGGTGCCGGCGGGCGACCTCGAAGGCAAGACGCTCGACCTCGAAGCCTCCATCGGGATGGTAGGCGCGCACGGTGAGGTGGTTCTCGCCGTAACGAAGCCCGTGGGAAGCAGAGAGCGCTCCCCTGTGATCTCCCTCGCGGGGCTTGTGCAGCTCCCCCTCGACCCGTTTGCCGTTCAGGCTCACCTGAAGGTGCTCGGGCTCCTTGCGCGACTCGATCCGGATCCGCGCCCGGGTGGCGGTGGTCCGGCCCCGCGGCCCGTGCAGCCTGACCAGGTCGCGCTCGTCGATTCCGAAGACGAAGCGCCGCCCGGTCGCCTTCCAGTCGCCCGAGCCGCGGCGGGTGAGCAGCCAGATCCGATTCGCGCCCTCTTGCAGGCCCTGCGAGCGCCCGAGCCGCGCCTCCCAGACGCGCGGGCGCACGCGATGAAACTCGTCGCTCACCTCCGCGCCGCGTTCGCGGTCGGTGACCCGAACCCGCCAGGTGCGATCCGGGCCGACCCGGATCGCGACCCGCGCCTTGCCACCAGCACGCAGGGCGTCGAGGGGCGGGGAGAGGATCTTCGCGTTCTTGCCCGGCTCGGCGACGGTCACGGCGGCCGACGCAGGAGAGGCACCGGCCACGACGATGACGCCGACCGACAGCAGCGCCGCCGCAACGCCGAGCCCTCGCCCCCGGGCGATGTCTCCCCTGGTAGTCGTAGGGCAAACCTAAACCTCCATATGGCCGTGTCAAGGGCGGTCCGGCATCGACTCGACCGCCGACCGTCCTGCGAGTCGATGACGCCTTGACGACCCCACTTCGACCGCCGTAGTGACGGGACGGACGTTTGGCGCGATTCACAGAAACCGAGGAGTGCTGTGGTCTTGGTCAACTCGACGCTATCGCGTCGGTCGGTTCTCAG
>JAJTCK010000128.1 GCA_021323175.1 Solirubrobacterales bacterium | reverse complement strand
TCGCAGAAGGGTACGCCCCAGATCTCCGTCACCGCCCGATGTGGGCATGGGTGATCCGTCTTGCTTCGCACCTGACACGGCCCCAGCTTCGTCGTCGCCCCGATCAAGAGGATCTCCCCCCGGCCGGGTCAAATTTACTGTCCTTCAGAAGTCTCTCCTGATTCAGAAGCCAAATCCGCCATCGCAAACGATGTCGCAGGAACCTGCCCATGACGTCATCTCCTATCCCAATCGACACTGGATGTTAGTCACACGAATTACAAAATAATTATAGCACGTTATTGTCGCCAAGGTCGCTTTGTGCAGCGTTCGGCACTGCGATACCCTTACAACAAGGAGGGCCGGGACGCCGTAGGACCTCGGCCCGGTCGCAGTTTGGTCAACGCGGCGCTCTCCAACCCCTCACCCTGTTTGAAGGACGTTTAAGGGTGCTTTGGAAGGCGCCCCGGGGCGCGCCGGTACTCATCAAGGGTGTTCCGAACGCAAGGAGAAAACCTTAACCGGTAGGGTCATTCCCTCGCTGAGCCGGTCCGTCGCCGCGCTTTGCTTGATGGTAAACGAGGGTTACGCCCGAAATGATGAGCAAACCCCCGAGGAGTTGCGCAACGCCGAGGCGTTCGCCCAAGAGCGGCACGGCGATCGAGGCGGTGAATGCGGGTATGAGGTTCAGAAAGACCGCCCCTCGAGCCGCGCCGACTCCCCTGATCCCCCCGTTCCAGCAAAGGAAAGCCGCGACCGAAGCGACGATGCCGACGTAGAGCAGGCCGACGGCGACTACGGGGGTGATGGTCCCGATGGGCCGAGTCATCAGTTGGTACCCACCGACGAGTATGAGCGGCGGCAGCGCCAGTAGCGTGGTTATTGTGGTGGTAGCCAGCGGCGAGAGGGTGCGCAGCACCCTCTGGGAGAGAACCGTGTAGACGGCCCAGAGGAAAGCGGCGAGCAGCATGATCAGGTCCCCGCGATTTTAATCGACAACTCCAGCAGCGCGCCTAGCGAGCGTCGGGAGACCACCCACGCCACCCCAACCACGCTCAGGAGCGCTCCCACCGCGCGGCGCACCGTCAGCCGGTCGGTGCGGATCGCGGCTGCGATGAGCAGTGTCATAACTGGGGTGGTCGCGGCGATGAGGGCCGCGTTGGTGCTGGTCGTGAATCGTAAGGAGAGGTAAACGAGCGATTGGAACAGAATAATCCCCGCAACGGACATCATTATGAGGGCAGGCCACAGACCAAGTGGGGGCCGGGCGAGGCGGCCCTCGCGGGCGAGCGTCAAGGGGACCAAGACGACGCAGGCTATGATCCAGCGGATCAAGTTTATGCCGAAGGGGGGAAGCGCTTCCGAGAGCATCCGGCCGAACGTGAAGTTACCGGCCCAAAAGAGGGTAGCGAGGATGAGGAAGACGTACGGTGGGATCTTCAAGTGATCGCTTAAGTCCTCTTCTTCACGGGTCGCCGACGAACGGCGATCCAAGGATCGACCATCTTGTGCTCTCCAAAGGATATCAAGTACCTCAGAACTCAAGGGTGGTGAAGGGCACCCTCAGGGAGCCGCGATTATTGGGATAGTGGCTCAAGAGAGAAGGTGGCGGGTTCGAGTCCCGTCGGTCACCCTCTCATTTGCAGGTAAAACGTGAAGCCCCACAAGTAGCCTGGACCTCTTGTACTGCAACCAGCTAACCGAAAGATTCGTCCAGCCCTTCCACGGCGTCGCCACCTACGTCCTCCAAAAGGTGCGAGTAGCGGTCCACGATTTGCGTCCGGAGCCCACTACAGAAGTACAGTGGCATGCAGTAGTATTGCTCTAAGCAGAGGCGCCTAGAGAGGTAGTGAACGATGCAGGTCTCCGAAGCGATCGGACGAGCGTTGGCCGACCGCGGGGTTGAGGTGTTTTTCGGGCTCGTCGGCAGCGGCAACTTCACAGTCGCGAACGCGCTGCATGCGGCCGGCGCGACGTTCTACTCCGCCCGCCACGAGGGCGGGGCGGTCATGATGGCCGACGGCTACGCACGCGCATGTGGGAAGGTTGGCGTCGTGAGCGTTCATCAGGGTCCGGGCTTCACGAACACGCTCACCGGACTGACGGAGGCCGCGAAGAGCCGCACGCCGCTGCTCGTGCTTGCGGCGGATACGCCGGCCGAGGCGCTCTGGTCGAACTTCAAGATCGACCAAGCGGCGCTCGCGACGACCGCTGGCGCGATTGCCGAACGCGTGCGCGGGGCAATGACTGCCGCCGAGGACGTCGTACGGGCGCTGCGCCGCACTCAGGTCGAGCGCCGCCCCGTCGTGCTCAACATCCCGATCAACGTCGTGGAGGCGTTCTGTGCCGATAATGCGTTGGCCATCCCCGACTGGCCGGCGCTGGAGCCGCCGTTCCCGTCGGATCGCTCGGTCGCCCAGGTCGCAGACCTGCTCGCTTCTTCTGACCGGCCGGTAATTGTCGCGGGACGCGGTGCCGCACTCGCGGGGGCGCGCGAGGCCCTAGAGGCGCTCGGCGATCAGGTAGGAGCGCTACTGGCGACGAGCGCCGTGGGGCACGGGCTCTTCGCCGGGCACCCGTACTGCGTAGGCATCGCTGGCGGCTTCTCTTCTTCGCTTGCAGTCCAGCTGCTCGCCGAGGCAGACCTCGTGCTCGCGTTCGGTGCGTCGTTGAACCACTGGACCATGCGCCACGGCAGGCTATTTTCGCCTAGCGCGAGAATAGTGCAGGTCGACCTCGACGAGGAGGCGATCGGGGCGCTCCACCGCGTCGACGTGGGCGTCGTTGGTGATGCGGCTCAAGCCGCCTGGGCGATCGTCGGAGAACTCGATTCGCGCGACGTGCGCAAGGAAGGTTTTCGCAGCAAGGTGCTCGCGCGCGAGATCGCCACCCGACGTTGGCGCGACGAACCCTACGAGGATCGTGGCACCGCCGAGTACATCGACCCACGCACGCTCAGCATCGCGCTTGACGACCTGTTGCCGATTGAACGCACGGTCGCTACCGACTCCGGGCACTTCCTCGGGTACCCGTCGATGTACCTTGCGGTGCCCGACCAGCAGGGCTTTGTCTTCCCGCAGGCCTTCCAGTCAGTTGGTCTCGGGCTCGGCAGCGGGATTGGCACCGCGATCGCGCGACCCGACCGGCTCTGTATCGCCGCCATAGGAGACGGCGGCGCTCTAATGGCCTTAGGCGAGCTCGAGACAGCCGCTCGCTACCGCCTGCCGATGGTCGTCGTGATCTACAACGACGCGGCTTACGGCGCAGAGGTGCACCACTTCGGCCCTATGGGGCACCCGGTGGATCTCACGCGGTTCCCCGACGTCGACTTTGCCGCCTTCGCCCGCGCGGTGGGGGCCGAGGGCATTACGGTGCGCGGCAACGGGGATCTCTCGTCAATCAAGGGCTGGCTCGAGCGGCGCGATGGACCGCTCGTGATCGACGCCAAGGTCAACCCGGGTGTACGAGCCGAGTGGCTCGGAGAGGCGTTCCGCGCCCACTGAGCAGGCTACTACCACGAAGGTACACAACGAACGAGTAGGAGGAGCCATGACATCCCGAGACCCTGTCGCGTCCCTTGTCGAGGCGCTCGCCAGCGGTGGCGTCGAGATCGTAGACCTGACCCAGCCGCTCAACGAGCGTACCCCGGTCATCCAACTCCCCGAGCAGTTCGAGCAAACGCCCGGCCTGAAGGTACACGAGATTAGCCGCTACGACGAGCGTGGGCCCGCTTGGGCGTGGAACTGGCTCGAGATCGGCGAGCATGTCGGCACGCATTTCGACGCACCAGTTCAC
>JAJTCK010000127.1 GCA_021323175.1 Solirubrobacterales bacterium | reverse complement strand
CTGGTGGTTTCCGGCCCTCGTGGTGGTCACGCTGGGCCCTCCGGGGTCGTTGATCGGCGACTGGGTGCTGAGGCGAAAGCTGACCGAGGGCGCGCGGAGAGGGACCGAGGGAATGGCCTGATGGCCGAGGGGCCGGCCGCAACCGCGCTCGACGAGGTCACATGGGACCTGAGCCACCTTCTAGACGCCGAGTTGGCCGACGGTGGGACGGAGGACGAGGAGGCGGTCGGAGCGTTGCTGGACGCAGCCGACGAGCGCGCCTCGGCCTTCGCCAAGCACCACGAGGGAAATGTCGCCGAGCTGGATGGCCCCGGGCTGCGCGAGGCGATGACCGAACTCGCCGCGATCTCTGAGCTGGCCGGGCGGGCGGCGAACTTCGCGCACCTCCGCTTCGCCGCGGACACCGAGACCCCCGCTAACGGGGCGCTGGTCCAGATGGTCAGCGAAAGAGCCACCGCGATCCAGACCAAGCTCCTGTTCTTCGAGCTCGAATGGGTCGAGGTGGACGATGACCGGGCCGAGGACCTGCTGGCCGCCGACGGCATGGAGTTCGCTGCCCACTACCTGCGAATGGAGCGGCGCTACCGGCCCCACCTGCTGTCCAAGCCCGAGGAGACCATCTCGACCGAGCTGTCCGTCACCGGCCGTGGCGCGTGGACCCGGCTGTTCGACGAGCTCACCTCGGCGATCCGGGTGGACCTGGACGGGGCCGAGGAGGCGCAGCCGCTCGATGTCGCGCTGTCGAATCTGTTCGATCCTGACCGCGAACAGCGTCGCAGGACCGCCGAGGCGGTCACGGCCGCACTCCAGCCGGGGCTGCGGACCCGCGCCTACGTCTTCAACACGCTGCTGCACGACAAGGCCGTCAAGGACCGCCTGCGCCGGTATCCGCACTGGCTCGCATCCCGAAACCTCTCCAACGAGGCATCGGACGAGTCGGTCCAGGCCCTGGTCGAGGCGGTCAAGGGCCGCTACGGGCTGGCACGCCGATGGTACGAGACCAAGGCGCGGCTGCTCGGGCTGGACCGCCTGGCCGACTACGACCGGATGGCGGCGGTCACCGAGGACGACGTCGAGATCCCGTGGGAGCAGGGTCGGGAGCTGGTCCTCGACTCGTTCGGCTCGTTCTCGGAGCAGGCCGGCGACGTCGCCAGGCGCTTCTTCGAGGAGCGGTGGATCGACGCGCCGCCGACGCCCTCCAAGCGCGGCGGGGCCTTCAGCGCGTCCACGGTCCCGTCCGTCCACCCTTACGTGATGCTGAACTACACCGGCCGCCGTCGCGACGTGCTCACGCTCGCGCACGAGCTCGGCCACGGCCTGCATCAGACGCTGGCCCGCGAGCAGGGCGTCTTCCACCAGGACACGCCGCTGACGGTCGCAGAGACCGCCTCTGTCTTCGCCGAGGAGATCGTCTTCGGCCGACTCCTCGCGGATTTTGACGACCCCGGGTCCCGCCTGGGGCTGCTGGCCGAGGCCGTCGAGGGACAGATCGCCACGGTCTTCAGGCAGGTTGCGATGAATCAGTTCGAGGACCGGGTCCACACCGCGCGCCGCGGCGAGGGCGAGCTTCCGGTGGAGCGAATCGGTGAGCTCTGGCACGAGACCCAGGAAGAGCTGCTGGGCGAGTCGGTCGAGATCACCGACGGCTACCGCACGTGGTGGTCCTACGTCCCCCACTTCATCGGATCACCCGGCTACGTCTACGCCTACGCCTACGGGCAACTCCTGGCCCTCTCCGTCTACAAGCTCTACACCGAGCAGGGTGACGAGATGGTCCCGTCCTACCTCGAGCTGCTCGCCGCCGGCGGCTCCCGCTCGCCGGAGGAGCTGGGCCGGATCGTCGGCGTCGACCTGACGGACCCCGGCTTCTGGGACTCCGGCCTCGCGCTGGTGGAGGGGCAGGTGGGACAGGCGGTCGCGGCGGCCGAGGCGGTCATCGCGGAGCGCCGGACCTCCTAGCCGGCGACCGCGGCTACTTCTCGGGGTCCGCCTCGGGGGAGGAGTCCTCGCCGTCGCCCGTCGGCTCGTCCTTGCCCTTGGCGCCGACGCCGACCTTCTCGGGCTCCTTCTTCTTCGAGGTCGGCTTCTTGCGCGGCTTCAAGAGCTTCAGCTTCAACGGCTTGTCCTCGCCGTCGCCCTTCTCGTCGCGCTCGACCAGCACCGTCGTTCCCGGGGTCATCTGGCCGACCCTCAGCACCTCGTCGGCAAGCGGGTCCTCGATGTAGCGCTGGATGGCGCGGCGCAGCGGCCGGGCGCCCATGGCCGGGTCCCATCCCTTGTCCACCAGCAGCTCCTTGGACTCCTCGGTCAGGTCGAGCTGCAGCTCGTGCTCTGCCACCTGTGCCCGTACGCGGCTGACCATGAGGTCGACGATCTCCTTGATCTCATCCTTGGTCAGCTTGTGGAAGACGATGACCTCGTCGATCCGGTTCAGGAACTCCGGCCGGAAGACCTTCTTCAGGTCGCCCATGATCCTCGACTTCATGTCGTCGTAGGTGATGCCGCCCTCATCGGAGATGGCGAAGCCGAGCGGCGTGTTCCGAGCGATGTCGGCGGCCCCGATGTTCGAGGTCATGATCACGATCGCGTTGCGGAAGTCGACGGTGCGTCCCTGGGCGTCCGTGAGGCGCCCGTCCTCCAAGATCTGGAGCAGGATGTTGAAGACGTCGGGGTGGGCCTTCTCGATCTCGTCGAGCAGCAGCACTGAGTAGGGCTTGCGCCGCACCGCCTCGGTCAGCTGGCCGCCCTCGTCGTAGCCGATGTAGCCGGGGGGTGAACCGACCAGGCGGCTGACCGCGTGCTTCTCCATGTACTCGGACATGTCGATGCGCACCATCGAGTCCTCGTCGCCGAACAGGAACTCGGCGAGGGTCCGCGCCAGCTCGGTCTTGCCGACGCCGGAGGGGCCGAGGAAGATGAATGAGCCGGCCGGGCGCTTGGGGTCCTTGATGCCTGCGCGCGAGCGGCGGATCGCCTTGGAGACGGCCACGATGGCCGGCTCCTGGCCGATCACGCGCTTGTGCAGCTCATCCTCCATGCGGACGAGCTTCTTCGACTCGGCCTCGGTCAGCTTGAAGACGGGGATGCCGGTCCACATAGCAACGATGTCGGCGATCTCCTCCTCGCCCACCTCGGGGCGCTCGCCGCCCTCGCCCGAGCTCCACTCGTGCTCGAGCTCCTTCTTCTTGTTGGTGAGCTTGCGCTCCTGGTCGCGGAGGTTCGCGGCCTTTTCGAACTCCTGCGCCTCGATCGCAGCCTCCTTCTCGCGCCGCGTGGTCTCGATCTCGTCCTCGAGGTCGCGGTAAACCGGCGGCTGAGTCATCGACTTGATGCGCATGCGGCTGGCGGCCTCGTCGATCAGGTCGATGGCCTTGTCCGGCAGGAAGCGATCGGAGATGTAGCGGTCGGCCAGTTCGGCTGCGGATTCGAGCGCCTCGTCGGTGATCTTCACGCGGTGGTGCTGCTCGTAGCGCTCGCGCAGGCCCTCGAGGATCTTGACGGTCTCCTCGGTGGAGGGCTGCTCGACCTTGATCTGCTGGAAGCGGCGCTCCAGGGCGGAATCGCGCTCCAGGTACTTGCGGTATTCATCGAGCGTGGTGGCGCCGATCGTCTGCAGCTCGCCGCGGGCAAGTGCCGGCTTCAGTATCGAGGCCGCGTCGATCGCGCCCTCGGCGGCGCCGGCGCCGACCAGGTTGTGGAGCTCGTCGATGAACAGGATGATGTCGCCGCGCTGGGTGATCTCCTTCATCACCTTCTTCAGGCGCTCCTCGAACTCGCCGCGGTACTTC
>JAJTCK010000126.1 GCA_021323175.1 Solirubrobacterales bacterium | reverse complement strand
GATCTGGGCGGCGACCTCGGCGACCTGGTCCAGGCGCTCGAAATCCTTGCCGCCGTAGCGGTAGCCGTCCACCGCGAACAGGACCTTCGGCCCGATCTGCGCGAAGCGGTCGACCACGCTGCCGGGCCCGAAATCGGGGGAGCAGCTTGACCAGATGGCTCCCAGGCTGGCGCTGGCCAGAAACGCGATCAGGGCCTCGGGGCCGTTCGGGAGGTAGGCGGCGACGCGGTCGCCCTTCTCGACCCCGGTGGCGCGCAGGCCCTCGGCGACTGCGGCGACCTGCTCCCTGAGCTCGCCCCATCTGATCTCGGCGAGCGGGCGCAGCTCCGAGGCGTAACAGAGCGCGACGTCGTCGTCGCCCTTGTCGCGAAAGATGTGCTCGGCGTAGTTGAGGTGGGCTCCCTGGAACCAGCGGGTGCCTGGCATCTCGCGGCTCGCCAGGACCTGGTCGTAGGGCTCGCCCCCGAGCCCCGTCCGGTCCGGGCGGGGGGAGGCCTCGACGCCGAAGTGGTCCCAGATGGAGGCCCAGAAGTCCTCGAGGTGGTCCACCGACCACCGCCAGAGCTCGGCGTAGTCGGTCGCCTCGACGCCGCGCTCGGCCGACAGCCAGCGGGCGTAGCGCGTCAGGTTGGATCGCTCGATCGCCTCGGGGCTGGGTTCCCAAAGCTTCTCGGGGGCGGAATCGCTCACGCTTGACTCATATCACCGGGAACCCCGGGGTTCTCCCGCGGGCCTGCCGGGGCATCCCGCCGTTGGCTGCTCGCGTCGACCGGCGACTCGGGTATCAGCGCGGACTCCCGGCTCAGCAGGGCGGCCAGCGCGACGACGAGGGCGGTCGTGCGCTCCATTGAGGCGCCGACGACGCGATCGGGAGTGTCCTCGTGGACGCCGTGCCAGGGCGGCGGGTGGCCGTCGGCGAGGCCGGTGATCGCGATCGCGCGCCGGCCCCGGATGGCGGCCGGGAGGGCGTCGCCGACCGCCGGGGAGCGGGTCGCCCGGGCCCCCGCTGCCGGGTCGCCGGCGGAGATGGCCTCGCAGATCTCCGCCAAGCCCGGATCGAGTGGGGTGCTGATCGCGGCGCCCTCACTGGCCTCGTAGTGGGGCGTCCCGTAGGAGACCGAGTCTAGGACGACGATCGCGGTGCGGGCGCGGTCGAGGTCATCGGCGTGGGAGCGGACGAAGGCCCGCATGCCCTCAGCCTGCGCGGTGCCCCCTCCGGTGAGGACGACCCAGACGTCCAGGTTGTGGGCCAGCCCGTCGGCCTCGATCCGCTCGGCGGCCGACAGGGCGGCGGCCACTCCGGAGGCGTTGTCATACGCGCCGGGCACGATCTCGGAGAGGGCGATGTCCAGCAGCAGGAAGACCGCGACGACCAGGACCACCGTGGGGATGAGCTGAAGCACGTCTAGCCATCCCGGGTCCAGCCCGGCCATCCTGGCGCCGAGGATCGGGATCAGCGGGGCGAGGCCACCCCAGAGCAGCAGGCGCCAGGGCCCCAGCAGGACGCGCCCGCGCGGGCCGAGCCTGCGTGCAAGGCGGAGGCCGCGCTCGCCGGCGAAGAACCCCGACCGTCCGGCGTCGTAGTGGGCGACCAGGAGCAGGCGCATCGGCGCCTCGGGGCGGGGCCCGGGAGAGACCACGTTCTGGGACGCGCGGCGGAAGAAGAGGCCGCGCAGGAGGTACAGGCGTGTGTTGAGGTCCAGGTAGGCGGAGGCCGCGGTGACCAGTACGAGCCCGAATCCGGCGGCGGGCACGGCGGTCGCGAGGATGCTTCCGGCCACTCCCAGGGCGGCATGGAGCGCGTGGACCAGCGGGTACTGCGGGTGTACGTGCGTGGCCTCGACGCGCACCCGGCGCCCAATCCCGCGCAGGTGCGCCGCGAGGACGTTCGCCGCACGCCGCTCGGCATCGGTCCCTGGCCCGCGCCGCTCGATCGAGCACAGCTCCCTGACCACCTGCATGCGCCCCGCATCATCCACCGCACCGATTATCGCCGGATGGCGGGACTATCGTTCGGGTCGCTGCCGGAGTGGCGGAATTGGTGATACGCGCGGCACTCAAAATGCCGTGTCCTTCGGGACATGTGGGTTCGACTCCCACCTCCGGCATCCATGTGCGGCCGCTTCACGCTCACCGACCCAGACCCGCGGATCCTGAAGACGCGGTTCGATCTGCGCGAGACCGCTGAGGTCGAGAAGGAGAAGCCGCGGTTCAACGTCGCGCCGACGGACACCGTGCTCGCGATCCGGCTCGACAAGGAGGGGGAGAGGGACCTGGGGCGGCTGCGCTGGGGGCTGATCCCGCACTACGCCGACCCCGAGAAGTGGGACCGGCTGCTGATCAACGCGCGGGCGGAGACGCTGGCGAGCGCGCCGGCCTTCCGCGACGCGTTCGAGGGCGGGTTCAGGTGCCTGGTCGTGGCCGACGGGTTCTACGAGTGGCAGCAGACCGAGCATGGGAAGCAGCCTTACTGGCTTCACCGTCCCGATCGTGAGCCGTTCGCGTTCGCTGGGCTGTGGGCGCGCGCCGTCCGCGAGGACGGCTCGAAGCTCTACTCGTGCACGATCGTCACGACCCGTCCGAGCGAGCAGGTCGCGCCCATCCACGACCGCATGCCGGTGATCCTGGAGCGGGACCATGAAGCGGCTTGGCTTGACCGGGAGACGGTCTCGGACGAGCTGATGGCGATGCTCGAGCCGGCGGACGAACTCGAGCTGACCGAGGTCGGGGACGCGGTCAACAACGTGCGCGAGGACGGGCCGCACCTACTGGATCCGCCGCTGCAGCTGTTCTGAGCAGCCCGGCGCGGCCGGGCGGCCGCGTCAGTCCTTGATCTCGTCCCCGATGGGGCGCTCTTCTTCGACGTGCCAGTTCTGGTTGAACGCGACCATGGCGACGGCGATGAGGATCACCTGGACGGGAACCATCAGCAGCGTCAGCAGGCCCAGCACCTCTTCGGGCAGGGCGGGGCTGTCGAGTCCGTCCTTGGCGCGGTCGAACCACGCGGGCGCGGCGATGGCGGCGAAGATCGCGAGGATAAGCGCCAGGGCGGCGACCACCGGCAGCACCCCGCGGTTCCAGCGGCTCACGAGGTAGGCGAACAGCAGGTACAGCACAACGTAGGCGACGGCGAAGATCTTGCCCCCCTCCAAGCGCTCCCAGCCGCCGACGGTGACGACCAACGCCAGCGCCGCGGAGACCAAGAGCAGGAAGACCACGAGCGCGCGAGCGCTCTTTGACTCGGCTTTCTCCCTGTTGGGTCGCCAGAGCTCGTATCCGGGCCGGATCGCTCCCGCTTCCACGCGCGGAGCATATGTTCTGTGCCCGACGGGCGCGAAGCGCGTGGTGCCGCGGGCCCGCTCGAGTGCGGGCGGAGGGACTCGAACCCCCAAGCTCTCTCGAGCACCGGCACCTAAAGCCGGCGTGTCTGCCATTTCCACCACGCCCGCGGGCCGCATCGATTCTAGGCGTGGGGAGCGCATCGACTGAACGACGAGAGCCCGGCGAGGCCGGGCTCCCGGGACGGGGCACCCAGGACTCGAACCTGGAATCGCCGGTTTTGGAGACCGGTGCCTTAGCCAGTTTGGCCAGTGCCCCTTCCGCCCAATCCTAGAAGGGAGGTGCCGGTTGCCGGAATGGACCGTCCGGCACGTGTTGGTCCCGGCATAGCGCGACAAAGTCGTATCGCACCTGCTGGGCGGCGCGGGAGGGTGGCTGCGGCCCTGGACCGCGCTGACCCTGTCGTCAGAAGGGCGTCGCACAGCCATCGGGGCGTGGCGCAGTCTGGTAGCGCATTCGGCTGGGGGCCGAAAGGTCGCTGGTTCAAATCCAGTCGCCCCGACTAGTCAGATCATCGCTCAGGAGCAGGGGGATTTGGGCGCGAGCGACATCAGGAGGGGGAGAGTTGTGGTATCAGCCGTGGTACCGAGTTACGAGACTCTCCTCGCTCGGAGCAGTCTTCATAAGCTCGACCTACCGAGCCGGGAAGTGAGCTAGCCCGATCGATCCGCGGCAATGGGAGGAGCGATGCGGGCTCGTCTCTAGGTCTTTTTCGCCCACTCCGACGCGGGAGCCGCCGGCCTATCCTCGCTTGAGCGCTGACGGTAGTAGTCGATCGCACCCGTGCGCTCGAGATCCTCAACGGCGACCGCCTCGGCGTCGAGAAAGAGATCGATCTGGTCCCTCACGACTACGCCGCCGTTCGGCATCTCGTCCTGCCACGAGACGCCGAAGTCGTGACGGTTGACTCGTCCCCGCGCCTCGAACCCAATTCGGCGCATCTCACCGCGGTTCACCTCCCCCTCCCACCACGGAGTAATCCACTGCCCCGAGTAGACGACGTCGAGGGGGATCGTCTTCGTGGTGCCGCGAATCGTCAGGTCGGTCTCGGCCCCGAACTCGAGGTCGCTCATTCGCTTCGTGAAGCGCCCGTCGAAGGTGATCTCGGGATAGTTCTCGACGTCGAAGAAGTCGGGGCTGCGCAGGTGGTCGTCGCGAGTGGGTTCGCCCGTGTAAAGGGACGACATCGGGATCGTGCCGCTGAAGGTGGTCTCAAGGGGGTTGTCCCAGTCGAACTCCACCTCGCCATGGATCTCCTTCAAGAACCCCCGCACCAACGTGACCATCATGTGGCGAGAGACGAACTCCGCTGCGGTGTGCCCCGGCTCGAGCATCCAGCGAATCATCAGAATGAGTCTAGGAGGGCAACTCCTTCGGCCGGGAGCTGACCTCCTCATCGTCCGGAGCAGCCGTCTGATCACGCTCTGCTCAGATGGCCTGCTCGCTGCGGAGAGCGCCAGCGGACCTTTCAGTTCCTGTGCCGTCGGCTTGGCGCTAGGGTCGAGTAGCCGATCGAACAGCCGCCCCACGGGTGGCGCCTCCTCCCGCGTGAAAGCGAGCGCGATCAACAGATCCAAAACGAAGCTGGAAGCGTCGCTTTGGACGAGAAGCCACAGTCTGAATCCCTACGGCCGCGGTGCCAATTTGGTACCGACTGCTCTGCGTCCAATCAGTCCAAAAAGTCCACGGCAGTGGACGATGGGGACGCCGACGGACACGACGAGCAACATTCCTCGTCGGCTGGGGTCGAAAGGTCGCTGGTTCAAATCCAGTCGCCCCGACTAAGTAAACCCCGCTTCTGAACGGGCTTTCGGCACACTGATCCTGTTCCTGCCGTGCGCGCGAAGGGCCCCGGATACCAACCGTAGTACCAGAGGACGGGATATTGATCCTTGTCACTGGTCCGAATCGGGTGGAGCGGCCGAGCTAGATCCCGCCCGGATCACGACCTGGTCCGCAAATCGGTCGAGCTGCGCGGTGATCGCTCTCTCGACGAATCGATGCTTTCCATGCAAAGCACCCGGGGGATGGCTCGGCTAGGCAGAGTCTGCATCTCTCGGATACGCGTGCGGTGGTAGCGAGAAACGGATCGGGCCGCCGATCCGCTCTTCCGGACACGCACGGACTGCGCGTGCCGCTTCTCGTCCGAAGCAGCAGTGGCCTACTCCCGCAGCCCGGCGGCTTGAGGGTGTCCTCAGGCTAGTTCCGTCGCCAGGAACGCAACGCCGCGACGGCGGTGCCGAATCCGGCTGCGAAGCCGACTCCGACAAGCAGGATGAGATCGGGCAATTCGGTCTCAGTTAGGTGGGCGAGGTCCATCGATCCAAGACGCTATCAGGCATAAGTTTCGACGTTCATCTGGGACATCGCCCGCCCAGTATTTCGCCGAGAGGTAGGGGTCTCTTTACGCCTCCGTCCGGTCCTCGTGTGGCGGCCCGAGGTATGGGAACTCGGGGAGCAAGTCGTCGTGTGGGCCCACCCCGTCCTCCGTCACCTTCCCGTTCGTGAAGATGGCCGTCATGGAATCGCCCACATCGTCGGTCAGCGCGCGGCCGTTGTCCGGGTAGGCAACCGGGCGCTTGGGGTCGTATCGGATGATGTCCGGCAGCAAGGTCCCCGCCACCCGCTTGGCCTCCTCCGGAGAGTACCCGCCAGTGTGCTCCAGCGAGTGGGCCAGCACGTCGACGAAGCGAGCGTCATCTGCCGGCTCCGCGCCGACGTATGCATCCTTCTCCTCGTTCGGGACGAGGAAGGGGACCAGCTGGGTTCGAGCCCCCCGCTCCACTTGGGTCCAGTTCTCGTCATCTGCCGGGACCAGCGTTCGGTGCCAGAGACCCACCTCGCCATCTCCCAACTCGCGATTGGGAAGCTCGAGCACCATGCTGCACACGTCGGCGTCGGCGAAGAAGTCGTCTCCCGTGAACTGGAAGTCGTTCAGGCCACCGCCTGCGTCGTAGAAGAAGGGGTCACTACGCCAGCCAGCGAAGAAGCGGTACTCGCCCGCC
>JAJTCK010000046.1 GCA_021323175.1 Solirubrobacterales bacterium | reverse complement strand
CCTGATCGCCGCGGGTGTGAGGCCGCGGAAGCTGCGCAGCGGAGGACGCTCGCCACTCGACTATCTCGCCTCACTGCGCGCGGGCGACGGCCACTACCGCTATTCGCGCTCGAGCGACCACACGCCCGTCTGGGTGACCGCCCAGGCCCTGCTGGCCGTCAGCTCGGCCGAATTCCCGCTGCCGCGGGTCTCGGCGTTTTCGTTAGGAGCTTCCACGGGGTCAGGCGGGGACGGAGCGGTAGCGGGCGCCGGCACAGCCTCCGGGTCGGCCGGCTCCGCGCCGGACGGCGGGGGCGGCGCGGCGAGCAGCGGCCCCGCGGGCGCCGGCGACGCGGCCGAGTCGCCCGCCGGAGTGGGAGCGGCGGCCGAGGCGGCGGCCGGCACCGCGGCCGCTGCGGACGTTAAGGAGGCCGGGGCACGATACGAATCGGACGGGGCACAGGACCGGACGCCGTTGATCGTGGGCGCCGTGGCCGCGTTCGCCCTGGCCGCGCTCGGCGCGCTGGGCATGCGCCGCCAGCGGGCCGGCCGGTGACCGCCGTCAACTACCGTAGTGCGCCGTGGATGTCGAGACCGCTGTCCGCACCCGCCGCACGCACAAGGCCTACGCGCCCGAGAGGCTCGATCACAAGGAGGTCGAGTCCCTTCTCGAAATCGCGCGCTGGGCTCCCAACCACCACCTCACCAACCCCTGGCGCTTCCGGGTCGTTGGCCCGCTCGCCCTCGAGCGCCTGAAGGAGGCCGCGGGGCCCGAGGGGGCCGCCAAGCTCGACCGGGCCCCGACGCTGGTCGTCTGCTCGTGCGTGCTGGCTGGAGACCCGATCCAGGACGAGGAGGACCTGCATGCCGCCGCGGTCGCCGCGTACATCGTGCTGCTGGTGGCGCACGCCAGGGGCTACGCCGGCTATTGGCGGACGCCCGGCGTGCTGCGGACCGAGCAGGGCCGCTCGGCGGTGGGCCTGGGCCCGGACGAGCGTTTCGTCGGCCTCGTCCACCTGGGGCGGGCGATTCAGGAGCAGCGCGCGCCCGCGCGGGCTCCCGTCGGCGAGGTCGTGGAGTTCCTGGACTGATGCCGACCCCCGACCCGGAAAACCAGGCGTGATCGGCAGGGACCAGGCCATCGCGGCTCTGGACGGCGAGGCCTACGACGTCGTCGTGATCGGCGGGGGCATCACCGGCGCCGGCGTGGCGCTCGATGCGGCGTCGCGCGGCTACTCGGTGGCCCTGCTCGAGAAGGGCGACTTCGCGCAGGGCACCTCGAGCCGCTCCTCGAAGATGGTGCACGGAGGCCTGCGCTACCTGCAAAACTTCGACCTGGGCCTGGTGCGGGAGGCGTTACTGGAGCGCCAGCTCATGGTCCACCTCGCCCCTCATCTCGTCTACCCCACGCCCTACCTGGTGCCGACGCTTGGCGACGACCGCCGGGACCTGCGGATCGGCATCGGCCTGAACGCCTACGACGTGATGGCCACGTCGCGCATCGGGCGTGGCCGCAGCCAGCGCGACGAGCACGCCGCCGAGGGGGAGTACTGGTCACCGGACCGTCACCGCACGATCTCGGGGGACGAGGCGCAGGAGCTGATCCCGGCCCTGGCCCCGCTGGAGCCTCGGTCGGCCTACCTCTTCTACGACTGCCAGACCGACGACGCGCGTCTGGTCCTGACGATCCTCGGGGAGGCCGAGCGTTTCGGCGCGGTGCTGCTGAACGGAGCCGAGGTCACCGAGGTCCTCGATGAAGGCGGGCAGGCCGCAGGCGTCGCTGCGATCGAGGCCGAATCCAAATCACGGATCGAGGTGCGGGCGTCAAACGTGGTGAACGCGACCGGCGTCTGGGCCGACCGGATCAGGCCCGAGGAGATCCTGACCGAGGAGGAGATTCCCCGGATCGCGCCCTCGCGCGGTACGCACATCACGCTGTCGACCGAGGATCTGCCTGTGGGCGACGCCGCGTTCATCGTGCCCGCCGGGGAGAACCGCACGGTGATGATCCTGCCCTGGTACGGCCGGGCGATGATCGGCCCGACGGACAACGACTACGAGGGCGATATCGAGAGGGTGCCGCCCAGCGGGGAGGACATCGCCTACCTGCTGGACGCGGTCAACGACTACCTCAGCCTGGAGCTGAGGGTGGACGACATCACTGGCGCATTCGCGGGCGTGCGGCCGCTCATCTCCGCGGGAGACCCGAAGAAGTCCGTGGACATTTCGCGCAAGGCCGAGCTGTACGAGACCTCATCGGGGATGCTGACGATCACCGGCGGCAAGCTCACAACGTGGCGGCGCATGGCCGAGATGACCGTCGACCGGATCGTGGAACGGGAGGGACGGACAGATTCGTCACGGACCGACGACATCCCGCTCGGCATGCCGGCCCGGGAGAAGGACCTGGAGACCCAGGTCGACCTTCCCGCCGGCACGGCCGAGCAGCTCGCGTTCCGATACGGCCACGCGTCCCGCAGTGTGCTGGACCTGTGCGAGGCCGACCACTCGCTGGGTCGCCCCATCCTCGAGGGCCACCCGGACCTGATGGCCGAGGTCGTGATCGCCGCCCGAGAGGAGCAGGCCAGGAGCGTGGCCGACGTGCTGCTGCGCCGCACCCGGCTGGGGCTGGTCGCCGCCCCCGGGCTGCGTGACCCCGAACCGGTCCGCGCGGTCGCCGCACTGATGGGCGCCGAGCTCGGCTGGCCGGCCGAGCGCGTGACCGCCGAGACAGAGGCATGGCCGGCGGTGGTCGCGGCGGAGGGCCTCGATCCTGCCGGGGCCAATATCCTGCGGCCGTGATGGCCCTGCGGGACGAACACCTGGCCGAGCTGCATCGGCGCGCCCGTGAGCTGGGTGTCGAGCGCTACCGGATGCTGTCTCGGAGCGATCTGATCGCGGCGATCGAGGACGCCGACGCGGACGGAGGACCGCGCTCGCGCGGCGTCGCCCAGCGGGCCGACGACGGCGAGGACTCCGGGCAGCGCCGCGGCCGCCGCCGCGGGCGCCGCGGTGGCCGCGGGCGCAGCCGGTCGCGCGAACGGGGGGACGCCGAGCCCGCTGAGCGGGATCAAGACCTGGAAGAGGATCGAGGCGATCGCGAGGAACGCGGCGAGGACGACGACCGCCGCAGCTCCCGGAGGCGGCCACGCCGCGAGGCTCGCGAGGACCGCGAGGAAGAGGATCGCGGCGACGAGCCTGAGGAGGCGGAGGCCGACGACGCCGAGACCGACGACGTCAGCGGCGTCCTGGACCGCATGCCCCAGGGCTACGGGTTCCTGAGGCTGTCGGGCCTGGCTGCAGGCGAGGGGGATGTCTACGTCTCGGCCTCGCAGATCCGCCGTTGCGAGCTGCGCCCGGGCGACCGGGTGAGCGGACCGGCCAGGCCGCCCCGGCGCGGAGAGCGTCATCGTGCGCTGGTTCGCGTTGACTCCGTCAATGGGCAGGAACCCGAGGGCGATCGCGTCGAGTTCGAGGACCTGACCGCCGTCGCACCCACCCGCAGGATCGACATGGGGGAGGGGGAGCCGTTGGCCCGCGCCGTGGACCTGATCACCCCATTGGCCTACGGCCAACGCGTGCTGGTCCTGGCCGAGCCGCGCTCGGGTCGTTCCACGTTGCTGCGCGAGATCGGACGCGCTCTCGTCGGCGGCGACGCCGAAGTGAGGGTGCTGCTGGCCGATGAGCGGCCAGAGGAGGTGACCGAGTGGGAGCGGGCCCTGCCCGAGGCCGAGATCGTCGCCGCTCCGGCCGACCAGGAGCCCGCCGAGCAGGTCCGCGCGATGGAGCTCGCCCTCGGGCACGCCAAGCGCCGGGCCGAGTCGGGCGGGGACGTCGTGGTCATGGTCGATTCCCTCTCGCGCCTCGCCCTGGGCTATCGGGACCGGGCGCGGGTGAAGCGCCTCTTCGGAGCCGGCCGGGAGCTGGCGGACGAGGGGGCCGGCTCCCTGACCGTGATCGCGACGGTCCTTGACTCCGACGACGGCGGTGCCGAGGTTCGCGACGCGCTGGTGACGACCGAGAATGTGCTCCTGCGACTCGACGAAGAGCTCGCCTCACGCGGCATCGTGCCGTCGCTGCTGATCGGCGAGTGCCGGATCACCGGCGAGGACAAACTGCGCTCCCCCGAGGAGATCGAGGCCGCCCGCGCCCTGCGCGAGGAGCTGTCCGACATGGACCCCGCCGGAGCCGCGAGGGAGCTGGGCGAGCGGATCGAGCGAACCAGCTCGAACGCCGAGCTGCTCCGCGGCTAGGCCCGGTCGCGGCCGCCGTAGGCGGCGCCGGCCCAGGATGGCTCGGCGGAGAGCTCGATCAGCTCCGAGTCGCGCTCGGGTTGAACGTAGCCGAAGGTCTGCGAGCGCTCGTCGAACACGATGTCCAGCTCCCCCTCCTTGACGCGCTGGTCCAGCCATGCGCCGCGGAAAACGAGACGGCGGAGCCAGTGGATGAGACTCTTGTTCGAGGGGCCGACCAGCGCTTCCCAGTTCTCGTTGACGTGCTCGCCCAGTGGGGAGCATGGCTCGCGGATCTCGCCGTTCACAGCCAGCTCCAGCAGGTCCTCCAGCTCGTGCTCGTCCAGGCCCTGTTGGACGAAGTCGAGCTTCACCGCCGCCTGCTCGACGCGCTGGGCGAAATCCCGCTCGTTGAACGAGAAGCGAAGCTCGCCGTACTCGAGCACGTAGTCCGCGCCCGATTCGTAGTTGCCTCTGCGAGTCGTTTCGTCTTGCACTGTGAGCTGGGTGGGTCTCCGTCGGTCCGTGCCGGGCGGCGAAGACCGTGCTGGCATCTTTGCGCATAGGGACCACGAGCGTCAGGCGTGGGCCATGCCTGAAACCGGCGTTGCAGCAGAAGGGGTGCAGTGTCCCGCGTAGACGCCCCGGGTGCTGCTAATGGGCGGTTCCGCGGGGGCGGTGAAGCCGGCGCCCTCCGCTACCGCGAGCGGCCGAAGATCCTCAGCAGGAAGATGAAGAGGTTGATGAAGTCGAGGTAGAGGGAGAGCGCGCCGATGATCGCCGCCCTCCCTTCGGCCTCGCCCTCCAGCCGCTGTTTCGAGATCTGGGTGAGCTTCTGCATGTCATAGGCGGTCAGTGCCGAGAAGATCAGGACGCCGGCGTACGTGGTGATCCAGTAGAGCGTCTCGCTGGCCCAGAAGATGTTCACGATCGTCGCCAGGATCAGCCCGATCAGAGCCATGAAAGCGATCGCGCCCACCCTCGAGAGGTCGATGTCCGTGATCGCCCCGAACACGGCCAGCGCCCCGAACATCCCCGCGGTGACCAGGAACGCCGTGAAGATCGACTCGGTCGTATAGAGCTCGAAGAGGAAGGCGAAGGTGATGCCCACCGTTGCCGAATAGGCCAGGAACAGCAGGGTCGCGATCCCGACCGGCAGCCGGTTGATCGCAGCCACCAAAGGCGATGACGAGGACGAGCTGGCCAATCACGACGCCGATCAGGATCCCCGGCGTCTCGGTGATGTCGGTGAGCAGCGCATCGTTCGAGCCGATGAGCGCCGCCACGCCCCCCGGTGAGCGCCAGTCCCACGAACATCCAGCCGAAGACCTTGGTCAGGAACCCCTGGTCGGGCCGAGCCACGACGGGCGCTTCGACGGGATAGGTCGCCTCCATGCGGCCGCGACGGTACTCGATCGCCACGACGCCCTCAGGCAGGCATCGGCGTCGGACGTTCCTGTGGCATCGGCGACCGCCCCCACTTGACGCGGGGCCCCGCTGAGCTTAATGTTTGACTGAGTCAACTAATGGCCGAAGGAACCGACACGGCGAAGGCGGGCGCGCGGGGGAACGGCGACGAGGTAACCGCGGTCCGCGCCTTCAACCGCTTCTACACGAAGGAGATCGGGCTCCTCGGTCGTGGCTTCATGGGGACGCCCTATACGCTGACCGAGGCGAGGATCATCTGGGAGATCGGCCGCACGAGGGGCGCGGCGGAGGTTGCGGACATCCGCAGGACCCTGGAGCTGGACCCGGGGTACCTGAGTCGCATCCTGGCCGGGTTCGCGCGGCGGGGGCTGGTCGTTCGCGAGCGCTCCCGCGAGGATGGACGGCGTCAGGTCGTGCGCCTGTCCGGGTCCGGGCGCGCCGCCTTCCGCAGCTTCGATCGCCGCTCCAGCGCGGAGCTCGGCGAGTTGCTCGACCGGCATACAGAGGTCGAACGGCAAAGCCTGGTCGAGGCCATGGGGGAGATCCGAGCGATCCTCGGGGATCCCGAGCGCGAGCGCCGGCACGAGCTGCGAGGTCCCGAGCCGGGGGACCACGGCTGGGTCCTGGAGCGGCATGCGGCGGTCTACTCCCAGGAGCGGCGCTGGGGCGAGGCCTTCGAGGCCTACTGCGGGCAGGTGATCGTGGACTTCCTCTCGCGAGATGACCGGGGGCGCGAGCGCTGCTGGATCGCCGAGCTCGACGGGGTCCGCTGCGGCTCCATCTACTGCACCAGGCGCACCGAGGACGTCGCCCAGGTCCGCCTTCTGCTGGTCGATCCCTGGGCGCGCGGCTGCGGAGCGGGGGCCGCCCTGGCCGACGCCTGCGTGGAGTTTGCCCGTGAGGCCGGTTATCGGCAAATCATGCTCTTCACGAACAGCTCGCTGACGAGCGCCCGCCGGATCTACGAGGCGCTCGGGTTCGAGTTCCGCGCCGAGCAACCCGAGGACATCTTCGAGGGGGGCGATTCGGTCGGCCAGGAGTTCTGGCTGAGCCTCTGACCCGGGCGACGGGGGAGAGGTCCCGGCGCACGTGCCTGATCCGCGGTGCGGTGGCTCCCCTCAGGTTCCGAAAATCGCGCGTCGCCCAGGCCAGCCTTGGCCTGTTGGTCCCGGTAGCCGACAGCCTGCCGGCGCGCCTGCTCGGGCTGGCCCTGCTGGACCGCGACCACGCGGGCCCCGGGCTGCTCATCCCGCGTTGCCGGTCGGTGCATACGTTCGGAATGCGGTTCGCTCTCGACCTGCACTTCCTGGACAGGGAGGGGCGGACGGTCGAGGTGAGGTGTGGTGTGCGCCCGGGGCGGCTCGTCGGATGCCGGCGGGCCTCGGCCGTGCTCGAGGTGCCTGCGCCGACGCCTCCCGCAGTCCCGCACGCCTGCCGGGCGACCGGCCCGCGACGAGCCTGAACGCCAGCCGCTCATGTCCAGCTTGTGTCGCTCCGCGCCGTCTGGCGCGCTCGTCGGGGATTCGGAGTGCGGCGTTGCCCCCCGGATGAAGAGCTTTCGAGCAGATCGGCGAGCGAGAGGGTCAGCAACGCCTTCCAGGTCCGGCGGAGTGCCAGGGCCACGCGGGAAGCCCAGAAGGGGGCGATTCTGCGCCGCTGCAGCCTCAACGCGTCGTGCTGCCGAGGACCGAAGAGACCGGGACGCTCGTGGTATGCGAGGACGACGCTCCAACCCGCGAGCTGCTCTGCGACCACCTCACCGCCGACCGGTACCGCGTGCTCCCCGCGCCGTCCGCGTCGGACGCCCTGCGGCTGTGCGGGTTCAAGCACCCGGACCTGATGGTGCTCGATCTCGGGCTGCCGGACGCGCCCGGCATCGAGGTGCTGCGCGAGATCAGGGCCAGCGACGGCGCCAGCGGGCGCTTCGACCCCGGGCTGCCGGTGATCGTCCTCAGCGGCCGTTCCAGCGAGGCCGACCGGATGCGCGGCTTCGCCGCCGGCGCCGACGACTACGTCGTCAAGCCCTTCCACTACCCGGAGCTCGCGGCCCGCGTCGGGGCCGTGTTGCGGCGCCGCGAGGGTGGGCGCGAGGGGCCGCTGCGGGTGGGCGAGCTGGTCGTGGACGCGGTGACGAGGCGGGTCCATGTCGGGGACCGCGAGGTGACGCTGGCCAACAAGGAGTTCGCGCTCCTGCGTGCCTTAGCCTCCGAGCCCCGCCGGGTGTTCACGAAGGAGGAGTTGCTCCGGGACGTGTGGGACTACCGCTCGCTCGGCCGGACGCGGACGCTGGACTCCCACGCGAGTCGGCTTCGCCGCAAGCTCGATCCGGACGGGGCGCGGTTCGTCTTCAACTGCTGGGGCGTCGGCTACCGGCTGGTGGAGGGATAGTGCGATCCCGTCGGAGGAGCGCGTGATCTCGCCGGGGCACAGACGGCGACTGAACCGGGCGATGCACGAGCTGCGACGTCCGCTCCAGTCGCTGGTGCTGCTCGATGAGCCGCCCCCCGACGCGGACCGGCCGGCGAACGGCGCCGAGAGCGCCAGGCGCGGCCTGCTGGAGCTCGCGCGGAGCGCACTCGCTTCGCTTGACGGCGAGGTGAACGGCGCTTCCCCCTTGCCCGCCCGCCGGGAGGTCTCCTGTCGCGAGCTGGTGCACGCCGCGCTCGAGCGCTGGCGGCCCCTCGCCGCCGCTGCCGGGGGCGTCAGGCTCTATTGGGACGCTGGTGCGGCTCCGGCCGTGTGCGATCCGGTACGAGTCGCCCAGGCTCTCGACAACCTGCTGGCCAACGCAGTCGAGCACGGGGGCGCCCCGATCGTGGTGACCGGGGCTCGCGTCGCGGACCGGCTACGGGTCACGGTCGCGAACGGACCGGGTGGCGGTGCGCTCGCCGCCGGCTCCGGGTCGGATGGTGCTCGCCGCAACGAGGGAAGGGATCCCCGCCGGGGCCACGGCGTGGAGCTGGTCACCGAGGTCGCGGGCGAGCATCGCGGTCGCTTCGCCCTGTGCAGGACGGGCTCCGGTTGCGTCGCGGCGCTGGAGGTCCCGCTCACCCCTGGAGGACTGGCGCAGGCCGCGTGATCCGTCGTGACCCGTAGGGCGCGCGCGCTCGCGTTCCTGCTGGCCGCCCTCGGTTGCGCGGCACTGGCGGCCGCGCTTGCGACCCGCTACCGGTCGGGGGTGAGCGCCCAGTACGGCGGTCTGCGGCCGGTCCTGGTCGCGACGGCCGACCTGCCCGCAGGCAGGGCGATTGCTCCCCGGCAGGCCAGGCGGTCGCTCGCGGTGCGGCGGATCCCGTCGAGCTTCGTCCCGCCGGGCGCACTGAGGCACCCTGACGAGGCGCTCGGCAGGGCGCCGGCGGCTCCGCTGCCCGCCGGCTCGTACGTGCTCGCCTCCCAGCTCATCGTCCCCGGGCCGCCACGTCCCGAGGTGCCCGGGGCGGGCCGTGGACGCCGGCCGGTGCAGGTCGCGATCGCGGGGGCGGAGGCCCTGACCCTCAGCGGCGCGACGCCCGAGGGCGGCTCGGTGGACGTGGTCGTGGCGGAGCGGTCCGGCCTGGGACGCCGCGGCAGGACCTACGTGGCCGCCGACGGCGTCCGGCTGCTGGCGCTGAGCAGCCCCCCGGGTCCCGGCGAGGGGTGGTCGGCCACGCTGGCGCTGACGAGGCCGCAGGCACTCGAGCTGATCGCCGCCGAGACCGGAGCCAGGGAGATCAGGCTGCTGCCGCGGCCCTGAGGCCGGGTTATCAGCGGCGCACCTCGCACCCGGCGCCTCAGCTGCTGCCGAGGTCGGGCGGCGCGGAGGGGTATACCGGAGGCGTCGCCGAAAGCGTGATCGGGTTTCGCGGCAGGCTCACGGTTGAGCCGTCGGGCCTGGGGGCCGCCACGATGGGCTCCAGGCCGAGGCGCTCCGCCAGGTCGAAGGCGGCGGCGATGTCGTTCACGCGGCCGGCTGGGACCCCCGCGCGGTTCAAGTCGTCGATCCACTCGTCACCGGAGCGCTCGCGCAGCCGAGTCGTCAGCAGGCGACGCAGCTCCGCGCGGTTGTTGACGCGAGCGTCGTTGTCGCCGAAGCGCTCGTCGCCGGCCCACTCCGGGGCCCCGACGAGCCGGCACAGCTCGGCGAACTGGCGATCGTTGCCGACAGCGATCACGATCTCGCCGTCGGCCGTCTCGTAGAGCTCGTAGGGAGAGATGCTGGGGTGGGCGTTCCCCATACGTTCCGCCACGACGCCCCCGGCCGTGTACGCGGCCGACTGGTTCACCAGGGCGGCGAGCAGCGAGGAAAGCAGATCCACCTCGACCCTCTGTCCCTCGCCCGTCTGGTCCCGGTGGCGCAGCGCGGCGAGGATGCCCACGCCGGCGAACAGGCCGGCTACCACGTCGACCAGCGCGACGCCGACTTTCTGCGGGTGGCCGTCGGGCTCGCCGGTAACGCTCATCAGGCCCCCGACCGCCTGGACGAGCAGGTCATATCCAGGGAGAGTCGCGCCGGCGCCCGCTCCGAAGCCGGTCATCGAGCAGTAAACGAGCCGCGGGTTCAGCTCGTGGACGCGATCCCAGCCCAGCCCCATGCGGTCCATAACGCCCGGGCGGAAGTTCTCGACCAGGACGTCTGCCTCGGACACAAGGCCCAGCGCCTCCTCGGCGCCGGCGTCGCGCCGCAGGTCGAGGACCGTGCTGCGCTTGCCGCGGTTTACCGACAAGAAGTAGGTCGCGGTCCCGTGCTCGTCGTAAGGAGGGCCCCAGGCCCGTGTGTCGTCGCCGCCGGGGCGCTCTACCTTGATCACCTCAGCGCCCAGGTCCGCGAAGAGCATGGTCGCCAGCGGTCCCGCGAGGACACGCGAGAAGTCGATCACCTTGATTCCCGCGAGCGACTGAGCCATGGACCGATCCTACGAGTTCGCCAGCGCCGCCCGGAAAGCAGCCTCGGCCTCGTCGCCGAAGACGGCGAACACCACGAGCTGCAGTGCCGATTGCGTGTCCGAGAGATGACGGCGCACTTCGGCCACCTCGATCTCGGCTGCGCACTCCACCGAGAAGCCGCCGACGCCCGTCCCGAACGCGACCAGGGCGAGCGACCGGGCGCCAAGCCGCTGCGCCTCCGCCAGGGCGCTCGCGGTCGCGCGGCGGATCGTCTCCGCGCAGGTGGGGCCGCCGGGCTCCATCGTCGCGGCGTGGATCACCCAGCGGCTGGGCAGCTCGCCCGCCGTGGTCGCCACCGCCTCGCCCAGGCCGATCGGGGCGGCGTCCTCGCTCTCCCGCGCCAGCTCGGGTCCCGCCGCACGCGAGATCGCGCCCGCGACGCCTCCCCCGTGCAGAAGGCGGGTGTTCGCCGCGTTCGTGATCGCGTCCACCTCGAGCGCGGTCACGTCCGCCTGCCGTACCTCGATCCGGGCCATAGGGCGATTCTGACGGCGGGGGAGAGGGCGGCGCTCCCCAGTCTCAAGTGGTGGATGGACGAGCGCGTCCGCAAGCGCCACCTGGAGGAGCTCGGCACCGTCCTGCGCGGGCGGCTGCTGGAGCGCAGGCGCGCCCAGGCCGCAACAGGGACCTCTGCCCGCGTGCCGATCGAGGCCGCCATCGCGGAGCTGGTGGACGAGGAGACCGCGGTCCTCGAGGACTCCACCCGAGACCGCCTGGTGGAGCTGATCCTGCGCGACGCGGTGGGGCTCGGGCCGCTCGAGGAGCTGCTGGCGGACCCGCGGGTCGAGGAGCTGATGGTCAACGGGCCCGACCGTGTCTACGTCGAGCGAGCCGGCCGGATCGAGCGGACCGGCGTCGCGTTCGAGTCTGAGCAGCAGCTGCTCGACGCGATCGAGCGGATCCTCGCCCCGCTCGGCCGTCGGGTGGACGAGCTGAGCCCAATGGCGGACGCGAGGCTCGCGGACGGCTCTCGCGTGAACGTCGTGATCCCGCCCCTTGCCGTGGATGGTCCCTCGCTGTCCATCAGGCGGTTCACCGCGGTGCGCCCCGGCCCGGACGAGCTGGTCGAGCTGGGGACGCTGACGCCGGGGCTGCGTGCCCAGCTCGCCGCCGCGGTCGAAGCCAGGCGAAGCGTCCTGGTGAGCGGCGGCACCGGCTCGGGCAAGACGACGCTGCTCAACGCCGTGTCGGAGTTCATCGACCCGGCGGAGAGGGTGGTCACGATCGAGGATGCGGCCGAGCTCCAGCTGCGCCAGCCCCACGTGGTCAGGCTGGAGAGTCGCCCGGCGAACGTCGAGGGAAGGGGCCGGGTCACGATTCGCGATTTGCTCCGCAACGCGCTGCGGATGCGGCCCGACAGGATCGTCATCGGCGAGGTGCGCGGCCCGGAGGCGCTCGACCTGTTGACGGCTCTCAACACGGGGCACGAGGGGGCGCTGTCCACCGTCCACGCGAACTCTCCCGAGGACGCGCTCCGCCGCATCGAGACGCTCGCGCTGATGGCGGGGGTGGCGCTGCCCCACGAGGCGATCCGGGAGCAGCTCGGGCGCGGGGTGGACCTGGTGGTCCATCTTGCGCGAATGGGCGACGGCTCGCGCCGGGTCGTGGAGGTGGCTGAGGTCGTGCGAAGCGCCGGCTCGGTCGGGGTCCGCGAGGTGTTCCGCCGCGGGGACGCGAGCGAAAGCGGGGAGGGCTCACGGACGGCGCGCTCCTGATCGCGCTGGCCGCCCTCGCCGGCGGCCTGGTTGCGGTGGCGGCTCGCGAGGCGGTCCTATCGGCGCCTCAAGCTTTCGTCTGGCTGTCGCAATCGGTGCGGCCGCTCACCCTGGCGGGACGCGAGGGATACGCGCCCACCGCAGATGAGCGCAGGCGTCTGGCCCTGCTGGGAAGCGGGGCGATCCTCGCAGCGGCCCTGTTCGTCGCGGGCCCCGGGCCGTTGGCGGTGCTGGCCGGGGCCGGACCCGCCGGTGCGAGCTGGGCGCTGGCCAGTCGCCGCGAGCGGTACCGGAGGTCGGTCGAGCGGTCGATCCCGGCCGTGGCCGCCGCGGTCGCGGATGCCATCTCCGGTGGCAGGTCGATCAGGGCGGCGCTCGAGGCCGCCCCGTCCTCGCTGCAGGGGCCGGCGGCGGTCGAGCTGGCCCGGGTTGCGGCCGACCTGGAGATGGGGTCGGCGACGGGCGCGGCGCTGGATGCCCTTCGCCAGAGGGTCCGGTCCCCGCGCGTGGACGGGCTGGCGGCGGCGCTGGTCAGCCAGCGGGCCGCCGGCGGGGACGTGGCCGCACTGATGCGGCGCCTGGGGACGGCGTCAGCGCAGCGCGACCGCTCTGCCGACGAGGCGCGCGCTGCGACGACACAGGCCCGGTTCACCGGCGTGCTGGTGGTCGCGCTGCCGGCCGGGGCGACCCTGTTCGCGGAGCTGATCGCCCCCGGGTTCGTGGCGAGGGTCCTTGCCGATCCTGCGGCGACGGCGATGCTGGTGATGGCCGCCGCCCTCCAGCTCGCCGGCTTCTTCGCGATCCGGCGCCTGGGACGGCCGCAGGAGTGAGGCGCCCATCACTGAGGTCCGCAGGAGCAAGGTCGTCCGCGATGGGCTTTGGCTGCTCATGACCCAAGTCGCCTTGCTCATGCTCGCCGCGGCGCTGCTCGGGCTGGCCGCTGGCGCTGAGATCCTCGCCGCGCGTCGTGGCGCGGCGGGGGAGAGGCGCGGGGGCGGACAAGTAACGAGCGCCGGTGGAGAGGGGAGGGAACCCGATGGGGAGCCACGGGCCGTCCGCCCGCTCGGGGGAGCGGGGCCCGAAATGCCCGAGGCAGCGCTCGTGGCTGCGCTCGACTCACGGCTCGGGCTGCGGCGGCGCCTGGCCCGGTCGGGGCTCGGCGAGCGGTTGTCGGTGCCGGCGCTGGTCGCGGCCAAGGCCGGATGCTGCTTCGCGGGACTGCTCGCTGGGGCGGTCGCGTCGCCGACCGCGCCCGGCCGCCTGTCCTGGCTCGTGGCGATAGCGCTCCCCGCGGCCGGGTTCTTCGCACCCGATGCGTGGCTGGAGCGGTGCGCTCGCGCGAGGCTGCGGTCGATACGGGCGCAGTTGCCGGACGCGCTGGACCTGATCGCCGTGGGTGTGGCCGCCGGTCGCAGCCCCCTGGCGGGGATGTCGGAGCTGGCGGCGGGACCGGGGCAGCTCGCCTCCGAGCTCGCCACCCTGGCGGCCGACGCGCAGTGCGGCGAGCCCCAGCGCCGGGCGCTCGAGGGACTCCGGCGCCGCGTCCCGGCTCCCGAGGTCGCGGCGATGTGCGGCGCGATCGAGCGCTCGCGCCGCTTCGGCTCGCCACTGGCAGGCCAGCTGACCGAGCAGGCCGACTCTCTGCGCGCCGCCCAGCGGCGCCGGACCGAGGAGCACGCCGCCCGCGCCGCACCCAAGATCCAGCTCGCCGTGGCCCTGCTGCTGGTGCCGTCGGTCCTGCTGATGATCGCCGCGGGGCTGCTCGCGAACATGGACCGCTTCCTGGCGGGG
>JAJTCK010000045.1 GCA_021323175.1 Solirubrobacterales bacterium | reverse complement strand
CTCGCCGACGCGATCGAGCCCGAGCTGCCCGCGATCAGCCAGGAGATCCTGGACACCATCGCGCGCGAGGTCCCCGAGTACCAACGCCCGCTGGAGGGCGCCTTCGGGCGCGGCGTCCAGGTGGGTGTGGGGGAGGCCCTGCGCCAGTTCCTCGACCTGATCCGACATCCGGATGCCGGTCGGGGGGCCGGGCGCGAGGTCTACCTGCAGCTGGGCCGGGGGGAGCTGAACCAGGGGAGGACGCTCGACTCGCTCCTGTCGGCCTACCGGATCGGGGCGCGCGTGGCCTGGCGGCGGGTCGCCGCGGCCGCGCGCCGGGCAGGCGCCGGGCCAGAGGAGCTGAGCGTCCTGGCCGAGTCGGTCTTCGCCTACATCGACGAGTTGTCGGCCGACTCCGTGGAGGGGTACGCCGAGGCGCGGACGCACCGCGAGAGCGAGCGGCAGAGGAGGCGTCGCGAGCTGGCCCTGCTCATCCTGCGCGACCCGCCCGCCGAGGAGCCCGACGTGCGCGCCAGCGCCCGGCTCGCCGACTGGTCGCTGCCCCGGAGCCTCGGTGCCCTGGCCTGCCCCCAGCAGGAGCTGCTGGGGCTGGCGCCCAGGTTGCCCGGCGACGCCCTGTGGGCGACCCTGGATGGCGCCGGCTGCGTGCTGGTCCCGGACCCCGACGGGCCGGGCCGCGGGGCGGAGCTGCGGAACGTCCTTGGCGACCTTCCCGCGGCGATGGGGCCCGGGGGACCGCTCCCCGACATCCGCTTGTCGTGGGCGACGGCGCTCGTCACCCTCCAGGGCCTCGAGGCCGGCGCTTTGGGCGGTCACGGGCTGATACGGGCCGAGGAGCACCTGGGCGATGTGGTCCTGCTCAGGGCCCGCCCGGTCGTCGAGCAGATCGCCGAGCGGCGCTTGGCGGCGTTCGACGAGCTCACCCCAAAGGCGCGGGAGCGCCTGGAGCGGACGGCGCTCGCCTACATCGCGGAGCGGGGGAATGCCGCTGCGATGGCGCGATCTCTTCACGTGCATCCGCAGACCGCGCGCTACAGGGTCACAAAGCTGCGAGAGCTGCTGGGGGACCAGCTGGACGATCCCGGAACCCGCTTCGAGCTCGAGCTGGCGCTGCGGCTGCGGGTGCGGCCCGGCTAGGGCAGCAGCAGGTCGTCGCTGGCCGACTTGCGATCGGGCCCGACGGTGAACGGGAACGGGTCGGCGTTCGAGCCGGCGGCCACCACCTGGTAGTCGCCAGTCGCCAGCTCCAGGCGCAGCTCTCCCGTGTTCCCCGGCGCGATCTCCTCGCTCTCGCCGTCGGTCGGTCCGTCAATCTGGACCGCGGTGGGGGTGGGACCGAGGTTGGCGATTGTGAAGTTCGCGATCCCGGCGCCGAACTCGACGGGGGAGACCGTGACGTCCTGCTGAGAGATCTGGATGCTGATCTCGGCTGGGACCGCCGGCCTGGGCTCGTTCTCGAAATCCTCCCCGCCGCACGCGGTGGCGCCGAACGCCAGGGCGGCCGCGAGCGTCACCAGGGCTATGCCCCTCCTCCGCATTCGGGGGCAATCTAGCCCACGGAGCAGCCGCCCGCGCGGTGCTCAGTCGCGGAACGGCAGCTCGATGACCTCGGCGGCGGCGCCGCCTTCGACCTCGAGCTTCGCTCCCGGCTCGGCCTCGCGCCGGACGACTGCGAGGGCGATGGGGCCGAGGGCGGGAGACACGCAGGCGGTGCCGATTCGCCCGACCGCCTTGTCGCCCAGCCGCAGCGACGATCCCGCCTGCGCCGGCCCGTCCAGGCTGAGCCCGCGAAGGGTGCGGTTCGGCCGTCCCCTGTAGTGCAGCCGCGCCACCGGCTCCTGGCCGATGTAGCAGCCCTTCTCGAAGTCCACCGCGCGGTCCACGATTCCCGCCTCGGCCGGCATCGTCTCAGGGCCCATTTCGTGGCCGTAGCGCGGGCGTCCCGACTCCACCCGCACGATCTCGGCGGCCTGCTCGGTGGCCTGCTCGGCGCCCGCCTCGAGCAGGGTGGCCGTCACCGCGCCTGACTCCGCACGATCGACCAGCAGGTCCACGCCTATATCGGTGGCGATCGCCGTGGCACGGGCGCCGCCCAGTTCGACCTCGGCGTGCTCGTGCTCGTCCGCGAGGGACTCCGCGCCCGTCAGCTCGGCGGCGCGCGGACCGATCACCGAGAGCAGAACGGGCTCGTCGCCGCGTTCGGCGATCTCGACCTCACGGCCGACCTTGTACATCGAGAGGTGGCGCAGAAGGGCCGGCGCCGCCACCGCCTCGGCGAGCAGCAGGACGTCGCCGTCGGCCCCGGCGAGGACCCGCATGTCCGCCTGGATGCTCGCCTTGCGGTCCAGCAGGGCTGCGTAGCGGCCCTCCCCGGCGGCGAGCGCCTCAACGTCGTTGGTGAGCTGGCCCTGGAGGTAGTCGCCGGCCTCGGGGCCGGTCACGGCGATTGCGTGGACGGAGGGCCGATGGACTACTGCCGCCCCCTCACGCATCGCCCGATACTGGGCGTCGAGCTCGAGCACGGTCGCATCTGCCATGCGGCGATTGTAGGAGTGGCAGAAAGTTAGCCTTGCCTAACTTCTGGTTCAAACTCTGCTTCAATACGCCGCATGGAGAAGCTGAGCCGCCGCAAGCTGCTGATCGGAGGGTCCGCCGGCGCGGCGCTGCCGGTCCTCCACCAGCTCGTCCCGCACGCCGGGCTGCACGATGCGATCGACGGCGCGAACGCCGCGGAGCAGGGCCACGGCGGCCCCTCGCACGGCGGCGCCGACGCTGTCCACGGCGGGGGCAACGCGGGACCCACCTTTCGTCCCGGCGCGGCCGTGGATCACGCCGCCAACGGCTTCAACCCCACCCAGCTCCTGCGTGAGTTCGACTGGGGCAGGACTCGCCGCCTGCCCAGCGGCCGGATCCTGCGGGAGTGGACGCTGGTCGCTGGCGACAAGGAGATCGAGGTGGCGCCCGGGGTCAAGTACGCGGCGTGGACCTACAACGCCCGGGTGCCGGGTCCGACGCTGCGCTGCCGCGAGGGCGAGCTGCTCCGGATTCGGTTCGTCAACGGCTCGGAGCACCCGCACACCATTCACTTCCACGGTCTCCATCCGGCCGAGATGGACGGTGTCCCGGGCGTCGGCGCGGGACTGATCGAGACCGGCGGCGAGACCACCTACGAGTTCGACGCCGAGCCGTTCGGCCTGCACCTCTACCACTGCCACGCCGGTCCGCTGGCCGAGCACATCGCGCGCGGCCTCTACGGCGCCTTCATCATCGATCCGAAGCAGGGACGGCCGGAGGCCGACGAGATGGTGATGGCGATGAACGGGTTCAACACCAACTTCGACGCCGAGGGCAACCAGGTCTACGCGGTCAACACCGTCGCCTTCCACTACGTCAACGAGCCGATCGCGGTCGAGCGCGACGCCCCGGTCCGGATCTACCTGGTGAACATCCTCGAGTACGACCCCATCAACTCGTTTCACATCCATGGGAACTTCTTCAACCACTTCCCGACGGGCACCTCGCTGACGCCGATCGAGTTCACCGACACGATCATGCAGGGACAGGCTCAGCGCGCCGTGCTCGAGATGTGCTTTCCGCACGCAGGCGACTTCATGTTCCACGCGCACAAGACCGAGTTCGCGGAGCTCGGCTGGATGGGCTTCTTCAGGGTGGGCGGCCACCAGCGGGCGTCTGTGCCCGCCGCGTTCTGTGACCTCGGCGACCCAGGACGGGTGCTGGGCTGATGGAGGCCTCGAGCCCGAGCGCTCCCCGCGGCGGGCCGATCGCATCGGCCCCGGTCTGGGTGCTGGCTGCGCTGCCGCTCGCTCTCATTGCGGCGGCCTTCGCGGCGTTCGCGCTGCTCGGAGGGCCCGGCCTGGACGACCGGCGCGGGCCGCCGGTCGAGGAGCTCGCGGTGGAGCGCACCGTGCTGCGCCCGGGCGAGATCGAGCTCACCCTCCGCAACACCGGCCCTGACCCAGTCTCGGTGGCGCAGGTTGCGGTGGCCGACGCGTACGTCTCGTTCGAAGCCGAGCCGGGCGGCGAGATCGGCCGCCTGGAGGAGCAGAAGCTGACCCTCGACTACCCCTGGCAGGAGGGCTCCCCATACGCGGTCTTCCTGCTGACGTCGACCGGCGCGACGATCGACCACGAGATCGACGCCGCGGTCGAGACCCCCGAGGCGGGGGCCGGCTTCTTCGGGCTGATGGCCGTGCTGGGAACCTACGTGGGGGTGATCCCGGTGCTGCTCGGGATGCTGTTCCTGCCACTCCTGCGCAGCGTCGCGGACCGCTGGATCCAGCTCTTCCTGGCGCTGACCATCGGCCTGCTCGCGTTCCTCGCGCTCGACGGATACCTGGAGGGAACCGAGATCGGCGCAGCGTCGGGCGGCGCCTTCGGCGGGGTCGAGCTGCTGTTCCTCGGTGCCGCGCTCGCGTTCCTGGCGCTGACGGCTGTGGACCGCAAGCTGAAGAGCGGGCTGGAGAGGCAGCGGGACAGCGGGGCGAGCGCCTTCCGGCTGTCACTGATGGTCGCGATCGGCATTGGGCTGCACAACCTGGGCGAGGGCCTCGCGATCGGGTCGGCCTACGCCGTCGGCTCGCTCGCGCTGGGCGCGTTCCTCGTTATCGGGTTCGCTCTGCACAACACCACCGAGGGCCTCGCGATCGTCGCCCCGCTGGCGAAGGGCGGTCGACCGCCTGTCTCGCGTCTGCTGCTCCTGGGCGTGGTGGCGGGGGCACCGGCGATCCTGGGCGCCGTCATCGGGGCCTCGGTCTACAACCAGGAGCTGGCGACGCTCCTGATCGGGGTCGGGGTCGGAGCGATCATCCAGGTGATCGCGCAGCTGCTGCCGTCGATCCGCGACTCCCAGGGCCGCGCGCTGCATCCGCTCAGCATCGCGGGCATCGTCGCCGGCGCGCTGATCATGTATGCGACCGGACTGCTGATCTCGGTCTGATGACGGCCGCTCCCGAAAGCGTCCCGGACGCCGCCCACAAGGCTCACCCCGAGCGTCGCCACGCCGAGGGCGCGGAGAACTACGCGAAGGCGATCTACCAGCTTCAGGCCGACGACGACGAGCCCGTCGGCACGGGAGCGGTGGCCGACAGGCTCGGCGTCACCCCGGCCTCGGCGTCAGCGATGCTGAAGCGGCTGGCCGACGACAACCTGGTCGAGCATTCGCCGTACCGGGGTGTGCGCCTGACCCCGGAAGGCGAGCAGTTGGCGCTGGAGATGATCCGTCACCACCGGCTGATCGAGCTCTTCCTCGCCGAGGTCCTGGGCATGCCCTGGGACCGCGTGCACGAGGAGGCAGAGGTGCTCGAGCACCACATCTCGGAGGAGCTGGAGGAGCTGATCGCGACCAAGCTCGGGCAGCCGGCGCGCGATCCGCACGGCGACCCGATCCCGAGCCGCGAGCTCGACATCGAGGATGACCGGACGGTAGCGCTCAGCGACCTGGAGGTGGGAGGTGGCGGCGTCTTCGAGCGCGTGTCCGATCGCGATCCCGAGATGCTCCGCTATCTGGATTCACGCGGCATCCGGCCCGGGGCGGCGATCGAGGTCAGGGCGCGCGATCCGTTCGAGGGCCCGATCCGGGTGTCCGTGTCCGGTGACGAGCACGCCCTGGGCACACCTCTCGCACGTCGCATGCGAGTGAGCGCGGAGCGCTGAAAACTACGCCGGGTCGGTACTGCCAGGCGACGAAGGCTTCGACCTCTGACGCGAACTGATTGGCGATGATACGCGCGCGGATTTCGGCCATTACGCTGCAGGCAGGAATGGCATTGACCGTGAGATTCGAGGAAGTCGTCGCCTCGCTTCCCGAGGACTGGACCGACCTGGAGCTGGACCTGCGCATCGGCGACCGCGGCCGCTACGTCGATGCCGCCGTGATCCTCGCCCAGATCAACGCCCAGCCCTACTCGCGCGCCGACTGGGACTGGCGGATCAACGTCGCAAAAGGCTTCGGACATGCGGCAGCAGCCGAGACCGTGCGCGGTGTGCTGCGAAGGCTGGACCGCGAGGGCATCGAGGGCGAGATGCGGATCCGGGACGCCCGCGAAGGCCGGGCCGAGGTCGTGCAGATGTGGGGCCGCCCCGAGAGCGTCCGGCGCGAGTTCCGCCAGCGCCGCAACCTGTAGGCCGGACCGGGATGGCGCGCGTAACCGCCATCGTGGGCGACCTGATGCTCTCCAGCAGGGTCACGACCTCCCTGACAGCGGCCGGACACGACGTCAGCACCGCCACCAGCGCGGAAGCAGGGTCCTTGCAGGGGGCGGAGCTGATCGTCGCCGACCTGGACGCCGTCGCGCCCGAGGATCTGACCGACTCCCTCGCACCCGTGATCGGCTTCTACCAGCACACCGATCTGGAGACCAAGCGACGCGCCGACCAGGCCGGGCTGGCGTTTGCGGTGCCGAGGTCGCGGATGGTCCGCGAGCTGCCGGAACTGGCGGAGCGCGCCCTCGCCGGCCGCTAGCCGGTTGCGCAGGCGCGGATCTGGTCGATCGCGAACCCCTCCCGGATCGTCTCCGCGCTCGCTGCCTGCCCGATCACACCACGCTCGGAGGCCCACTCGAACCAGCCCCTGTACCCCTCGGCCGTGAGCGCAGGGTTCGCCCGTCCGTCGTCGCGCGGCGAGAAGGCGTCGCTTGCGATCAGTTCCGCGAACTGGGCGCGCTGCGAGTCCGGATCGGCCTGCCGGACCTCTTCCAGCAATGCGTCGAGGCTCGCGTCCGGGTCCTGCTCCAGGTCGTCATAGGCGCGCGAGAGGCCATCCAGAACCGGGCAGACGACGTCGGCGTCGTCGGGGGCCCGGTCGCCACGCGCCACCACGACCAGCTCCGGGTACCGGGGCGCGCCCAGCTCGTCCACGCGGAATTCGCCCGTCGCGATCCCCTCCTGCCTGAGCTCGACGCCCTCCGCGTTCCAGAACGCCGTCGCGGCGTCGACCCGGCCGGCAGCCAGCGCGGGGACCGCGGCGAAGCCGATCGTCACGCGGTCCACTGATCCGGGTGCGACCCCGCCCGCTTCCAGGACCGTGTCGAGCACCGCATCGTCCGAGGGAACACCGGTGATTCCCACGCTCGCTCCGTCGAGGTCGGACGGCGTCGCGATGCGCTGCGGATCCGCGGTGATCACCGAGGCGAGCGGCCTCTGGACGAGCGCCGCGACCGCGACAACGTCCAGCCCTCGCGCCCGCGCGATGCCGAGGTCGTTGACGTCGAGGATGGCCATGTCGGCTCGGCCAGTCTCGAGCAGCTTCGCGCCGTCGGCGGCGCTCGATGGCTCGCGTATCTGCAGATCGACGCCGGCGTCGGCGATGTAGCCACCGGGCCGGGCGGCGGCGTAGAGCGGTGCGTGGACCGCGTTCGGCTGGAAGTCGAGCACCAGCGTCGCGCCACTCGGCGCGTCCGGTTCAGCGCCGTCCCCGCCGCCGCAGGCCGCCAGGGCCAGCGCCGTGAGTGCGGCCGCCAGCGACGCGGCGACTCGTCCCATCTCGGCCGCGAGGCTAGCGCAGGGACGCCTCCGATCCGGCTAGACTGGCGCGCGCCGAGCACCTGGCAGGCAATCCAGCGCTAACCGAGGAGGTCGCTTCACCGTGCAAGATCGAGGTCTCGCGTCCTACATCGCAGAGTTGGTGGGAACGCTTCTGCTGGTCTTCTTCGTGACCAGCGTGGTCGTCCTCTACGTCGCCTCGGGGCAGAACGCCCAGTTCGGATCGGACTTCGCCGTGGTCGGCCTCACCCACGCCTTCGTGCTGTTCGCGCTGATCGCCAGCATCGGTATCGCAAGCGGGGGCCACTTCAACCCCGCTGTGACGGCAGCCTTCATCACGCTGCGGAGGATCGACCCCGTGGACGGGCTCGTCTACATGCTCGCCCAGCTCTCGGGCGGCGTGCTCGGCGCCCTGATGACCAAGTGGCTGCTGCTCGATGAGGGACGCGCCTCGGACTACGGCGCCACGAAGCTCAGCGACTTGGTCGGCAGCGCCGCGCAGGGCGCCGCGATCGAGGGGATCGGCGCCTTCGTGCTGGTGCTCGTGGTGCTGACGCTCGCCCTCAACCCCGAGACTCGCAAGTGGGCGCCGCTCACGATTGGCGCCGCATTGGGCTTCCTCGTCATGGTCTTCGGCCCGCTTACGGGCGGATCGTTCAATCCGGCCCGCTGGTTCGGCCCGGCGCTGGTGGGCAATGAGTTCACGGACGCATGGCTCTACGTCCTCGCTCCGCTGGTGGGAGGGGTCGCCGCCGCGGCCCTGTACCGCTTCGTGATCGAACCCAGCAGCGGGCCGGCCCAGGAGGTCGCTGACGAGGTCGCCCCGCGCGGCCCAGCGCCACCCGCGGGCCAGTCCCCTCCGCTTCGCCAGGAGCACGGCGGCTCGGGCGGCCAGCCGCCGTCGAAGCCGCCGGGGGGCATCGCAGGCGACTGATCGCAGCGGTTTCCACCGGGGCGGCCGTGCCCGCCGCCCCGGCTTGAGTGCCGGCCTGGGTAGGGTTCGGGCCTGATGGCCTTCGTGATCGACCTCGGCTGCTGCGCCAACGGCAGCCGCTCCCGCGACTGATGCGCCGCGTCACCTTCTCGCGCAACCACACCGTGTCGCTGTCGCGCACGTGCCGGTGCTTCTGCAAGTACTGCGCGTTCGCCACACGCCAGGCCCACATCCACGACCCCGAGGACGTCGAGCGCAAGCTAGACGAGGCGGTCAGGCGCAACACCAAGGAGCTGTTGGTGCTGACGGGCGAGATGCCCGAGGTGAACCCGGTGGTCGCCGAGCGCCTGCGCTCGTGGGGACACGACGACTTCACCTCCTACGTCGTCTGGGCCTGCGAGCGCGCGCTCGAGCGGGGGATGCTTCCTCACACGAACCTGGGAGTTCTCTCCCGAGAGGATCTGGTCCGTCTGCGCCAGGTGACCGCCTCACAGGGGCTGATGCTCGAGTCCGTCTCCGAGCGCCTGATGGAGACGGTTCACGCCGGCTCCCCGAGCAAGCATCCCGCCCGTCGCATGGAGACCATCGACGCGGCCGGCGAGCTGCGCATCCCGTTCACGAGCGGGATCCTGGTCGGCATCGGCGAGACCGAGTCCGAGCGGGTCGCCTCGCTCGAGGCGATCGCGGCCTCCCACAAGCGACACGGTCACATCCAGGAGGTGATCCTCCAGAACTTCGTGCCCCACCCGCGCTACTACGGCCAGGAGGTGGCGGACATCGCGGACGCCGCGTCCACTAACCGCTGGGCGGCTTCGCCATCAACCGGCATCTCCTCGGCTTCGCCTGCGGGGCTGCCGGGCGGGGGCGCCGATGGCGTGGCAACCCTGGGCCAGTCTGGCGATTCGGCCCACCCTGAGGACACACCTGGTTGGGCTTGTCGAGTCACGCTCCGCGACATGAAGCGGCTGATCGGCGAGGCGCGGCGGCTGATGCCGGATGTCGGGATCCAGGTGCCGCCCAACCTGGCGGACTGGTGGGACGAACTGGTGGAGGCCGGGGCGACCGACCTGGGAGGCCTCTCGTCTAACGGGGACCACATCTCCCCCGAGCATCCGTTTCCCAGCCCCCACCAGGTGCGCAAGCGCCTGGCACCGCGGGGGTACGCGCTGAGCGAGCGCCTCTGTGTTTATCCCCGGTACCTGGACCCGGACTGGATGGAGCAGGGCGTGCTCGACGTGGTGAAGCTGAAGTACTGGAGCTTCATCCCGCGCCGTGGATCCGGGCGCGGGCAGGAGACGCCGCCGGAGCCGAGGCTCGCGCCGCGGGCGGTCGAGCGGGCCCGCGACGGCGAGCCGCTGACCGAGGACGAGCTGACCGCGCTGTTCGCCGAGACCCGCCCCGAGGTGATCGAGGAGATGCGGATCGCCGCGGACGAGCTGCGCGCGGAGCTGGCCGGCGAGACGGCGACTTTCGTCGTCAACCGGAATGTGAACTTCACGAACGTCTGCGTGGTCGGCTGCGCGTTCTGCGGGTTCGGCCAGGGCAAGCGCTCGCCTGACGCCTACGAGGTCACGGAGGAGGACTTCGCCGCCAGGATCGCCGAGGCGATCGAGTTCGGGGCCACCGAGATCTGCATGCAGGGGGGAATCCACCCGGACTACTCGCTCGAGGACTACGGGCGCTGGCTGCGGTTGGCGAAGGAGCAGGCTCCCCAGCTTCACCTGCACGCGTTCTCACCCATGGAGGTCCACTTCATGTGCGAACGCTCCGGGCGCTCCCCCGCGCAGGTCTTCGACTATTTGTTGGAGTGCGGGCTCGGCTCCACCCCAGGGACTGCGGCCGAAGTGCTGGACGACGGGGTGCGCCAGAGGATCTCGCCGAACAAGCTGCCGGTCGCCCGCTGGATCGAGATCATCGAGGCGAGCCACCGCGCCGGCCTGCGCTCGACCTCGACCGTGATGTTCGGGCACATCGAAGAGCCGCGCGAGCTCGCCAGGCACATGCGGGTGATACGCGAGCTACAGGAGCGTACGGGCGGCATCACCGAGTTCGTCCCGCTCAGCTTCATCCCGTTCAACACGCTCCTAGGGCGCACTCACGGCGTCGAGGAGATCTCGCGCGCCGAGAACCTCAAGCACACCGCCGCGTTCCGCCTGGCCCTGGGGCGCTCCATCACAAACCTCCAAGCGAGCTGGGTGAAGATGGGGTTGGACGCCGCAACCGAGAGCCTGCGCTGGGGCGTGAACGACCTTGGCGGGACGCTGATGGAGGAGAACATCTCTCGCATGGCCGGTTCTCAGCACGGCGTACGCCTGGAGCCAGAGCAGCTGATCGACGCGGCGCGGGCCGCCGGCAGGGTTCCCGCCCAGCGCACCACCCTCTACGAGATCGTCCAGACCTACGAGCAGGAACCGGCCCGGCAGCCGGCCTGATGAGGGCGATGCAGCTGCAGTCCGTCGGCCGCCCGCTGGCGGACGTCGCGCTGCCCGCCCCCGAGCCGGCCCGCGGCCAGGTCAGGATCGCGGTCGGCGCGTGCGGAGTCTGTCGGACTGATCTGCACCTGATCGACGGTGAGCTGCCCGATCCAAAGCTCCCCGTGATCCCCGGGCACCAGATCGCCGGAAGGGTCGAGGAGCTGGGGCCCGGCGCGGCCAGGTTCGCGTTGGGGGACAGGGTGGGCGTTCCGTGGCTTGCCTGGGCATGCGGGGAGTGCCGCTTCTGTCGCTCGGGCAGAGAGAACCTGTGCGAGCGGGCGGAGTTCACCGGGTACCTGCGAGACGGCGGCTACGCCGAGATGGCCGTGGCCGACGAGCGCTTCTGCCTGCCGGCGCCGGAGGCCTACGAGGACGCCGCGCTGGCGCCGCTGCTGTGCGCGGGGTTGATCGGTTACCGGGCGCTGAGGATGGCGGGTGACGCGGAGCGGCTCGGGCTCTACGGGTTCGGCGCCTCGGCGCACCTTGTCTGTCAGGTCGCCGTGCACCAGGGCCGCCGGGTCCACGCGTTCACGCGGGAGGACGATGAAGCCGCCCAGAGCCTTGCGAGAGAGCTGGGAGCGGTCTGGGCGGGTCCAACCGCCCGGACCGGGCAGGGCGGGAGCGGAGCGCCCGAGCCGCTGGACGCAGCGATCGTCTTCGCTCCCGTGGGAGGCCTCGTTCCGCTTGCTCTAGCCGCTCTCGACCGGGGCGGGGTGGTCGTGTGCGCGGGGATCCACATGAGCGACATCCCCTCTTTCCCTTACGAGCTGCTCTGGGAGGAGCGCTCCGTGCGCTCGGTCGCCAACCTGACCCGTGCCGACGGCGAGGAGTTCCTGAGAATGGCGCCCGAGGTGCCGGTGCGTGCCGCCGTGCAGCCCTACGCCCTTGCGGATGCAAATCACGCACTGGCTGACCTGCGCGAGGGTAAGGTTCGTGGGGCCGCAGTGCTGGCAATCGGTTCCGGCTAGGACCCGCGACGCGGCGAGAGAGGAATAGGAAATGGCCGACGTGACCGTCAAGCGCACCGAGGACTTCGAAGCGATCTTCGGGGGAGGGTTCCGTCGCGTCCGCGCCGGGCTCGGCGTGACCTCTTTCGGCCTCGCCGTGATGGATCTGCCGCCCAACTTCAAGGTGTACCCCGAGCACGACCAGAGCCACGATGCCCAGGAGGAGGTCTACACACTCCTCTCCGGGAGGGCGACGCTGCGCGTGGGGGGCGAGGAGTACGAGCTCGAGCCCGGCGTCTGGGCCCGCGTCGGCCCCGACGAGAAGCGCAAGCTGGTGACGGGGGACGAGCCCGCCCGGGTCCTCGCCGTCGGTGGGACGCCCGGCCAGGTCTACGACCCGCCCGAGTTCACACACGAGGGCTCGGCTGCGCTGCCGATGTCCAAGGAGGAGATCGCAGCGGTCAAGGCCGAGGCGCACGCAAAGAGCCCGAGCGCGGGGGTCGGCTCCTAGCGGAACAGGTCCTGGTCGGCGGGGCGCTGCTGCGCCTTCGAACCGGGTCCATCGTCGTCGGTCACGAAGCGGCCGAGACCGGACAGGATCGCGCCCGGCACCGCCGAGTCCTTGTCGCGGACCAGGTCGGCCGCCGCCGCCGCCTGGTCGGCGACGGCGATCCGCGTCCCGGCCAGCGTGCGGCCGTGAGCGTCCGGCCGGCCGCGCCAGTCGTCGAGCGGCGCCAGCCCGGCGCAGCCCAGTGCGACCTCGGCCTGGCCGAGGCGCCAGGGGCGCCCGAAGCTGTCGGCGATCACGACGGCGGGTGACGCGTCCGAGGCATCGCGGACCTCGGCCCTGATGCGCCTGGCGGACGCATCGGCGTCCTCGGGCAGGAGCGCAACCCATCCCTCTCCAGGCAGGTTCGAGGAGTCGATTCCCGCGTTGGCGCAGACCCATCCGTCGTTCGTCTCGGTGATCAGGACTCCCGGTTCCGCTCGGACGACCGACCTGCTCTCGGCCAGGACCAGCTCCACCAGCGCCGGGTCCTTGCCGGTCGCCTCGGCCAGCTTGCGAGCGCGCCCGGAGGGCGTGACACCTTCGAGGCGGCGCAGCCGGCCCTCGGCCTTCGAGACGATCTTCTGGGAGATGACGACGACCTCGTCGCCGCCCGGCCGTCCGGTTGCCGCGACGAGCTCGCCGATGCGGGCGCCGTCCCTGACCTCGGGCAGCCCGACCAGCGGCCGCACGCGAAGCTCGGGAATGGTCAAAGCCGGCTCAGGCGGCCGCGGCGGTCTCGGGAGGAGTCGCCCGAGGGGGCGAGGGCCGTGGGGCCTCGCCGACCTCCCAGAGCACCTGTGCCGTGCGCAGCGAGCGCTCCGGCGCCAGCAGCAGGGCGTCGCGGAGCGTCTCCATGTCCTCTGGGGTGTCCAGGTCCACCGCCAGGGACTCGAGCCGCTCGAGAGCGAAGCTGATCCCGGCCCTCCTCGCGTGCCCGATGTGGCGGGCACAGCTGTCCACGCCGAACGCCGGCTCGAACGCGTCCGGGGGGCACAGGACCAGCGCGTTCGTGCCCGTGCCGGCCTGGTCGGGAATGATCAATGCGGACCTGGGGGTAATGCCGAGGCGGTCGTCGAGCTCGGCTGGGTCGAAGAGGGGGCAATCCGTGGCCAGCATCGCGATCCGGTCGGCGCCGCGCTCCAGGGCGGCCCGCACGCCGGCGTTCGCGGCCGAGGTGTGCCCCTGGTCGCTGGCCTGGCGCACGACCGGGTGTCCCAGCCAGTTCGAGTGGCGGGCGGCGCCCTCGTCGGCCGTGATCACGACCGTCTCGGAGACCGTGCGGCAACGGCGGATCTTGCCCAGCATGTCCAGGAAGGTCGCCTCGGCGACCCGTCTGCGCTGCTCCTGGGTCAGCCGCTCCGCGAGCCTGCTGTATGCGGCGTCGAACTTCTTGACCGGGAGAATGGCGACCGTCTTCATAGGGCCTCGCTGTGATCAGGCTACACGCAGAAAGCATTCGCTCTACCCGTGTCGGTCCAGCGCGAAACCGCTGCATCCTCCGGCCTTTGTCTCCCGGACCACCATTCAGGCCGCTCAGGCGCCGGTGCGCAAGGAGGCCGCGAAGTCCAGGGTCGCGGTCGCGACGGAGCGGCGGCCGCCCGGTCCCTCCATCAGCGTGGGGGCGGCGCGGGTTTCGATGCCCGGCGGCGGGGGATCCGGGTCGCCGTCGTCGCACAGCATCCCGTCGAGCAGCCCCGAGTA
>JAJTCK010000044.1 GCA_021323175.1 Solirubrobacterales bacterium | reverse complement strand
GCACCCGCCGTCGACTCAGGTGGAAAGCGGCCCGAGATCCGCGTCCGCGTCGGCCAGGACGTCCTTCGAGCCCGACACGTCTGTCCCCTTCGCGAGCAGTTCCCGGGCGTATCCCAGGTCCTCGGAGCGGCCGACGGCCAGGGCTCCCGCCACCTTGCCGTCCTCGAGGTAGAAGACGCTGAACTCACCCGCGTCGCGGTCACCGCGCCACACCTCCTCGTCCCACTCGTAAGCCGGCCCCACGTACTCCAGCGAAGCCCAGTCGGCGAGGTCGCTGAAGAAGTAGGGCACCACGTGCCCGTGCACCACGCTCTCATAGCTGCACACGTCCCCCGCGGCGTAGATGCCCTCCACCGAGGTCTGCAAAGTGCAGTCGCAGACGATCCCGTTCTCGACCTCCAGCCCGGCTCGCTCCGCCAGCATCACATCCGGCTTCACCCCGGCCCCCACCACCGCGAAGTCGCCCTCGACCGTCTTCCCGCTCTCGGTCACGACGGCGGACACTCCCGCATCGCCCTCGAACGCCGCCAGCGTCTCCCCGCCGTGGAACTCCACCCCGTGCTCCTCCATCCGCCCCTGAAACCACCGTCCCGCGTCCTCCCCGAACGTCCGCGACAGCGCCACGTCCTCCATCATCACCACCGCGCACTCCGTCCCCCTTGCGGTCAGCGAGGCCGCCACCTCGCACCCGATGTAGCTGCCCCCGATCAGCACCACCCTCCCCGCCTTCTCGGCATCCGCCCGGATCGCGTCCGAGTTCCCGAACGCCCGCAGGTAGTGGATCCCCTCCAGTTCTGCACCCTCCACCCTCAGGATGTTCACATTCGCGCCGGTGGCGAGCAGCGCCTTCTCGAACTCCACCTCGTCCCCACCCTGCAACTTCGCCGTCCGCCCCTCGGCGTCGAACGACATCACGTTCGTCTTCGTCCGCAGCTCCACCGCATTCTCCTCGTACCACCCGGGGTCGTTCACGTACGCGTCCTTCCTCTCCGCGTCACCCCGCAGGTACTCCTTCGAGAGGGGCGGCCGCTCGTACGGCGGCTCCGGCTCCCTCCCCACCACCATGACCGAGCCGTCGGGATCCCTCTTCCGCAGCTCCGCCGCGCAGTTGCCTGCGGCCATCCCACCGCCGATCAGCAGGTACTCGGCCCTCACGCTGCAGCGCCCGTCACTCGCCCGCACCGTCGGGGCCGAAGAACGTCTTCAGATCCTCCTCGACCCTTGGGTCGAGCACCGCCAGCACCTCGTCCCCCACCTCCAATACCGTGTCGGGCCCCGGCACGAATCCACCCTGCCCCTCCCGCAGAACGCTGATCAGGAGCGTCCCCTCGGGCATGTTCAGGTCCCCGACCCTCCGCCCAGCCACCCGGGAGTCGTCCCCCAGCAGCAGCTCGATGATCTCCAGCCGCTCCTCGGGCAGATCCAGCAAATGCACCAGCCCGTACTCCGGCACCTCGTGCTCGATCACCCGCAGGATCAGATCCGTCGCCGACACGTAGGGCTTCACCCCCAACAGCTCGAAGTGGGGCCGGTTCCGCGGGTTGTTCACCCGCGCGATGATCCGGTCCACCAGGTACTTCTCCTTCGCCACCTGGCAGATCAGCATGTTGTCCTCGTCGTCACCGGTGACCGCGATCACCATGTCGGCGCGAGAGATCCCCGCCCGCTCCAGCACCCACAGCTCCGAGGCATCCCCGTACTGCACGCTGTGCTCGAGCTCCTGCTCCACCGTCAGGTAGCGGTCGCGGTTGTTCTCGATCAGGGTCACCTCGTGCCCCTTGTCGATCAGCTCGCGCGCCAGGTTCCACCCGACCTTCCCCGCGCCCACGATGATCATGTACTTCCGCTCTGCCATCAGGGCCCGGTCTCCCCGGGATCGCCACCCTCCCAGCGCACCCCGTCGCCGGCGGCCGTCAGCAGCTCCTCCTCGAGCATGTTGATCGCCGACCGCGTCGGACAGATCGTCCTGAGCCCCTGCTTCTCGTACCACTCGGCCCGCAGCGGATCCAGGATCCTGGCCACCACAGTCGGGACGTTGTAGCGCCGCCTCGCGATCTGGGCGATCACCACATTGGTGTTGTCGCCGTCCGTCGAGGCCACGAACGCATCGGCCTGCCCGATCCCCGCGGCATCCAGCGCGTCCGTCTCGAGCGCCGTCCCCACCGTGAACTGCCCGCCCGAGTCCTCCCACGAGCGCTCCAGCCCCACCTCCAGGCGCGCGTGTGCCTCGGGGTCCTCGTCCAGGCATGACACCTCGTGTCCCTGGCGCAGCATGCTGCGCGCCACCGAGGACCCCACCCGACCGCATCCGACGATCAGTACGAACACGCGCCGGATACTAGAACCACGCCCCGCTCGACTAGCCCTCGGGCGGTGCGGTGAGCAGCACCCTGCACGGAGCCTTCTGCAGCACGTACTCCGTCACCTTCCCGATCTCGTCCGGCCGCGCCGCCCCGATCCCACCGAGGATCGCGCCTCCCCGCACCCGGCTGGGCGGCTCCGCGCCCATCACGATCAGCTCCGCACCCCGCTGCCGCGCCTCGGACACGATGCCCGCCCCGCGGCTCCGCGCCCGCACGAACGCCGTCCCCACGTCCACGTTCTCGTACTCGTCCGCCACCTCATCGGCCCGCGCGAGCGCACGATCCGCCCGTTTCTTCACCTCTCCCGGCAGCGGCGCATCGATCGGGACGGTCAGCGGCAACTCCGCCACATAGACGATGTCCATGCGCGGAGGCGCCGTCCCATCCCGCACCTCCGCGTCCGCCAGCCGGCCGGCTGTCGCGACGATGTCGTCATCCAGCTTCGTCCCGAACACCGGCACCAGGATCGTCCGAAACTCGACCTCGGTCTCCTCCTTCTTCAGCGCCGCCTCGGGCACCGTGACCCGCCTGGTGAGCGCGACCCCCTCGAACGCCTTCCGGTACACGAGGTAGGTCACCAGCCCGAACACCATCCAGCCTCCGCCCACGTAGACCGCCTCCTCGTGAAAAGCGATCACGCTGACCCAAGCGAGCCCGCTGACGACCGCCGCGAACACGGCCGGCAGCGGCACCTCCCCACCTCTGACTCTGATGTTGAACGGCACCCGGTAGGGCCGCTCCCTTTCCGGGTCGCTCACACGCAGCCGGATGATCGCCAGGTGCGCGATCGTCGCCGCCAGCAGCGCGCCGAACGCATACACCCCGGCCAGGAACTCGATGTTCCCCGGCAGCGCGAAAGCCACCGCCAGCACCGCCGCGATCGCGATCGCGATGAACGGAGTGGCGTAGGTCCTGTGCAGCCGTCCCGCCCAACTCGGTATCTGCCTGTTCCGCGCCAGCACGTACACGTGGCGGGACAACCCCAGCATCGAGGTGTTCGCAGCCCACACCAACACCGGCGTGGCCACCAGCACCACGGCCCACTGCATCACGTCCGCCACCCACGCAGGCTCGAATGACTGCACCACCCCCAGGACCGGCGCCTCCACCAGCACTCCCGACAGGGCGGTCTCCGGCCCGTCCGGCCCCGCAACCACCGGCACGGCCATCAGCGCCACCGCCGCCATCCCGGCGTACAGCAGCGGCACCATCACGGCTCCCGCCGAGGCGATCCTCCTCAGCTCACCCTCCTCGAAGTCAAGGTCAGGTGCCAGGTCGCTCGCCGCCTCGATCCCGGCGTAGGCGATCGTCGCAACCACCCCCGCGTACACGATGTCCTCGAAGCTGGGCGTCGTGAACAGGTCCAGCTCCGCGGTCAGCGCCGAAGGCTCGAAGACAACCATCACCCCGACCGCGATCACCAGCAGCTGAAGCCCGAGGTCCGCGAGCGCCAGCACCACCAACCGGTTCGCCCGGCTCCCGCCCGTCACCGCGGTCACGTTGATGAATGCCGCCATCGCGATCACCACCGCCGCCGCCACCCGCTCCTGCCACCCCGATCCCAGCTCTCCCCAGATCGGAGTCAGGTAGTGCGGGACCGAGACCGCCGCGGCGGCGATCACGATCACGTAGTCGATCAGGATCGCCCACCCCGCGATGAAGCTGATCAGCTCGTTGAACGCGTGGCGCGCGAACGTCGAGGATCCCCCGCGCTCCCGGTACATCGCCCCGCCCTCGACGTAGGTGAGCGTCGTGATCGCAAACAGGACCCCGGCCCCCAGGAAGATCAACGGCGTCAGCCCCAGGCCCCGGTCTGCGACAACCCCGATCGAGAAGTAGATGGAGAACCCGACCGCCGACGCCGCGACGGCGTACAGGAACGGCACCCCCATCAACTGCCGCGCCCTCATGACCGCGTGGACACCCACAGCCGGCCGGCGCCGATGCCGACGAAGAGCAGCCCGAAGATCACTCCCAGCGCCACCGGCCCTCCCCCGCGCGCCAGCGTCACCACCACCATCGCCAACCCGAACCCGATGATCGTCACCGAGAACACTCGCGTCGCGATCGTGTAAGCGGGGCCCAGAGCGGGACCCCGCCGGTCCCTATCCGGCCCCCCGCTCATCCCGGCACCCCCATCCCCTCAGCCCGCTCGGCCTCTGCGCGAGCCAAGGTCGGCTCCCCCACCACGATCACGCGGCAGGGCCGCTCGGCCAGGATCGCCTGAAGTGTCTTGCCGTACAGCGGCCGTCCGTCGCGGTAGCGCAGCCCCACGACCACCGCGCTCGCCTGCATCTCCGCCGCCTCCTGCGCGATCGAGTGCCCAGCCTGGTTCGGTCGAACCCGGTGCACGTGCCCGCTCACCCTGAGCCCCCCGATCAGCTTCGCCTGCTCGACCTTCGACTGCGCCTCGGATTCCCGTTCGGGCACGGGCGCGTCCAGCGGCAGGCTCTGCGGGACGGTCAGCATCGAAACCACGTGGACGCCACGCCGCCTCTTGGCCGCGAGCTTGACCGCCGTCGCAACCGTGTCCTCCGAGAAGGGCGCGTCGTCCTCGAAGGCGACCAGGACGCTCTCGTACTCGATCTCCTCCACCCCGAGCGCCTCCGGGAGGATCACCTTGTGGGTTTCGGTCAGCGGCAAGCCCTGGACCCGCCTGTACACGACGTAGGTGGTGATCCCGACCAGCATCCAGATCGACCCGAGGATGAGCGTTCGCGTGTTGAGGGCCATCACGACGATCCAGGCGGCCCCGGTCCCCATGCACCCGAACACGGCGGTCAGCGGCAGGTCCCATCCACGCATGCGGATGCTGAACGGCGCCCGCCACTCCCGCTCCCGGTCCGGATAGCGCTGGCGCAGGCGCACCAGCGCCAGGTGCGCGATCGTGAACGAGAGCATCGCACCGAACGAGTACATCGTCGCAAGCAGCTCGGTCTCGCCCGGGATCAGCGCGGCGACCGAGACGGCCCCGAAGACGATCAGCGCCAGATAGGGAGTCCTGAACTTCGGGTGGATGGCACGGAGGCTCTGCGGCAGCTGCCGGTACGTCCCCATCGAGAAGGTCAGCCGCGACAGGCCGATCAGCCCGGCGTTGGTCGCGATGATCAGGATCACCCCCGCCAGGATCCCCACGTATATGCGCAGCACGTCAGTGAACGCCGCGCTCAACCCCATGTTGTCCACGATCCCCAGCATCGGGTTCTCGGCGTAGGTCGTCCCCAGCTCGGTCGTGAACTCGCCGCCGGATTCGGTCACCGGCATCGCGGACAGCGCGACGAGCGGGATCAGCAGGTACAGGACCAGCACCGCAGCCACGACCAGCCCCACCGCCCGGGGAATCGTCCGTGGCGCGTCGCGCGCCTCCTCGGACATGTTCGACAGGGTCTCGATCCCCGTGTACGCGATCATCCCGAGCGCGACCCCGAGCGCGAAGTCACCCCAGGTGGGTGCCACCCCGAACTCCACGTTCCCCGCCAGCGTGTCGGGGTTGAGCACCAGAAACACGCCCAGGCCGACCAGGAACACCTGGGTCAGCAGGTCGCCGATCGCGAGCACGATGTTCAGTCGCGCCGACTCCTGGCCGCCGAGGATGTTGATGCCGACCAGCCCTGCGATCAGGGCGATCGAGAAGAAGATGTCCGTCGGGCTGTCCCCCAGCGGCTCCCAGAGGACCGAGAAGTAGTCCGGAACGAAGAAGGCCGAGATCGCGACCGTGATCACGTAGTTCAGCATCTGCCCCCACGCCGCGAGGAAGCTGACCAGCTCGTTGAAGGCGTGTCGCGCGAAGCTCGAGGACCCGCCCGCCTCGGGGTACATCACCGTGGCCTCGGAGTACGTGGCGGCGGTCAGCATGAAGATCAGACCCGCCACCAGGAACGCGATCGGGGTCAGGCCGAGCGCGAACGCGGCAACCACTCCAAGCGCGTAGTAGATGGACGAACCGACGTTTCCGTACGCCGTCGAGAACAGCGCCCCCGTGCCGTGCACGCGCGCCAGCGACTCGTCCCGCGGGATCCTTCTAGCCAAGGCGCATCAAACGATACGCGCGGCCGAGGCGATGCCTCGGCCGCGCGTCACAGCTAGAGGGCGACTATGGGGATGATCAGGATCGCGACGATGTTGGTGACCTTGATCATCGGGTTGATCGCCGGGCCGGCGGTGTCCTTGTAGGGATCCCCGACCGTGTCGCCAGTCACCGAGGCCGCGTGCGCGTCCGAGCCCTTGCCGCCGAAGGCGCCGTCCTCGATCAGCTTCTTCGCGTTGTCCCACGCGCCGCCGCCGGCGGTCATGGAGATCGCGGCGAAGATCCCGACCACGATCACTCCGATCAGCAGGCCGCCGAGAGCCTGATAGCTCAACAGGCCGACCACCACGGGGACGATGATCGGGATCAGCGAGGGCAGGATCATCTCCCGCTGGGCCGAGGCGGTAACGATCGCGACCGAGCCGGCGTAGTCGGGCTTCTCGGTGCCCTGCATGATCCCCGGCTTCTCGCGGAACTGGCGCCGCACCTCCTCGACCACCTGTCCCCCGGCTCGCCCGACCGCCTCGATCGAGAGCGCCGAGAACAGGTAGACCATGATCCCCCCGATCAGCAACCCGATCAGGACGTCGGGCGAGGCGATGTCGAAGCTGAACGCCTGGTCCGGGTCCTCCTCCTGCAACTCGAAGATGAACGCGTTGAACAGCACCAGCGCCGCCAGCGCGGCCGAGCCGATCGCATACCCCTTGGTCACTGCCTTCGTCGTGTTGCCCACCGCGTCCAGCGGATCGGTGATGTCGCGCACCTCCTGCGGCAGATCGGCCATCTCGGCGATCCCGCCCGCGTTGTCGGTGATCGGGCCGAACGCATCGAGCGCGACGATCAGGCCGGTCAGAGACAGCTGCGCCATCACGGCGATGGCGATGCCGTAGATCCCGGCCAGCTCGTTGGCGCCCAGGATCGCCAGCACGATCACCAGCACGGGAGCGGCGGTGGACTGGAACCCCTGCGCCAGCCCCTGGATGATGTTGGTCGCGTGACCGGTCTCCGAGGCCTCGGCGATGGTCCGCACCGGCCGGAAGCGGGTGGACGTGTAGTAGTCGGTGATCACGAACAGCAGCGCAGTGACGCCCACCCCGATCAGGCCGCACAGCCACAGCTCGGTGACGCTGACCGCATCGGCGCCCGCCTTGGAGAACCCGAGCCGCAGCGGATCGCTCATCAGCCAGTCGGTGATCGGATAGAAGGCCACGGCCGAGAGCACAGCCGAGACCGCCAGGCCCACATACAGCGCCCGCTCCACGTTGCCGGTCCGGGTACGTACGGAGAGGGCTCCGATGATCGAGGCGATGATCGCCACGCCGCCGAGCGCCAGCGGATAGATCGCGACCTCGCGGGCGTACTCGGGCGTGAACGTGAGGACGCCCAAAAGCATCACCGCGACGGCCGTGACCGCGTAGGTCTCGAACAGGTCGGCCGCCATCCCGGCGCAGTCCCCGACGTTGTCCCCGACATTGTCCGCGATCACGGCCGGGTTGCGCGGGTCGTCCTCGGGGATCCCGACTTCGACCTTTCCGACCAGGTCGGCCCCGACGTCGGCCGCCTTCGTGAAGATTCCGCCGCCGAGGCGCGCGAAGACCGAGATCAGCGAGCCGCCGAAGCCGAGCCCGATCAGGGCGTCCACCGCCTCCTTGTCCTCGAAGTCCAGCAGGACAAGTGCTCCGTAGTAGCCGGCGACCCCGAGCAGGGCCAGGCCGACGACGAGCAGACCGGTGACCGAGCCGCCCTTGAAGGCGACATCCAGGGCCGGCGGGATGCCGCCGCGGGCGGCCTCGGCGACGCGCGAGTTGGCGCGCACCGACAGGTTCATCCCGATGAACCCGGCGGCCCCCGAAAGAATCCCGCCGATCGCGAACCCGATCGCGGTCTCGACGTTCTGGAGCGGGATCAGCAGCAGGGCCACGACCAGCCCGACCCCGGCGATGATCGTGTATTGCCGCTTCAGGTAGGCGCTGGCGCCTTCCTGGACGGCGCCGGAGATCTCGACCATGCGGTCGTTTCCGGCTGGCTTCGCCAGGAGCCGCTGGGTGATCAGGAGGCCGTAGACGACGGCGGCGGCGGCGCAGCCGAGCGCGAAGACAACCCCGTAATCGGTCAAGAAGTCAGTCAAGTTCGTTCAGCTCCTGTCTGCTGCTGATGCGGTTCGTTTGTGTGGGGCGGCGCGGCAGTGTAACCGGGGTCAAGGCTGGCCCGTAGGCTCATCCGCCGGGCAAATCAGTCGCCGGGTGTCCAGAGCTTGGAGGTGCCTCCGCCTGCCGGCTTCGGCCCCGGCGGGGACGGGCTCTCGCCCCCGCCGCCCTCTTCGCCCGGCGGCTCGCCCGCCTCACCCGACGCGTGCTTCGCGTAGAGCAGCTGCAGTTCCGAGACCGCCTGGCGCAGCTGGGGACGCGCCTCCTCAGGCACGTACTCGGTCAGGCCGCGAGCCGCCTCGATGCCGGTCTTCGCCTGCTCCAGGTCGCGTTCCTCCTCCTTCGCGAGCCGGCGCGCCGAGATGTTGAGGATGCTGATCGCCGACTGGAGGATGAGGTCCTCGACCTGCAGGTTCCGGACCTGCTCCTCGATCTGGGCGCGCAACTCCTCCTCGCTGGGCTGGCCGCCCGCCTCGCCGGATTCAGCCATGCGCGAAGTCAATCACCTGGGCCCCGCAGGCGGCAACCGGCAACCCGCCCCTCATTGCTGGCTGGCCACCCGCTCGGGAGCGTAGGTCCGAGCGGTCTCGGCCACCGCATCGCGATAGATCTGCTCGATCGAGGCCCCCTCGGCCAGCGCCCGGCGTGCCCGCTGCGCGCCGTTCAGCTCCGGCAGGTCACCCGACAGGCCAAGCCGCTCGCGGGCCGGCGCGGTCCAGTCGATGAGGCGCTCCAGGACCCTGGCGGTGGGCACGAGCTCACGTTCGCGGAAGTCCAGCATCTCGCCGTCCATCCCATAGCGGATCGCCCGCCAGAGGTTCTCCTCGATCTGATTCCCGCCGAGGGGAGACCCCGCCCCGTCATACCCTTGCTCGTCGTACTCCATCGCCACCTGTGCGACACAGGCCGCGATCAGCCCCGCCAGGGCGAGCGACTCGTCGCCGCGTGTCTGGGCGTCGCAGATCCGCACCTCGACCGTCCCGAACGCGTGGTGGGGGCGCACCGACCACCAGAGCTGGGTCGCCTCGACCACCGTCTCGGTCGCCGTCAGGAGATCGACAAGGTCCGCGTACCGGGACCACGTGCGGAACGGCTCGTGGACCCCGCACCGCGGGAAGGTGCGCGTGAAGATCTCGGTGCGGACCGTATGAAGGCCGCTGTCGCGGTGATCGAGAAAAGGTGAGTTCGCCGAGACCGCGAGCAGAGGGGGCAGCAGCTCGCGCAGCCAGTCGCAGACCGCGATCGCGCGGTCGGCTCCACGGATCCCCACGTGGACGTGCAGGCTCCAGGTGTTGTTGCGCTGCGCGACCCACTCGAGTTCGTGCTGCAGCAGCTGGTAGTGCGGGGTGTCGATGATCCGCTGATCCAGGTAGTTCGCCCAGGGATGGGTGCCCATCGCCGCCAGCGCGAGCCCCTGCGAGTCGGCAAGCGAGAACAGGGCCTCGCGGCGCTCCCGCTGGCGGTCTGCCGCCTCGGAGAAGGTTTCACCGCGCCCGGAGCGGATCTCGATCTCGGTATCGATCAGCTCTCCCCGCACGGCGGGCGCCAGAACATCGTCGGACTGGGAGGCGTCCCGAAGCTGCCCGAAGCGGTGCTCCAGTTCGAGCGTGTCCGGGCTCAGGATGGCGAACTCCTCCTCGAGCCCGATGGTGAAGTCCGTGGAATCCTCGAAGGTGGCCCGAACCCGCTCTAGGTCGAGCCCTGAGTCGGGCGGATCAGGGTCGGCTGTCCGCGTCATCGGGGCATCCTGACAGGCACTCGGCAGGGCTCAGGTGAGATAGAAGTAGAGCGCGTACAGCAGGTCCACCGCCGGGCTGGAGGTGTGGACCGTGACCTCGGGCGGAACCTGGAGCAGCTGCTCGGAGTAGTTGAAGATGATCTTCACCCCGGTCGCCACCAGCCGGTCGGCCACCTCCTGGGCGTTGTCCGCGGGCACCGCCAGAACGCCCACCACGACGCTCTCCTCCGAGACGATTCGCTCCAGCTCCTCGAAGGGCCTCACCTCCAGGCCGCCCACCGTGCGTCCGATCACCGCCGGGTCCACGTCGAACATGGCCACGATCCGGAACCCGTGGTCGGCGAAGATGTCCGAGCTGGCGATCGCCTGACCCAGGTTGCCCGCGCCGAACAGCGCAATGTTGTGCTGCCCCGCGGTCCTCAGGATCTTGCGGATCTCGCGGACCAGCGAGTCGACGTTGTAGCCGACGCCCCGCTTGCCGAACTTCCCAAACCCGGACAGGTCCCGCCTGATCTGGGTGGAGTTGATGTGGGTGTAGTCGGAGAGCTCCTGGGAGGAGATCGTGCCCTTGCCCATCTTGCGGGCCTGCGTCAGCACCTGCAGGTAGCGCGACAGGCGGGCGGCGACCCCGAGTGAAAGGCGGTCCCCATCGCCGACCTCCTCCGGAGACTCCTGGGCGGCGGCGCCGCCCCCGGCGTCCTCGATCATGGGGACACCGTAGCGAGCCGGCGCCGTAGCTCGTCGGCGTCAAGGCCGAGCGCGCTGACCTCCTCGCCCCCCAGCTCGATGACGGGGATCCTCTCCACGTACCGCCGCAGCAGGGCGTCGTCGGACTCGATGTCCACGCGCTGCACCTCGAACCGAAGGCCGTCGGCGCGGAGCTCCTCGAGCTCCGCCATCGCCTCCTCGCAGAGGTGGCACTCAGGCCGCTCGTACAGCCGTACGGTCGGTCGACATCCGTGTATCGCGCTCCGCTCGCCGAACCCCATGGTCTATACAGCCAGGTTCGCCGCCTGCGCGCTCGCGTCGAAGGTGAGGTAGTCGGGATAGGGGATCGGCTCCGTGTGCGCCGCCGCCGCGGCGATCATTGCGGCATTGTCTGTGCACAGCTCGAGCGGAACCAGCTTCAGCCCGATCTCCCGCGCCTCGCACAGCTGGCCCGCACGCTCCCGAAGCTCCACGTTCGCCGCGACCCCGCCGCCGAGGGCGACCACTCCCCACCCGCCCCGGTCCAGCGCACGCTCCAGCTTTACGACGAGCTGGTCGACGATGGCGCGTTGATATGACGCGGCTAGGTCGGGGACCGAAGCGGCCGTACGCTCCTCCCCCAGCTCGCGCACCCGGTAGACGAGCGCCGTCTTCAGCCCGCTGAACGAGAAGTCCAGCCCCGGGTCGCGCGACATCGCCACGGGGAACCCGAAGGCGGCGGGATCGCCCTCCTGCGCCGCCCGCTGGATCGCCGGACCCCCCGGATACCCAAGCCCAAGCAACCGAGCGCCCTTGTCGAACGCTTCTCCCGCGGCGTCGTCGAGTGTCTGCCCCAAGGTCTCGAAGCTCGAGTGGTCGCTGACTCCAGCCAGCAGAGTGTGGCCGCCGCTCGCGACCAGGCACAGGAAGGGCGGGTCGATGGGATCGGGCTCCAGGAAGTTCGCGGCAACGTGGCCGTGCAGGTGGTCGGCCGGGATCAGCGGCTTGCGCACGGCCGACGCGAGGGCCTTTGCGGTGCTCATCCCGACCAGCAGTGCGCCGATCAGGCCAGGGCCCTGCGTGACGGCCACGGCGTCGACCTGGGACAGCTCGGCCCCCGCCTGCGACAGCGCCGCGTCCGTGACCGCGTTCACCAGCTGCAGGTGGTGACGAGAGGCGACCTCGGGGACCACGCCGCCGTACTGCTCGTGGAACGAGGCCTGTGAGGAGACGACGTTGGAGAGGATCCGCGGGCCGTCGACGACGGCGGCGCAGGTGTCGTCGCAGCTCGTCTCGAGCGCGAGGATCAAGCGACGCCCGCGCGAACCCGCTCGTTCGCGAACCACATGATCAGGGCGTCCTCCCCGTTGTCGTGGTAGTAACTGCGGCGCCGGCCTGCGGACCTGAAGCCGATCTGCTCGTACATCGCGATCGCGGCCATGTTCGATACCCGGACCTCGAGCGTGAAGCGGGAGTCAGGACCGGCCTCGGCGAGCAGTCGGTCGATCAGGCTGGACGCGACGCCCCGGCGCCGGTGCTCGGTTGCGACGGCGACGTTCATCAGGTGCCACACCTCGTCATAGCGCGCGCAGATCAGGTAGCCCGCGAGCAGCCCGTTCTCGTCCTCGGCGGCCAGGCAGATGCCCGAGGGCTTCGACAGCTCCAGCACGAACATGGCCAGCGACCACGGGGTCGGGAACGAGCGGCGCTCGATGGCGATGACGGAGGGCAGGTCCCCGTAGGTGAGGCGGCGGATCTGCATGGACTCCTCGCCGAAGTCAGCCTGTGTCGGTTCGCTCATCTCGCTTGAGCCATCTCTTCGCGTCGGGCTCTCTCAGGTAAAGCGGCTCGATCGTCTCCGCCGGCGCCGCATCCGCCATTTCCCCCAGGACGCAGACATGCCGCGCCTGGACCGAATGGACCGGGTCCCGGTCCTCGGGGACCTCGACGCCCACGGACTCGAGCTCCGCTCGAAATCGTAGCGCCCCGTCTCCGGCCGCCAGCGGCTTCGGAGCGACCGTGGCGGCGAGCTCGCAGAGCTCCTCCGGCCCCAGGACGAGCGGTTCCCCGCGGGGCTCGGCTCGGGGGTCGTGGACCTGCACAAACGTCTGCCCTCGCCGCGCATCCAGGACGGGCAGCGGGGCCCTGGTTGCCTGGCCGCCGGACCCCGGGGAACCGCCTGTCGTCTCGCGCGAGAAGACCCCCATCGCCAGCGCGCTGAGGGTGGACACGCCTGTGATCTCCAAGCCCCTGGCCTGGGCGAGCGCACGTGCGGTCGAAATGCCGATCCGGAGCCCGGTATAGGAGCCGGGGCCCACGCCGACGGCGAGCCTGTCTATCCGGCTCCAGCCCCCGGCGCCTTCGACGCAGCGCTCCACTTCCAACAGCAGCAGCGGCGAGTGCCGCGGGCGGCCGTCGGAGCCCGGCGTGCGGGTTCCCTCGGCCAGGACCTCCCGCCCGTCGGCGACTGCGACGGTCAGGATGGCGGTGGCGGTGTCGAAGCCGAGCGTTGCCACTAGATTTCAGGCGCGCGCTTCCGCGCGCCGGTGCCGGTATCGAGGCGACGAACCCGACGTAGGGAGACAGAGACCCATGAGCCAGAAGTCCAGCAGTTCCAGGCCGCTCGCCCGCCGCGTCCGCACGTTCGCGGCCGCCGTCGGAATCGCCGCGCTCGGCGCCGGCTTCACGGCCTGCGGCGACGACGAGCAGGACGACGCCCAGCAGGCGATCGACGACGCCCAGGAGCAGGTGGACTCCGCTCTCGACGAGGTGGACTCCGACGAGATCCAACAGGAGATCGACGAGGCCCAAGAGAACGTCGAGTCGGCGATCGACGACATCGGCACCGACAATCAGCCGTAGGAGATCTCGACATCGCGCCGGTCTCCGCCGGCGTGGCGGATCTCGACGCGTGCGGCGATGCGATCAAGCGCTGGAGCGGCGGCTTGGGGCCACTCGACGAAGGCGATCGAGTCGGCTCGCAGGTAGTCCTCGAGCAGAGCGGGGTCCTCGTCCTCCACGCCCTCCAGGCGATACAGGTCGAGATGGGAGACGGGCACTCGACCCTCGTAGCGCTGACCGATCGTGAACGTCGGCGACGTCACGGGCTCGGTCACCCCGAGGGCGCGGGCGGCGCCACGCACGAAGGTCGTCTTGCCGGCCCCCAGCTCGCCGCTGACCAGGACCACGTCGCCCGGCTGCAGGCGGGACGCTAGTGCGGCGCCGAGCGCTTCGGTCTGCGCCGGCCGCTCGGTACTGGCGCCTTCGCGGCCATCGCCCTTCATCCTCTCAGCCGGTCACACCGGGAAGGCGCGGGAGCGCGATCACCCCGGCGTCGCGGCTGACGGCCGCGACCTCCGCCGGCACGTCGCCGACGCGGGCGGCCCCGATCGTCTCGAGCTCCTCGTCGAGGGGGCGGAAGAAGTCGTCGTAGTGGGTCGGCACGACGACCGCGGGATCCAGGCGGGGCAAGATCCGCTCCCAGTAGCGCTCGGTGAAGTTGCGCCCC
>JAJTCK010000125.1 GCA_021323175.1 Solirubrobacterales bacterium | reverse complement strand
CATCGGGCGAGGAGGGTACGCGTCGGCGGCGAATAGGAGCGTGGACATGTCCCCCCAAGCCGAGTTCACCGCACGCTCGATCGCCCGCGCGGTCCTGATCGTGGTCGCCGTGCTGCTCACTATCTACGTGCTCTACCTGCTGCGCAAGCCGCTCAGCTGGCTGATCATCGCGGCTTTCATCGCGGTCGCCGCGGCCGGCCCGGTCAACGTTCTCCAGCGGCGGATGAGGCGCGGCTTCGCGATCGCGATCGTCTACTTCGTGATCGCACTGATCCCCGTGGGGCTCGGCGCCCTGCTGATCCCCCCGATCGTCAGTCAGTCCGAGGACCTGGCGGACAACGCGCCGGAGTACGTGCAGGACATGGAGGACTTCGTCAATGACAACGAGACCCTCCAGAACCTGAACGAGGACTACGACATCACCGGCAAGCTCCAGGACGAGGCCGCCAAGCTGCCGGACAAGATCCCCGACGCCGCGGGAGTACTCAGCGACATCGGCGTCGGCCTGGTCAACTCGATCTTCGCAGCGGTGACGATCCTGATCCTCAGCATCTTCATGGTCGCCGGCGGGCCGAGATGGGTGAAAAGCTTCGTCGAGGCGCAGAGCGCCGACCACGCGGAGCGAATCGAGCGAACGCTCCAGCGGATCGCGAACGCGATCGGCAACTACGTCGGTGGGGCGCTCCTGCAGGCGACGATCGCGGGGGTCACGGCCTTCATAGTCCTGAACATCCTGGGGGCACCCTTCGCGGGGCCGTTGGCGTTGGTCGTCTTCTTCTTCGACCTGATCCCGGTCGTCGGCGCCACGATCGCGGCCTTCCTGGTCGCGATCGTGATGCTGTTCGTGAACTTCCCGGTCGCGCTGATCATCTGGGTGATCTTCGCGATCGCCTATCAGCAGTTCGAGAATTACGTGATTCAGCCCCAGATCCAGAGGCGGGCTACCGAGATCGACCCGTTCCTGGTCCTGGTCGCCGTCCTGTTCGGCTCGACGCTGTTCGGCGTGATCGGTGCGCTGCTGGCGATCCCGGCCGCAGCATCGCTCCTGATCGGCTTCAGCGAGTGGCGGGACTACATGCGAGGCGGCGAGCCGAGCGAGGGAGACTCGCCCCCGTCTACGGCGCCAGCAGCACCTTGAGCTGCTCGGTCCCCGGCCGGCGCAGCTCGTCGAACATCTCCTGAGCGCGCGCCAGCGGCGCGACCTCCGTGATCAGCTCGGCGGCCGGAATCCGCCCCGACTCCAGCAGCTCGATCGAGCGCTCGAAGTCCTCGCGCCGGTAGGCGAACGCGCCCTGGATCCTGGCCTCCTTGATGATCAGAAGCACCTGGTTGATCGGGACCGGCTCCTCCAGGACACCTGCCGCGACGACGATTCCGGCCGGGGCGACGAGCTCCAGCGCCAGGCCCAGCGCGTCGGGGTGCCCCGCGCCCTCGAGCACCGCCACCGGCAGCTCGCCGTCGAATGCCGCGATCACGGCGTCGTGGACCCCCTCCAGGGCCACGGCGGTGAAGCCGAGACCTCCGATCCGCTCGCGGCGATGGTCGCCGGGCTCGACGACGACGACCCTTTTTACGCCCGATGCCCGCAGCGCCAGGGCGCACATCACCCCGATCGGGCCGGCGCCGAGGACGACCGCCGGGTCCTCGGGTCCGAGCCCTGCCAGCTCGGCGGCGTGGACCCCGACCGCGAGCGGCTCGACGAGCGCGCCGTGCTCGTCGGGGACCCCGTCTGGAAGCCCGAACAGGCAGTCCGAGTGGACGACGATCCGCTCCGCGTAGGCCCCCGGCCTGCCCCCCAGGCCGTGCCCGCGCATCACCGCCTCGCCGCATAGGTGCTCGCGGTCCGCCAGGCAGTTGGGACACTCACCGCAGGGCTTTCCGGGGATCACGCTGACGCGGTCGCCGGGGCTCCAATCCTCGACGCCCTCCCCAACCGACGCGATCCGGCCCGAGAACTCGTGGCCCATGATCGTCCCCGGCGGGATCGCCGGCGAGGGCAGCATGTGCAGGTCTGACCCGCAGATGCCGCAGAAGGCGACCTCGATCTCGACCTCGCCGGGTCCGGGGCGGGGGTCGGGGTGCTCGCCTTCGGCCAGTGCCTTCTCGTCGGTCACCTGCACGGCGCGCATGAGCGCACTCTATGGCCGCCGCGCCGGAAGTTTGGCTAGGCGCGCTCGGCGATGCGGCGCTCGGCTCGGAGCTTCGCCCTCTCTCGGCCCGGCAGACGCCGGCTGATAGCGGTGCGATTGGCGGCGACCCAGCGGTAGGCGCGGTCGATCGTCCTGGGAATTCGCTCGGCCACCCGGGCAGGCGCCGAGCCGCCGGGAAGCATGCGGAGCATGGGCGCAACCGCATCGCCGCCCGAACGGACCCCGCCGTCCGGCGTCACGAGGTGCCATGAGGCCATGCGCCGCCCCTCGTCCATCCCCGCCAGCAGCCGGGTCGCCTCGGGGTCCTGGAGCGCCACGGGTCGCAGACGGCGGTCACGATCCCAGGTCAGGAACTTCGACAGCAGCCGCTTGCAGAAGCCGCAGTCGTCGTCGTAGAGCACGATCGCCCTGTCGTCCCTGTCGTCCGCCTGCTCGCTCATCGCCCCTTTGTACCCCAGCCCGGCGAGGGCTAGGCTGCCCACATGGCGGATGGGGAGACGACCACCAGCCTGTGGGAGGAGATCGTGGACGCGTTGAACGCCGTCAACGGCTCCCACGCCGGCCGCCGCGCGGTCCACGCCAAGGGGATGGTCTGCGAAGGCACCTTCGCCGCGAGCCCCGAGGCGGCGGGCCTGTCCCGCGCCGCGCACCTGCAGGGGGACGAGCTCCGGGCGATCGTCCGCTTCTCCAATGCCAGCGGCAACCCTCGCACCTCCGACGCGAACCCGATCGCGGGGCGCGGCATCGGAGTCAAGCTCCAGCTGCCGGACGGCGAGGCGGTGGACATGGCGGCGGTGCCGCTGCCTGTGTTCATGGTCAGCACGCCCGAGGACTTCCTGGAGTTCACCCGGGCCCGGATTCCCGACCCCGATACCGGCGAGGCGGACCCGCAGAAGGTGATCGACTTCATCACCGCGCACCCCGAGACCGCGACCGCGCTGCAGCTGGGCCTTCCGAAGCTGACGCCGACCACCAGCTTCGCGACCTCCGGCTATAACGGCCTGCACGCGTTCGGGCTTGTCAGCGCGGACGGCGAGACGACGTGGGGCCGCTACTCCTGGGTCCCGGTCGCCGGAGAGCAGTACCTGAGCGACGAGGAGCGCGAGGCGGCGGACCGCGACTACCTCCGGCAGGAGCTCGGGGAGCGCTTGGCCGGTGGGACCGCCGAGTTCGACCTGGTCTTCACCCTCGCCGCCGAGGGGGACACTCTCACCGACCCCACAAGGCCCTGGGAGGGCAAGCGCGAGCAGGTCGTGCTGGGGCGGTTGACGGTGACAGGCGTGGTTGATGAGGCCGACGCGGCCGGCGGCGGGCCGCTCGTCTTCGACCCCAACAACCTTACGGACGGGATCGTCGCCTCCGACGATCCGATCCTGGCCGCCCGCTCGCCCGCCTATTCGGTGTCGATCGAGCGCCGCATGGCGAGCGGCGGGTGAGCGACACCGATGCGCTCGCCGCCGAGCGTTACTGCTACCTGACGACGACCGGACGCAAGAGCGGCCGCCCGCGCGAGATCGAGATCTGGTTCCACCTGGAGGGCGAGCCGGGCGCCCGGGGCACGATCTACCTGCTCGCCGAGGGGCGAGGGCGCGCGAACTGGGTCCGGAACCTGCGCGCGGACCCCAACGTCACGGTCCGGATGGGCGACCAGGTGCTGGCCGGCCGGGCGCGGATCGTCGAGGGCTCCGAGGAGGAGATGCTGGCTCGCCGGAAGCTGCCCGCGAAGTACCGGGGCAGCTACTCCGAGGACCTGACCGAGTGGGGCGAGACGGC
>JAJTCK010000043.1 GCA_021323175.1 Solirubrobacterales bacterium | reverse complement strand
CAAGCCGCAACCTGACCCGCTTCATTTTGTATAGCCACGGGGCTATACTCGTCCGCGATGGACAGCCAATGCCCCGTGTGCCGCACGGCCGAGGTGATCTCCGGGAAGTGGACGCTCCTGATCATCCGGGATCTGGCCGACTCCTCTCTTCGCTTCTGTGAGCTCGAGCGCTCCCTCGAGGGCATCAGCCCGCGGACGCTCTCGCTGCGGCTCCGCGCATTGGAGGAGCTGGGAGTCGTGCAGCGCCAGACCTATCCTGAGGTTCCGCCACGCGTCGAGTATGCGCTGACGGACAAGGGCCGCGCGCTGGTCCCGCTGATCGAGGACATGCGCGCCTACGGCCAGCGCTGGCTTCCCGTCGAGGGGACGCACGCCGGTTCGCGCGACCTCGCCGCGGTGCTCTAGGCGTTGATGCCGCCCGGCGCCCCGGCGGCGCCGGGCTGCAAGTAGCCCTGCAGGCGCAGGACGGGTCCGCGCTCGGTGGAACTCAGGACGCGTGCACACGCTTGAGAGCACCACCGAGCGCCTCGAGGCGGCCCTGCGGCGTCTCGCGGTGATGGCATCCGACCTGTTCGAGGAGCTGCTGGCCCAGGGTGCCGAGCTCCCGTTCGACCTGGAGCCCACCGAGGGCGACGGTCCGCTCCCGATGTACCAGTACTCGCCACTGACCGGCGAGTTCATCAGCCGCCACATGGCCGAGCTTCGACGTCTCGACGCCTTCGTCGAGGTCCGCGAGCTGGCCGGCGAGGAGGCGGCGACGGGGTTCCTGATCGGCCTCTGGGAGGGCCGCAGCGAGTTCGACGTCGCCGGAGACCGTCTTGAAGGAGCGATCGCCGGCGTACTCGCGAGCGTCTCCTCACCGGCCGCCGACGGAACGCCCGTCGGCGAGGTGATCGTGCCCATGATCGGCTTCCACATGCCGGCCGAGCAGGTGACCTTGGACGGCGTGCGCATCGTCCGCGCCGACGAGGTCGCCGACGCGCCGCGGGACGCGGTCGAGAAGACCCGCGGTCCCGGCGGCAAGCCCGGCTTCCTTGCCATGGTCAGCTGCAACTACTCGAACGTCGCACCCGCTGCCGCCGTCGCCGACGACCTCGCGCGGGTGCTGCGAACACTGCGCCTGTTCCGGCCCGGCGCCGTCGGCTTGTCGCCGCACGGCTGGGCCCGGCGCGCCCAGGGATGGGAGCGCTTCGGGACCGGCTCAGCTCGTCCCCGCCACGGCGGCTACCGGCTGACCGGGAACGAGGTGGGTGACCTGGAGGCCTTCTCTCGCAAGCTGACCGACCGGGGTGCCCGGGTGCCGTCGCTGTCGTGGGCGGTCTCGCGCTTCGACCTGGGTGCGGAGCGCGCCTCGCTGATCGAGGCGCTGAGCGACTACCTGCTCGCCCTGCGGGGGCTGCTGGAGGGCGGAGGCAGCGCCAAGCTGGGCATGACCGCGCGGGTCGCGATCCTGGCCGCCGACCCGCACGAGCGCGAGCAGGCGCGCATCACGGTCGAGCGCGCCCTGACGATCGAGCGCAAGCTGATGAGCGGCGCCCGCTACCGGCCGGCCGCCGGCCTCTCGCCGCTGGGCGTCATCTCCGACCTGGAGGAGCTGCTGCGCCGGATCCTCAACAAGCTCGCGATCGGTGAGCTCGAGGGCGATTTGCGCGAGCAGGCCGACGAGCGCCTGCTGGCCGAGGGCCTGCGCGCCGCGGACACCGCCCAGCCCGAGATGGGGCTAGCAGCTGAGTGGCGACTGCCCGATCTGGACTCCCTGGAGGCCGAACTCGATCTTTCCGCCGTTGCAGACGGGAACATTGGGGGGATCGAGGTGCGCCGCGCAGGCGCGGCGCCCGACGAGGAGAGGACGGAGGCCCCCACGGAGGCCGATATCCCGCAGGCCGATTCCTTCCACGCCCCGCCCGCCAGGGAGGCCGAGCCGACCAGGATCGAGGTTCCGGACGTCGAACTACCGGAGATCATGGCCGCCGCCGACCACCCCGGCTCGTCAGCCGGGCGCGAGGAGAAGCCGAAGGCGGACTGGTTCGCGGCTGGCGAGGGTGACGGCGAGGTCGAATGGCCCGCTTTCGCGAGCCCTCGCCGCGACTCCGGCGCCAAGCGCGAGCTGACCGACGAGGCAGCCGACCGCGTGCGCTACCTCTTCCCGGTCCCGGACGCCACCGACTGGGACGTGGGGGAGCTGCGGTACGAGCGCAAGCGCTCGAGCTGAGCTGGCCGAGAGAGCCTTCAGCGGAGGGACTCCCGGGACCGCTCGCCTACGCGGTCCCTGACGCCGCCAGCTCCATCCGCTCCGCCTCGGTCGCGAACAGGTAGCGGTCGATCTTCAGCAGGCCCGCGAGGTCGTGGATGTCCTCGTCCATGTAGGGGATGCGGATCACGGCCTTGGCCTGCAGCTCGCGGGCCAGGTGCTCGACGTTGCGGGCGTCCCGCTTGGCGAGCGCCTGATAGTCGCGGAAGTTCGACGCGACGCGGGCGGCCAGGTCCCCGTCCAGGGGACCCCGCAGGTCCTCCTCGACGCCGTTCTCGGACAGGTCGGCCTCGGTTTCGTAGTGGACCTTGTTGACGATGACTCCGCCGACGGGCAGCTCCGCCTCGACGAGCTTGCGGTGGAAGTAGACGGCCTCCTCGATCGGCTCCCCCTGGGGGCCGCAGACGATCATGAACGAGGTGGCCGGGTCCGCGAGCAGCTCGTTGACGCGCTTGGCCCGCTCGCGGAAGCCGTCCACCATGCCGCTGAACGCCTGGAAGAACTCCCCGAGGTCGGCCAGAAGGTCTATCCCGACCACCCTCTTCAGCACGCTGAAGGCCATCGAGCTGCCGCGCCCGACGACCTTGGTGGCGAGGCCGGTCGGCTTCATGAACATCTGCATCCCGCGTCCCTCGATGAACTGCGTCAGCCGCCTGGGGGCGTCCAGGAAGTCCAGGGCGTTGCGGGAGGGAGGGGTGTCCAGGACGAGGAAGTCGAAGCTGCCCTCCTGGTGGATCTCGAACAGCTTCTCCATCGCCATGTACTCCTGGGAGCCGGCCAGGGCGTTGGAGATCTGGCGGTAGATGCGGTTCTGGAGGATGCGGTCGCGCGTCTCCTCGTCCGGCGCGTGCTTTCGGACCAGCTCGTCGAACGTGGCCTTGGCGTCGAGCATCATCGCCCAGAGCTCGCCACGCATCTCGATCTCCGCGTGCTCGAACAGGCGGGGATCCACCCGGCGCGGCTCATTGCCCAGCTCCTCCAGGCCGAGGGAGTCGGCGAGCCGCTTCGCCGGGTCGATCGTGAGCACGGCCACGCGCTGGCCACGCGCCGCCAACCCCGCCGCGAGCGCGGCTGACGTCGTGGTCTTGCCAACGCCGCCCGAGCCGGCGCAGATGCAGATGCGCCTGCCGGCCAGGATCTGATCGACGCTCTGCATCACGTCAGCGCCCCCGCGAGCCGGTGCAACTCGTCGACGCTGAGCCGGGGCTTGAAGATGAAGGGAAGCGTCTTGATCGGCGCCTTGACGCTCGCCGCCAGGCGGTCGAGCTGGCCGCGCTGGGCGTTGGCGCGGCGGTGCTCGGACAGCGCGGCCCGCACCGCTGCGTTCGCGGGTCCCTCGGCGATCTCCATCACACGCTCGAGCCTGCGCGCCTCCTCCTCGCTGAAGCGCTCCGGGTACATCGCATTCATGTAGATCCGCTCGACCGCCACGCCGACGTCGTCGGTCAGCTGGCGCTCGAGCGAGGCGGACTCGTTGACCGGCATCTCCTCGGGCAGCGAGACGATCACCACACCGGTGGTGTCGTGCTCGGTGATGAACCTGTCCAGGGCCTGCGCCTGGTTGTGGATCGGCCCCACGCGGGCGATGCCGGCGAAGGTGCGAGGGGTCTGCAGGAACCCGACCCCGTGCCCGGTGGCCGGGGCGTCGACGACGACCAGGTCGTACTCGCGCCCCTTCTTCACCTTGCGGTCCGGCAGCGCAAGCTCCCAGATCTTCCCGATCGTGACCATCTCCTTCAGTCCCGGGGTGGCGGCTGCGAGGTAGTTGAAGAGGCGTGAACGCATCAGCAGGTCGCGCATCGCGCGCACCTTGAGCTGGAGCAGCAGGTATTCGCGCAGGCTCTCGTCGGGATCGATTGAGATCGCCCACAGGTTGTCGGCGACCTGGACCTCGTTGAACCCCACCTCTCCCTTCTTGAAGACACGCGAGGCGTTCTCCTGGGAGGAGACCTCGCAGACGATCGTCCGCAGGCCGCGCTCGGCGGCCGCCATGCCGAGCGCGATGGAGATCGTGGACTTGCCGACGCCCCCCTTTCCGGTGACGAACAGCAGTCTCTTGTCGAACAGGTCAGGCACGGCGGGGATGATGCCAAGCCGGGGGCTGCGGCTCGCGCCCCGCTGGTCGGAAGCTGCCCAGCCGCAGCGGGGACAAAACCTGCATCCGTGCGGAAGGAAACCGGCTCCCGCCTGCGAAATAGCGCCGAGAGATGGGATTCATGACCCGCATAAAGAAGGCGTCCGAGCATGCCGGTGGGCGCACGTCCGAGACCGTCGAGCCCGAGCAGACCCATGCGCCCGGGCCCGCCGAGAGCGAGCCCGTGCACACGCCCGGGGCGGCCGAGCCCACGCAGTCGTCCGCGCAAGCCTCCGAGGCTGCCGAGAGCCAGTCCTCGCAGGAGCTGCAGGTGAAGGTTGCCGAGCCTCCCGAGAGCGAGCAGGCGGAGAAGCCCGAGCCCGGCGAGAGCGCCCGCATGAAGGCTGACGAGGTCGTCGTGCCCGAGCGCAAGAAGGGGGAGGAGCCCGCCATGAAGGCCGAGTCCGCCACGACGAAGGACAAGGACGTGGGCGCGAAGGTGATCGCCTTCGCCAACCAGAAGGGCGGGGTCGCGAAGACCACCACCGCCCTGAACCTCGCCGTCGCCTTCAAGGAGTCGGGCCACCGCGTGCTCGCCGTCGACATGGACCCGCAGGGCAACCTGACGATGAGCCAGGGCGTCGACCCCGACAAGGTCGAGACCAGCATGTTCGACGTGCTCGTGCATCGCATCCCGCTGCGTGATGCGATCGTCGAGCGCGAGATCGACGTGGCCGTTGCATCGATCGACCTGGCAGGCGCCGAGATCGCGATGAGCACCCAGATCGGGCGCGAGCGGGCCCTGCAGAAGGCGATCGACGCCGAGCGCGAGAACTACGACTTCGTCTGCATCGACACGCCGCCCAGCCTTGGGCTGCTGACGGTGAACGCCCTCACCGCGGCCGACAAGGTGATCGTGCCCGTGCAGTGCGAGTACCTGTCGATGCGCGGACTGGTCCAGCTCCAGAACACACTGCAGATGATCCGCGAGAACCTGAACCCCGACGTCGAGATCGAGGGGATCCTCCCCACGATGCTCGACTCGCGGACCGTCCACGCCAAGGAGGCGGTGGAGATCCTGGAGGAGAACTTCGGCGAGCTGGTGTTCCAGTCGCGAATCAAGAAGGCCATCAAGTTCGCGGAGGCGCCCGTTCGCGGCACTTCGGTGCTCAAGTACGACCCCGACGGAAACGCCGCCCAGTACTACCGCGACCTGGCCGAGGAGGTGCTCTCGCATGGCTAAGCGCAAGCGCGCCAGCATGAGGGAGGGCCCGCTGGCCGACCTGTTCCGCTCGACCGGCGAGGCCGAGGTGGCCGTGGCCGAGGAGGAGATTCGCGTCGAGCGGATCGAGACCCATGAGCCCGCTCCCGCCGAGCCGGCGGCCGGCGAGCAGGTGCTGGTCGAGGAGGAGATCACGATCGAGCGCACCGGCTCGGAGCCGCTCGCGGAAGAGGCGACGGTGGATCCGGCCGAAGACCGCCGGGTCGAGGACGTGCCCCCCGACCGGCGCACGGCCGAGGTCGCGGAGGAGAGCGAGATCGAGCACGAGGGGCTCGAGCGCTTGATGGGCGCGAGCGAGAATAGGGAGATCGAGTCCGCATACGGACGCGAGGCGCCCGCCGCGGAGCGCCGCCCGCTCATCCCGAGGACCCACGAGGCCGTACTCCGCGTGTTCGGGGTCGGCGGTGCCGGCGTCAACGCCGTCAACCGCATGGTCGACGCAGGCCTCCCGGGCGTGGAGTTCGTCGCGATCAACACCGACCTCCAGTCTCTGCAGAACTCGCGCGCCGACACCACCCTTCACATCGGCGCGGAGCTGACCCGCGGTCTCGGCGCCGGTTCCGACCCCCGGGTCGGGTACCGCTCCGCGTTCGAGGAGCAGGACAAGATCAAGACGCTGCTCAAAGGCTCCGACATGGTCTTCCTCGCGTGCGGCGCGGGCGGAGGCACCGGGACCGGCGCGGCCCCAGTGGTCGCAAAGCTCGCCCGGGACGTCGGCGCCCTGACGGTTGCCGCCGTAACCAAGCCCTTCGCCTTCGAGGGAGCGCGCCGGGCCGCACAGGCCGAGCAGGGCATCGCTGCCCTCGGAGCCGAGGTGGACACGACGATCGTGATCCCCAACGAGCGCCTGCTCAGCATCCTCGAGCGCCGTACCACGATGACCGACGCCTTCCGGGTCGCCGACGACGTGCTGCGGCAGGCGGTCCAGGGCATCTCGGACCTGGTGATGCTGCCCGGCTTGATCAACCTGGACTTCGCAGACGTGCGCACGACCATGCTGGAGGCCGGCGACGCCATCCTGGGCATCGGGATGGGGGTCGGGGAGCACCGCGCGCTCCTCGCGGCCGAGAAGGCCGTCTCGTCCCCGCTGCTCGACAGTTCGGTGGAAGGGGCGCACTCGCTGCTGCTCTCGGTCACGGGCGGCCCGGACCTCTCCCTGGTGGAGGCGAGCGAGGCGGCCCGGATCGTCCAGCAGGCCGCGCACCCCGACGCGAACATCATCTTCGGCGCCTCGATCGACGAGGACATGAAGGAGGAGGTCTGGATCACCGTCATCGCGACGCGGTTCGATTCTCCCTACGCCCGCCGCCCCTCGCGCGACGAGCGCGGAGACGGGCCACGCGAGCCTCGCATCGACCGCGACGGCGACCCGCTCGCCGACTGGCGCACCGACGGAGACCGCCGCTCGCGCGGTGCCCGGAACGCCGCCCTGAATGACGGCGGCGGTCGCCTGGCCAGTGTCGATGAGGTCTACGGCGGCGAGGGCCGCAGGCGCGGCCGGCACCGCCGTTCCGCGATGCCGGCTTCCACGAGCAGCGGGCTCCTGCTGGACGTCCCCGAGTTCCTGCCGGGCCAGTAGCCATCTAGCGGCGGCTCTACGCTGCTCCCGTGGGCAGCGAGAGGGGAGTGGTCGCAGCCGGCCACCCGGTCACGGCCGAGTCCGGCGCGCAGGTGCTGCGCGAGGGCGGCAACGCCGTGGACGCGGCGATCTGCTCGGTCGCGACCTCGTTCATCACCGAGAGCCTGCTGACCGGCATCGGGGCGGGCGGGTTCATGCTCGTGCACGATCCCGGCGCTGAGAGCGCGCTCGTCGACTTCTTCGTGGCCGCCGGCGGAGCCGACGGAGCCGAGCGCTCAGCGGAGCTGGTGCCCATACCGGTGGACTTCGGCGACACAGTGCAGGTCTTCAACGTCGGCGCTGCGTCGTGCGGCGTGCCCGGGACGCTCGCCGGTCTGGACCACGTCGCGCGGCGCTTCGGCTCGGTGCCCCTGGAGCGCCTGGTGGCGCCCGCGGTGGAGCTGGCGCGCGAGGGGGTTCGCATCACCCCGGAGCAGGCGTACTTCCACGAGATCCTCAGCCCGATCCTGGTCCTGACGCCGGAGTGCGCGGCGCTCTATGAGCCGGAGGGCAGGCCGCTGGAGGCCGGCGACCTGTTTCGCTTTCCGGACGCGGGCGATGCGCTCGAGCGGTTCGCCGCGGAGGGCGCAGAGCCTTTCTACGGCGGCGATGCCGGCCGCGCAGTCGCGGAATGGGTCCGCGAGCGAGGCGGCACGCTCGGCCCAGGGGACATGGCCGCCTACGAGCCGATCGAGCGCCGGCCCGTCGAGGCCGCCTTCCGTGGGGCGACCGTCCTCACGAACCCGCCTCCGTCTTCAGGTGGGATCCTGATCGCCTACGCCCTGGCGGTACTCGAGAGGCTGGGCGACCGAAGCGGCGTCGAGCAGCTGATGCTCGCGACCGAGGCCGCGAACGAACGTCGCACGGAGGAGTTCGCCGAGGGACTGCATGATCCCGAATTCGTGGGGGACTTCCTGAGCCGCGAGCCGCCGCCGTCGCTGGGGTCCACCACCCACATCTCGGTGATGGACGCCGCGGGCATGTGCGCGTCGGTCACGTGCTCCAACGGAACGGGATCTGGCCTGGTCGTCCCCGGGACGGGGGTCCACGTCAACAACATGCTCGGCGAAGAGGACCTGAACCCCGGAGGGTTCCACCGGATCCCGCCCGGCCGCAGGGTCAGCTCGATGATGGCCCCCACCGTCGCGCTGCGCGACGGCGAGACGGTGCTCGGCCTGGGGAGCGCGGGGTCGAACCGGATCCGCTCGGCGATCCTGAGCGTCGCGGTCCGGGTCCTGGAGCAGGGCATGGACGCCGACCGCGCCGTGCGAGCTCCGCGTATCCACTTCGAGGCCGGCACGGTCCAGGCCGAGCCGGGAGTGGACGAGGAGGGTCTGGCAGCCCTGGAGAGGCGTGGTGTGCCCGTAGTCCGCTGGAGCCGGCCCAACGTGTACTTCGGCGGGGTGCAGGCCGTTGCGCGGGACCCGGCCGGCGGGGGGATGAGCGGGGGAGGCGATCCGCGCCGCGGTGGTGCCGTCGTGATCGCCGATGGCAGGGCCGGACTCGGCTGAGCCGGTGGGTGCTACTCGAAGACGACCCGCCCGTTGGACCGGGCCAGGTCGGCGATCATCTCCCCCTGCTCGAGGGCGCGGTCGACCGCTCGCAGCGCGTTGGTGAGCAGCTCCAGCCGCTCGTGCTCATCGCGCATCTCCAGCAGCTTCTGCTTCGTCTCGTCGGGCAGCTCGATGCGGGCCGCGATCGCATAGGCCGAGGCGTCCTCGAGGTCCTCGGGATCGGGGCGCTCGCCGGTGGCGCGCTCGGCCAGCTCCGCGAACGCTTCCCTGGCGGCGTCGGCGGACTCCTCGTCTGCCGGAGAGCCATCCGCCTCGTCGGAGATCACCTCGACCTCGCCGGCCGGGTAGTCGCTCGCCTCGAAGCGATCGAGCACCTTGAACCGCTCGCCCCCGCTGACGACGATGTTCATGCGCCCGTCCTCGAATCGCTCGATCACGTCCTCGACCCGAGCGGTGCAGCCGATCGAGCGCGCGCCCTCATCGTCGCGCAGAACGACTCCGAACGGCTCACCGTCATCCAGCGCCCGGCTGACCATGCGCTTGTACCGCTCTTCGAAGATGTGGAGAGGGAGCTGCTCGCCCGGGAGCAGGACGAGCGGCAACTCGAAGATCGGCAGCTCCTGTCCGTCCACGCAGCTGATCTTAGGGCGGCGCCGGCTTCGCTCAGCTGTGACGCCCTGCACACACCCTCGGCAGCCGAAACACGATCATGCGCGACACGATGGCGGCCGAGACGATGGAGAGGGAGAGGAATGCGGCCTCGGCCGCAGGGCGGATGATCGGCGAGGTGACGATCGGCGCGCGCTTCAACGGCCCGGCCGCGAGCGCCAACGGCGGATACAGCTGCGGCGTGGTCGCAGGGTTCCTGCCCGAGCCCGCGGAGGTCATCCTGCGCACGCCGCCCCCGCTGGACCGGCCTCTCCAGGTCGTCTCGGATGAAGCCGGCGGCGTCCGCCTGATGGACGGAGAGACCCTGGTCGCAGAGGGTCGGCCCGCCGAGCCGGCGTGGACGAAGCCCTCGGTGCGCCCCACCCGGGAGGCGGCCTCGGCCGCCCGTGACATGCACCCGGGAATCGGGGTCACCCATTCCCTATCCGACTGCTTCGTCTGCGGCCCCGGGCGCGCGGATGGGCTGCACGTCAGCTCCGGGCCCCTTCCCGGCCACGAGCACGTCGGCGCGACGCCGTTCGAGCCGGACGAGACGGTCGCGGACGAGAACGGGATCGTCCCTCGCGAGATCGTCTGGGCCGCTCTGGATTGCCCCAGCTACGTGCCCGCCATGTGGTTCGACCTGCGGAGTGGCCATGCCCTCAGCCTGCTCGGCCGGCTGGCGGCGGAGCGTCTGCGGGAGGTCAGCGCCGGCGAGAAGCTCGTCGTGGTCGGCTGGCCACTGTCCGCGGAAGGCCGTAAGCGTCACACGGCGTCGGCCATCCTGGACGCGGACGGCGACATCGTGGCGCGCGCCCAGGCGACCTGGATCGAGCTGAAGGCCTAGCCGGCCTCCGGCCTGCGCGCGCTGACCAGCAGGTTGTAGAAGAGCTCCGGCGGCAGCCGCGGCTCCAACAATCGGGTGTCCACCTTCTGCAGGGCGATGTAGGAGCGGAACGCGAACGTCCGCCAGTCCTCAGGAATCTGCTCGGGCGCGGCTCCCGCCTCCAGCGTGCGCATCGTCCAGCCGTGCATGCTCGCCAGAAGCTCTTCGCCGCGGACGCGGACGCTGTCGAAGCCGGCCCCCTGCGCGAAGCGACGCAGGTCGCCCGGGTTGAATGCATGAACGTCGACCTCCGACTCGAGCGCGTGGCCGTGGTGGTCAGGTTCGGCGCCGTAGTCGCGGGCCTCGGCGCCGATCGCTCGCCGCCACAACGGGCGGGCCAGCATGGCCGCCCGCTTCGGGACAGCAGCGATCAGGTCGCCGTAGCGGGAAGGCTCCCCGCAGAAGACGATTGTCCCGCCAGGGCGCAACACCCGGTGGAACTCGCGAAACCCCCGGCCGAGGTCGGGGATGTGATGCAGGACAGCGTGGCCGAACACGAGGTCGAAGCTGCAGCCCGGAAACGGCAGGGACCCGGCCTCGGCGACCTCGGCCTCGACCTCCAAATCGAGCTCGTGGGCGTTCGACTCGAGCTGTCTCAGCATGCCCGGGGAGATGTCGGTTGCAGTGGCTCGCGCGATCAGCCCGGCCTGCAGCAGGTTCAGGCTGAAGTAGCCGGTGCCGGCTCCGATCTCGAGCGAGTCGCCGAACGGCTCGCCGGGCCAGGGGTCAAGCGCCTTGCGGAGCTTGGTCCGCACCTGCGCGCGGCCGACCTCTCCGAAGTCGATGCCCCACTTGGAGTCGTAGGAGCCCGCAGCGACGTCGTGGTAGCGCTCGTTGACGTCCTTGATCCGCTCGGGGCTGGCCGGGGCGGGCATGCGCGGGGATCTTAGGCACAACGTGCCGGAACCCGCCGGCGCCGCCTGGGCCTCGCTGGCGCTCCCCCGCGCGTACCCTGCGCGGCCAGATGCCCGAGTACGTCCAGCAGGACCAGCCAGAGGGGGTTCCGCCGCTGAAGCTGACGGGCGAGCGCACGCTGCCCGACGTGCCGGAGGAGAACTACTGGTACCGCCGTCACCTCGCGGTCTACGAGTGGATCGCGGAGCGCTGCGCCGGCCTGCGCGTCGTCGACCTCGCGTGCGGCGAGGGCTATGGAGCCGACCTGCTCGCCGAAACGGCGGCCGAGGTGATCGGGGTGGACGCGAACCCGCAGGCGCACGAGCACGCGAGCTTGCGCTACTGCCGCGGGAATCTGAGCTTTCGCCGCGCGCTGGTCGAGGAATTCCGCGAGCCGGTGGACGCGGTCGTGTTCCTGCAGACGATCGAGCACATCCAGGATCCCGGCTCGCTTCTGGAGCGGATCGCCGAGGTCGCGCCCGTCGCGTACATCTCGACCCCCAACCGCCTGACCCTGGCCCCGCCCGGAGCGGAGAAGTCCGGGAACCCATGGCACATCCGCGAGTACGACGCGATCGAGTACCGCGACCTGCTGACAGCGCGCTACGACCGGGTCGAAATACTCGGCGTCTACCACGCACGCCGCCTGCGGGTCCACGAGTTGGCCATTCGCCTGGGCTGGGATCGAATCCATCCCGCCGCACGCTTGACCAAGCCCTTCTATGGACGATTCATCCCCGCGATCTCGTCCCGTGACTTCAAGCTGGCGCGGGGCGATCTGGACAAGGCGCTGGACTTCTTGGCGATCTGCCGCCGATGACCCGCGAGGGCGGGACCGCGGGCGACCTCGCGATCGTCCTGCACTCCCATATGCCGTACGTCGAGGGATTCGGGACCTATCCGTTCGGCGAGGAGTGGCTGTTCGACGCCGCGGCCCGGTCCTACCTGCCCGTGCTGGAGGTAGCGGAACGGCTGACGATGACGGTGACACCCGTGCTCGCCGACCAGCTCGAAGCCGAGGGAGTGGGGGACCGGATGCTCGCGTTCCTGCGCGCGCATCGGCTGGGGGCGGCCGAGCGGGACGCCGCCAGCGCCGAGCCGGGTCTGCGACCGGCCGCGCTGGCGGATGTCGAGGCGTACGGATCGGCGATCGAGCAGCTCGATCGCAACGGCGGCTCGGGGCTTCGCCCTTTCCAGGACGCGTCTGACCGGATCGAGCTGATCCCGTCGGCGGCGACGCATTCGGTCATGCCGAAGCTCGCCACGCTCGCGGGCCGACGCCTGCAGGTGGACGCCGGCCTGCGATCGCATCGCAGGCGCTTCGGCCCGGCCGCCGGCTTCTGGCTGCCGGAATGCGCGTACGCGCCCGGGGTGGAGGACGTACTTGCGGAGCGCGGACTGGCATACACATGCCTCGACCTGAGCGCGCGCGAGCCCGACGGCGCGGCACTCGCCCCAGTGTCCCTGCCGGGTGGCGTGGCCGGCTTCACGATCGACTGGCCCGCCGTGTCGCTGGTCTGGTCCGAGGGTGGATATCCGTCCGATCCCTCGTTCCGCGAGTACCACCGCCTTTCGCCGAACGGCGTGAGGCTGTGGGCCATCGGCGGCCATGCCTACGACCCCCCCAGGGCCGGCGAGCGGGCGGCCGAGCACGCACGCTCCTTCCTGCAGTCCGTACGCGCCCGCCTCGAGCGCCGCGCGTCGCAGACTGGCAGACGCGGCTTGTGCGTCTTCGCGATCGACACCGAGCTGCTGGGACATTGGTGGGCGGAAGGTCCCCTGTGGCTGGGCGAGGTCCTGGCGTCGGCCGACGACGAGGGCGTGCGCCTGCTGACCCTCTCCGAGGCTCTGGACGAGCACGAATGCGAGGACCGTCCCGCCGCGGAGTCCAGCTGGGGCGAGGGCAAGGGGCTGGAGACCTGGGACAACCCCAGGGTCGGCGACCTCCTGTGGGCCGCCAGGCGGCTGGAGCTTCGTGTGCTCGAGGCCGCGCGCGGCCGCGGCGAACCCCGCGAGCCGCTTCTGCGCGCGGCCCGCGAGCTGCTCGCCGTGCAGTCGAGCGACTGGGCCTTCATGGACCACCGCTCGCAGGCGGGCGACTACCCGTACGGCCGGGCGAGCGCGCACGCCGAGGCGGCGGTCGGGGCGCTGGCCGGGAGTGGGCCGCACGAACCCGCGCTCCGCAACCTGGCCCCGGACCTGAGCCTGTCGCCGCTTCTGGAACCATGACCTGCGACGATCCGGCGGTGGCAGACAGCATGTCCGAGACGGCCTACGAGTGAGGGTCCTGGTCCTCTCCTGGGAGTACCCGCCCCTGATCGAGGGCGGGCTCGCCCGCGTCGTGCACAAACAGGCCGAGGGCCTGGTCGAGCGCGGTCTGGAGGTCCACGTGCTCACGCGCGGCAGCGAGGAGCATCCCATCGCCGAGCAGGTCAACGGCGTGCACGTGCACCGCGTCCGGGAGCCCACGCGCCCGGCGGAGCTGAACGAGTTCGTCGCCTGGGTGGAGCGAATGAACTCGGACATGCTCGCCGCCGGCGTGGAGGTCGGTGACAGCTTTGACTTCGACGTCGTGCACGGACACGACTGGCTGGTCGCCAATGCGTGCGACCACCTGGCCCGCCGCTTCGACGCCCCGCTGGTCACCACGATCCACGCGACCGAGCATGGCCGCCACCAGGGCTGGGTGGACAAGCACCCACAGTCCTACATCCATGGGGTCGAGCGGTGGATAACGAACCGGTCCGATCGCGTTCTGGCCTGTTCGACGTTCATGCGCGAGCAGATCGTCGACGTCTTCGGCGTCCCCGACGATCAGGTCGAGGTCATCCCGAACGGAATCGATCCCGAGGACATCCGTCCCCAGGACGACACCGAGCTGCGGCGCTTGAGGGCGGAATTCGCGGCTCCGGACGAGTCGCTGATCCTGCTGGTCGGGAGGCTGGTCTTCGAAAAGGGCTTCCAGTTCGCGCTCGAGGCGCTTCCCCGGATCATCGAGCGGCTACCGAACACGCGCTTCGTCGTCGCCGGCTCAGGCACCCACGAGGACGAGCTCCGGCGGCAGGCGCGGGGGCTGGGGCTGATGGAGCACGGCACGTTCGTCGGCTGGATCGGCGACGACGTCCTGCATTCCCTCTACGCGATCGCCGACGTCTGCGTCGTGCCCTCGCTGTACGAGCCGTTCGGGCTCTGCGCGAGGTCGTTCCGCACGACGAGGTCGGTCTGCGCTTTCGCGCCCGGGACCCCGAGTCCCTGGCCGAGATGACCATCCGGGTGCTGGAGGACGCGGAGCTGTGCCGGCGCCTCACCGCCGATGCCTTCCAGCACCTGCGGCGTTTCGACTGGGCCGACGTCGCCGAACGGACCGCCGAGGTCTACGACGAGCTGGCGGGCATGCGCTCGACATCCGCGTCCGGGCACTGATGGCTCCGTTACCGGAGGGCCGCCGCGAGGTGAGCCCCTCCCGGGAGGCAATGGGGGACAGGCGCAGGCCCGGGTTCGGTACCAGGCTCGGCGTCTCGGTGCCGATCTCATTCGGCCTGCCCGCGATCGTGATCGGCCTGTTCCTGATGATCACCGCCGCGACCACGGGCGGCCTGTTCTTCTGGATCGCCGGCGCGGTGCTGCTGGGCGCCGGTGTCGCCCTCTTCGCCTCGGGGAAGCGGCTCTAGGCCGTTTGCCTGATGCCGGGGCTCGTCAGGGCCCGATGCTATTCCCCCGGCGGTTCCAGCGGATGCGGCCACCGCAGCACCCGCGGCGTCTCGCGCATCCTCAGCACCCGCGCCGGGACCCCACCCACCACGGCGTTGGCGGGGACGTCCCTGGTCACCACCGAGTTCGTGCCGACGATCGAGTTGTCGCCGACACGTACGCCCCGCAAGAAGCAGGCGCCGTAGCCGATCCACACGTTCGAGCCGACCTCGACCGGCCGCGTGTAGATGCCCTGGACCCTGATCGGCCGCTCGATCTCGACGACCCCGTGGTCGAAATCGATGAGCATCGCGCGATCGGCGATGACGCATTGCTCGCCGATGCGGACATGCTCATAGGAGCTGATCGTGCACTCCTGCCCGAAGACGGTCTTCTGCCCGATCTCCACGAGTCCCTCGTGGCTGCGGATCTTGGTGCCGTCTCCAATCCAGCAGAAGCGCCCGAACCGGATGCCGCCGCGCTTCCCGATCTGAAGCTCCAGGCCCTTGCCGAAGAACACCGGGCCATCGGTTTCCCAGCGCCACCCGGCGGGGGTCAGGAGGCGGCGCCAGATGTACCGCCACAGCAGCCTCGCGTAGCGCGCGTTCAGCATCCCGTTTGCGGCGCAGAACCGCAGCAGCCGGATCACGGCGGCGGATCATATGCACGCACTCGCGTGCCGCCCGGATCCTCCAGCCCGGAACGGTACGCCGGAATCCGCATCCAAACCCGCATCTACACTCCGCCGCGGTGCCCGCCAAGACGGACGAAAGCCTTGCGAAGCGCCTGCTGGCCGGCGACAAACGTGCCCTCGCCCGCGCGATCACGCTGATAGAAAGCGACGACCCTGCGGGGT
>JAJTCK010000042.1 GCA_021323175.1 Solirubrobacterales bacterium | reverse complement strand
GACGCTGAAGGGCCTGCGCACCACCTTCGCGCGCATCATCGAGGGCCCCGTGACGATCCAGTACCCCGAGGAGAAGACGCCGGTCTATCCGCGCTTCCGTGGCCGCCACAAGCTGCACCGCTTCGAGGACACCGGCCTCGAAAAGTGCGTCGGCTGCTCGCTCTGCGCGGCCGCTTGCCCGGCCGACTGCATCCGCGTCGTCGCCGCCGAGAACGATCCGGCCAACCGCGTCAGCGCCGGCGAGCGCTTCGCCGAGGTCTACGAGATCAACCTCTCCCGCTGCATCTTCTGCGGCTACTGCGAGGTCGCTTGCCCCTTTGACGCGATCACGATGGGCCACGACTACGAGATGTCGGACTACAACCGCGCCGACCTGATCTTCACCAAGGAGATGCTGCTGGCCGAGCCGATCGAGCGCACGCCGCTGCGGATGGAGGGCGAGTGATCGCCCCGAGCGGGATACTGCAGGTCGGATGTCTGCGAACACCGAGCTCGTCGAACGGCTCGCGAGGGCTTTCGAGGGCGAAGACACCGATGCTGCGCTGGCCTGCCTCGACCCCGAGGTCGAGTTGCTCCCGATCCGCGCCCAGCTCGATGGGACGAGCTACATCGGACACGACGGCTACCGGCAGGTGGTCGCCGACTTCGCGGCCGACTGGGAAGGACTGCGGCTCTTCCAAGAGCAACTTCACGAGGCGGGGGACAGCGTTGTTGCGGTCGGCCGGCTGCACGCGAAGGGCAAGGCCAGCGGGGTCGACCTGGACGTCCCCCTTGCGCTGCTCTACGACATCCGCGACGGCCTGGTCATGCGGCTCCAAAGCTTCTCGGACCCCGACGAAGCGCTCCGGGCCGCCGCAATCGAGAGCTGAGGTGCGCGCCCTCCCGCGGGGGGCTGCCGGATGAAGGAGGTCTGCTTCTTCCTCGGCGCGATCGGCTGCCTGGGCGGCGCGATCGCCGTGATCGGGCTGCGAAATCCCTTCTACAGCGTGCTCGCGCTGATCGTCCACCTGATCTCGCTGGCCGGACTGTTCCTGCTGCTCCAGGCTGAGTTCCTGGCCGCCGCACAGATCGTCGTCTATGCCGGCGCGGTGATGGTGCTCTACGTCTTCGTCGCCGCCTACGTGGGCAACGTCGAGGAGTCCCTGTGGGAGCCGATTCCGGGCCAGCGGTGGATCGCCCCGCTGCTGGGACTGGCGCTCTTCGCCGAGCTCTCGATCGCGATCATCGGCTCGGGGCTGAAGTCGCTCGACACGGAGGGGCCCACGGTGGAGCTCGGATTCGGCTCGCCCGAGGCGATCGGCCGTCTGATGCTGGAGCGCTTCCTGATCGCGTTCGAGGCCGCATCCCTACTGCTGCTCATCGCCGCGATCGGAGCCGTCGTGCTGGCCGCCCGCCGCAGGGAATCGGCCCCGCCCGGCGTGCAGCCCGGCGGGGAGCACGTCGACTCGCAGCCCGGCTCGCCCGCCGGGATCCCGGAGAGGGCCGCCGGGTGAGATCGATGGAGGTGGGCGATTAGATGGACATGTCGTGGTACCTCGTGCTGTCGGCGTTGCTCTTCGCGACCGGCGCGATGGGCGTGCTGCTGCGCCGCAGCCCACTCGTGGTCCTGCTCTGCCTCGAGCTGATGCTGAACGCGGGCAACCTGGCACTGCTGGCCTTCTCGCGCTCGCTCGGCAACGAGGACGGCCAGGTCTTCGCGCTGATCGTCATGGTGATCGCGGCGTGCGAGGTCGTCGTGGGGCTGGGGATCATCGTCGCCGCATACCGGCGCCGCATTCCGCTGAACGTGGACGAGCTGCGGACCCTGCGGGGCTGACGAGCGGATGGAGGCGACCGAATACGGCTGGCTGATCCTCGCCTTCCCGCTGGCGGGGAGCATGCTGATCGCCTTGGGCTGGAAGCTGCTGCCGGGGCGCTCCGCCGGCTGGATCGGCACCCTCGCCATCGGTCTCTCCTTCGCGGCCTCGCTCGGGGCCCTCTTCCAGCTCCTCGACCTGCCGGCGGACGAGCGCCAGCTGACCCACTCGCTCTATGACTACGCCAGCGCCGGCGGCCTGGAGATCGAGATGAACATCCTGCTCGACCCGCTCTCGGTTTTCATGTGCCTGGTCGTCAGCGGCATCTCGACGCTGATCCACCTCTACTCGGTCAGCTACATGACGAGCGACGTCGGATTCCGCAGGTTCTTCAGCTACCTCAATTTCTTCGTCTTCTCGATGCTGTTGCTCGTCCTCGCCGGCAACCTCGTGCTGCTGATCGTCGGCTGGGCATTCGTCGGCTTCGCCAGCTATGCGCTGATCAGCTACTGGTACCGCCGCTCCACGGCGACCGAGGCCGGGATGAAGGCGTTCGTCATCAACGTGGTCGGGGACATCGGCCTGGTCCTCGCGGCCCTATTCCTGTTCCGCGAGCTCGGGACCTTTGACCTGCTGGGGATCTTCGAGGCGGCGCCCGAGGAGTTCTCGACCAACGAGGGCGTGGCCGTGGCCATCGGTCTGCTGCTGCTCGTCGGCGCTTTCGCCAAGTCGGCCCAGGTCCCGTTCCACACCTGGCTCCCGGACGCGATGGAGGGCCCCACGCCCGTCTCGGCCCTGATCCACGCAGCGACCATGGTGACGGCCGGCGTGTATCTAATCGGCCGCTTCTACCCCGTCTTTGAGATCGCGCTCACCGCGGCGGACGTCGCGGCCATCATCGGGTTGGTGACGCTGCTGCTCGCGGCCACCATCGCCCTGGTGGTCACCGACCTGAAGCGGATCATCGCCTACTCGACCATGAGCCAGATCGGCTACATGATCATGGGCGTCGGGATCGGCGCCTACTCGGCAGCCTTCTTCCACCTCATGACCCACGCCTTCTTCAAGGCGCTGCTGTTCATGGCGGCCGGATCGGTGATCGGCGCGATGGCGAACCGGCAGAACATCGACCTGATGGGGGGCTTCCGAGCAGCGATGCCCTTCACCTGCGCCACGCTCCTGATCGGCGCCGCCGCGCTGGCCGCCTTCCCGGGCACCTCCGGCTTCTTCTCGAAGGACGAGATCCTCGCATTCGCCGAGCACCGCGGCGGTTTCTATTGGGTATTCGCGATCGGCGGGTACATCGGCGCCCTGATGACCGCGTTCTACGCCTTCCGGATCGGGTTCCGAGTCGCGTTCGGGGAGCCCGTTCCCGAGGCGCGGGAGCTCGAACAGGGCCACATCCATCACGCCGAGCCCAAGAACCCGGCCACCGGCGAGAAGGAGGACACCGACGTCGGCTTCCCGGGATCCTCCCACCAGATCGCGGAACGCGAGTGGCCGATGAAGATCGCGATGAGCGTCCTGGCGTTCGGCGCGATCTTCGCGGGGCTGGTCCAGGTGCCAGGCCTCGACGCGGTCGTCGAGCACTTCCTGGAGGGCTCATTCGAGGACTCGGCGCTCTACGGCGAGCTGCCTTCCGACGCCGCCGAGTGGCGGGGTCTCGGGATCGGGGCGATCATCTCACTGTTCGGCATCGGAATCGCAGCCCAGCTCTACCTGCGGCGTCCCGGCACCACCGCCCGCCTCCAGCAGCAGCTGGCTGGCCTGCATTCCTTCCTCTCGCACAAGTGGTACTTCGATGAGCTGATCGACGCGCTGATCGTGCGCCCCGCGCTCGGCTTCGGCCGCTGGGCCAACACGACCTTTGAACGCTACGTCGTCCAGGGGCTCGTCGTCGGCGCCGAGGGCACGGCCAAGGGCGCCAGCGCGCTCGTCCGTGGCGCACAATCCGGCTACCTGCGCTCCTACGCCCTCCTGCTCCTGGTCGGATTCGCCGGGCTCGGCCTCTACTTCCTGGTGGCGGGATCTTGAGCGCCCGTCCCGGCAGCACCGTCGGGAGGTCCCCGTGCTGCAGGTGATGCTGTGGCTGCCCCTCGCCGCGGGGCTGCTCGCCTGTCTGGTGGCCCGTCGCCTGACCGGCTGGGTGGCGGCCGCCGGCGCCCTCGGGACGCTCGCCCTCGCGGTCGGCATCCTGATCGACTTTGACTCCGCATCCGCGGGCGTCCAGCACGCGGTAGACGAGGACTGGATCCCGGATCTGGGCGTGCGCTACTCGCTCGGCGTGGACGGGATCTCGATCTTCCTGGTCCTGCTGACCGCGGTGGCCTGGGGAGCGGCCACGTTCTGGTCGGCGATTCGCATGCCCGAGCGTCCGAAGACCTACTTCCTGATGATGGGGATCGCCGAGACCGCGACGCTCGGCGCGTTCCTCGCCCAGGACCTGCTGCTCTTCGTGCTCTTCTTCGACCTGATGCTGATCCCGTTCTACTTCCTGTTCGGGAGCTGGGGCACCGAGCACCCCGGCCGCCCGGGCGAGGGGACCATCAGGCCCACCTCGGCCACGATCAAGATGGTCATCTACACCCTGGTCGGGTCGCTCCTGATGCTGGCCGGAGCAATCGCCGCCGGCGTGATCGCCGGCGAAGGCACGCCCGTCTTCTCGATGGAGGAGCTGCGGGGAGGCGACGCCCTGAGCGAAAGCTCCCAGCGCTGGATCTTCTGGTTCTTCGCGGCGGCGTTCCTGGTCAAGATGCCCGCCTTCCTGGTCCACGGCTGGATGCCGGACGCCTACCGGGTTGCGCCGCTGGCGGCCCTGGCCGTGTTCAGCGCCGTGCTGTCGAAGGTCGGCGCCTACGGCTTCCTGCGGGTGGTCCTGCCGATCTTTCCGGACGCGACCCTCGAGTTCCAGGAGGTCCTGCTGGTGATCGCACTGGCCTCGATCCTCTACGGCTCGGTCATGGCCTTCACGCAGACCAGCGCCCGCCTGGTCGCCGGTTACTCCTCGGTCGCCCAGCTCGGCTTCATCACGCTCGGCGTCTTCGCCCTGCGACCAGATGGGGCGGACGGCGCGGTCCTGCAGATGGTCAACCACGGCATCGTGATCGTGCCCCTGATGCTGATCCTGGTGCTGCTGGCCGAGCGCACCGGCGGCGATGACATCACCCGCATGGGAGGACTGGCGATGCGCGCCCCCGTACTCGCGACCCTGTTCCTGGTGGTGACGATGGCGCTGCTGGCGATGCCGGGCTCCGCCAACTTCATCGGCGAGTTCTACATCCTGAATGGCGTCTTCCAGGAGAAGGTCGTGTTTGCGCTGGTCGCTTCGGTCGCGATCGCGATCGCCGCCTACTACGCCCTGCGGCTGTTCCAGCGCGCGATGCACTACCGCAAGCGGGACGACGTCGAGTCCCGTGAGATCGGCTGGCGCGAGGGCGGGATAGTCGGCGGCCTGGTCGCGTGCATCGTGGCGCTCGCGTTCTACCCCGGGGTCGTCCTGGAGCGCTCCGACGAATCGGTCAAGGAACAGCTCGGGGCCGTCAGCCGGAGCGCGCCAATCGCTCAGTCGGACGACAGCCACTTCCGGCCCCAGGGGAACCCCGAATGAGCGACTTCGCCGCCCCCACCATCGACTACGCCGGCCTCTCCCCCGTCATCGCCCTGACCGCGGGGATCTGCCTCGTGCTGCTGGTCGGCCTGTTCCGGCTGCCGCACTGGGTGGCGCCCGCCAAGACGCTCGGCGTCCTGGCGGTCACCGCGGGACTGTGCATCTGGCAATGGGGCGAGAACGAGGACCTGGTCGAGAGCGCGCTGCGGCTGGATGAGCTGGGGCTCGCCGCCTCGCTGATCGCCATCTTCGCCGCGGCGGTGACCACGATTCTCGCGATGCGCGAGCCGGCGGCGGAGGACGCCGGGCAGGGGGCCTTCGGCGCCCTCCTGTTGGGTTCCGTCCTGGGGATGGTCCTGTTGGCGCAGGCCCAGAATCTGCTCAGCTTCTTCATCGGGCTCGAGCTGCTCTCGATCCCCCTGTACGTGATGTGCGCGTCGGCTATCCGCCGGGAGCGCTCGCTCGAGTCGGGGCTGAAGTACCTGGTGATCGGCTCGGTCGGCTCGGCGACGCTCCTCTACGGGTTCGCACTGCTCTACGGGGCGTCGGGTTCAACCGACTTCGGCGAGATCGCCGCGGCGCTGGGCGAGGGCGGCCAGGCGGACGACACCCTGGTCCTGATCGGCACCGCGATGGTCGCGGTGGGCCTCGCGTTCAAGCTCTCGCTGGCCCCGTTCCACCAGTGGACGCCCGACGTCTATCAGGGCGCCCCCACGCCGGTCACCGCGTTTATGGCCGTCGCGACCAAGGCCGCGGCGTTCATCGCGCTCGCCCGCCTGTTCGAGGTGGCGCTCGGCCCGCTCACCGACGACTGGCAGCCCGCTCTGGCCGCACTTGCGCTCATTTCCATCGTGGTTGGCAACATCGGAGCGCTCGGCCAGGACTCACTGAAGCGCCTGCTCGGCTACTCGGGGATCGCCCAGGCGGGCTACATGCTGGCGGGGGTCGTGGTCGCGAACGAGACCGGGCTCGAAGCCCTCGTCTTCTACCTCGCCGCTTACTGCCTGATGAACCTCGCGATCTTCGTTGTGGTGGTGGTCCGCGAGCGCGAGACGGAGCATGGCGACGACATCTCGGCGCTCGAGGGGATCGGCCGCAGCCGACCCGCACTGGCGTGGCCGGTGACTATCGGCATGCTCGCGCTGGCCGGCCTGCCCGGCACCTCGGGATTCATCGGCAAGCTCTTCCTGATCGAGGCGACCGTCGAGGGTGATTACACCTGGCTCGGCGTCGCGATCGTGATCGGGACGATGGTGTCCCTCGCCTATTACCTGCGCGTCCTCGCAGCCGTCTGGATGCGGCCGGAGCCCGAGCCAGTCCAGACGCCGCTGCCCGCCATCGCGGGAGCATCGCCGCAGGCGCCGGCGACGGAGGGGCCCAGAGTCACCCCGTCGCCTGCCTCCGAGCGCCCACTGGGCGCCGGGCGCTGCGTCCTCGTCGTCGGCGCGGGGGTTGTCTGCGCCGTCGCGACGGTCGCCTTCGGCGTCTACCCGGATCCCCTGGTGGACTGGGCGACCGACGCCGGGAGCTCGCTCTCGCTGTAAGTAGCTATCTGGGCTCCGTCGCCGAAGTGCCGCCCCAGACCTGCGCGAGGATGTCGGGCGCATGGGGGTCCTGCTCACAGTCGCCGTGATCGCGCTCGCCTCGGCGTCGGGTGTCGCCGCCGAGCTGAGGTGGCGGGAGCGGGCCGGCGCCGCCGCCCGTGCCGCGCTGCGCGCGTCGCTCTACACGCTGCTGCCGTTCGTCACCTTCTTCAACCTCGCCAGGCTGGATTTGGACGTCAACGTGGGCGTGGGAATCCTGCTGGGCTACGTGACCCTTGCGGCCGTCTCGCTGCTGGCCTGGTGGGCGGCGCGGGCGCTCAAGCTGCCGCCGGCCTCCGCCGGAGCACTGATCGTCTGCGTGCTGATCTCGAACAGCGGCTACCTGGGGTATCCGCTGTGCGCCTCGCTGCTCGGCTTCGACTCGCTGGGACAGGCGGTCGCCTACGACATCCTGGTCAGCGCCCCGGCCCTGCTGCTGGGAGGATTCGCGGTCGGCGCCGCGTTCGGTGAGAGCGCCGGCGAGGGGGCCCGCGAGCGGACCACCGCGTTCTTCACCCGCAACCCGCCGCTGTACGCCGCGATCGCCGCGCTGCTCGCCCCCGACGCGCTGGCACCGGATGTCCTGGTGGACGCCTCGAGGGTCGCCGTCATCGGACTGCTCCCGATCGGCTTCTTCGCGGTGGGCGCGATCCTCGCCGAGGAGGCTGAGGAGGGGTACCTGACCCTGGGCAACCCGCTACGTCCCCCGGTCTCGGTCGCGATCCTGTTGAGGCTGGTCGTGGCCCCTGCGCTGCTCTTCGTGCTGGCGCTGCCCCTGATCGACCTGCCCGATCCCTACCTGCTCCTGGCGGCGATGCCGTCGGGCATCAACACCCTCCTCGTCGGCCACGTCTACGGCTTGGACCTGCGCCTGTCGGCACAAGCGGTGGCGTGGTCGACGGCGGTGGTGGTGGTAGCGGCTGTCGGCTCGCTGGCCGTGTAATCAGGCGGCCTGGCTTCGCCATCGATCGGCCCCCGGGCGGCCGCCGTCATAGGTGGCGATTCATGAACGGGAGTGGCCGTCGCCCGGCCCGACTACGATGGCCACTCCGTGCGCTACCCGGTCGAGGAATTCACAGACACCGAACGGCGGCTCCTCGCCCCACACTTCACGAACCTCGACAGCCCCGTCTTCGGCCTCGTCAACCTGCCCGAGACCGTGAAGGGTGCGCTTTTCGCCCGCTACTCGCGCTACCCCGGCTCGCTGCGCCGCCTGTTCCTGGAGGAGTTCGCGGAGGAGATCCCGACCGGGGGGCGACCCTTCGAGGGTGAGGAAGGCCAGCGGGCCGCGGGACTCTACGAGCGGGTCTTCCTGGGCTACGGGGACGACTCGATCGCCCAGGTCGGGGGCGCCCATCTGGCGTGCGAGTGGGTCTCGAACATCCTCACGAAGGTCCTGCAGCGGGGGCGCCTGGCGGCCTACCTGGAGCAGTCGACCCGCTACATCCCCTACGACACACCGATGCCAGAGCCCGGCGGCTACCGCTACTACCGCGACGACAGGCTCGGCCCGGAGTTCGGCGAGGCGATGGACGAGCTCTTTCGGATCTACTCGCGCTCCCTCGAACGGGTCCAGGCCTGGGCGGCCGAGCGCTGGCCGCGAGGAGACGAGCCCGCGCGGGCGTGGGAGGGCTCCGTCCGCGCCAAGGCCCTGGACCTGCTCCGCGGGCTGCTGCCGGCGGCGACCATGAGCCACGTCGGCATCTTCGCCTCGGGGCAGGCGTACGAGCAGATGCTGCTGCGGATGATGGCCTCGCCCCTGCCCGAGGCCCGGGACTTCGCCGGCATGATCCTGAGGGAGCTGAAGCAGGTGATGCCGAGCTTCGTCGCCCGGGTCGATCGCCCGGACCGCGGCGGCGAGTGGATCGCCTACCTGGAGAGCCGCCGTGAGGCCACCGAGCGCTGGGTCGCCAGGTTCGGTCTTGACCGGCCCACCGGGGACCCCGCGCCCTCGGTCGAGCTGATCGAAGTCCAGGGAGGAGAGGAGGAGCTGCTGGCGGCCTCCCTGTACGAGTCCGCCGCGGTCCCCCACCCCGAGATCCTGGACCGCCTGCGCTCACTGCCTCCCGACGAGCGCACGGACATGATCGCCGGCCTGGTCGGGGAGCGCGCAAACAGGCGGCACCGTCCGGGGCGCGGGTGGGAGGCGGTCCGCTACCGCTTCGAGATCGTCTCGGACTACGGCGGGTTTCGGGACCTTCAGCGCCACCGCATGCTGACCTGCCAGTGGCAGCGGCTCTCCCCCCACCTCGGCGCCGGCGTCCCCGGCGAGGTCGTCGAGGCGGGCGTCGGGGAAGAGTACGAGCGGGCGCTCGAGGTCTCTCGCGCCGAGTACGAGCGCCTGGAGTCCGCTGGGATGCCGGCGGCCGCGCCGTACGCGCTCTGCCTGGGGTACCGCATTCGCTACTCGCTGGACCTGAACGCGAGGGAGGCGATGCACTTGATCGAGCTGCGCTCGGGCCGTGAGGGCCATCCGACCTACCGCGCGGTGGCCCAGGCGATGCACGAGCGCATCGCCGACGTCCATCCGGCGATCGCCGCCGCGATGACCCACGTCGACTCGAGCCGAGAGCCACGGCTCGAGCGGATCATGAGCGAGATCCGCACCCACAGGAAGCGCCTGACGGCCGAGCGGACGGCCGAGCACCCCGTCGCCCCGCCGGGCGTCAGCGCCCTGGGCTGACTCGCTTCGCCAGGTTCAGTGCAAGTCAATGCAGGCTTCCCGGGCCGGTAGCATCGGCTGTGATGACGAGGAGAGCAGGGGGGCGACTGCAGACCGTGGGGGCGGGACTTCTGGTGCTGGCCGTGAGCGTTGCGGCGCCCGGGCTGTCGATCGCCCAGCAGGACGATCCCCAGGCGGAGACAGGTCCTGAGGGCGCGGCCCAGGCGCCGGACGCGGTCCCCGGCGAAGCCCCAGCGCCGGACCCGGTCCCCGGCGAAGCCCCAGCGCCGGATCCGGTCCCCGGCGAAGCCCCAGCGCCGGCCGAGCCCTCGATCGATGCCAGCAAGCAGGTGGCCTCCGAGGCAGAGGCGGAGGTCACCGGGACGGAGGCCGTCCCGACCGAGGATGCGGGTGAGCCGCGCGCCAAGGCGGCGGCGGACAAGACCGTGGGCGTCGGCGACAACTTCTACAAGCCGGCCAAGATCACGATTGACGTCGGCGACACCGTCACGTGGCGCAACGACGGCCTCGCCGACCACACGGCGACGGCCGAGGACGGCAGCTTCGACACCGGTACGTTCGGATCCGGTGAGCGCCGATCGGAGACCTTCGACTCCGCGGGCACGATCCCGTACTACTGCCTCATCCACGGCACCGCGCAGTCGGGCACGATCAGGGTCCGCGCCGCGGGCGGTGGTGGTGGTGGTGGTGACGGCGGCGGCGGCGCAACGTCATCCGGGACGAGCGAGGCGGCGGCCGCCAGCTCCCCCGGCGCCGCGGGGTCCAGCAGCAGCCTGCCCGCGACAGGGATCGCGGCCCTGACGCTCGGCGCGATCGGGCTCGCCCTGATCAGCAGTGGGTCGGCCCTGCGCCAGGTCGGGCGGCCTCGCCGCAGCTCGCGCCTGTTCTCGCTCTAGCGCGGGCGCCCTGCACCCCCGCTGCTCACAGTTATCGGCCGCCCCCTCCGGGTAGGGATAGGTTTAGGAGAGGAGACCGAGAGGAGGCGCAGTTGGAGGCGAAGCAGAGCCCCCAGAGTGGTGAGTTGCACGTCCTGCTAGGTACGGAGCAGACCTTTCCGCCGCCCGAGCACTTCGCCGCGCAGGCGAACGCGAACGACCCTCAGATCTACGAGCAGGCAGCCGCTGACCCGGAGGGCTGGTGGTCGGGCTGGGCCGACAAGCTCGAGTGGATCGAGCCCTACGAGCAGGTGCTCGACTGGTCCGAACCCCCCTTCGCCAGGTGGTTCGGCGGCGGCAGGCTTAACGCATCGGCGAATTGCCTCGACCGCCACGTCGCGGCGGGAAACGGGGACCGGGTGGCGATCCTCTGGGAGGCCGAGGACGCCGACGACCCCGGATCGGGCTCAGAGCGCGATGGCGGCCGCCGCTCGGTGACCTATTCGGAGCTGCTGGAGATGACGCAGCGCGTCGCCAATGCGCTGAAGAGCCTGGGCATCGGCCAGGGCGATGTCGTCGGGATCTATCTCCCGATGCTGCCCGAGACCGTGGCCGCGATGCTGGCGTGCGCGCGAATCGGCGCAATCCACAACGTCGTCTTCGGCGGCTTCTCGGCCGAGTCGGTCAAGGAGCGCATGCAGTTCTCGGACGCCAAGGCCCTGGTGACCGCCGACGCGACGTTGAGGCGAGGCGAGCCGACGCCCATGAAGAAGGCCGTCGACGCGGTCGCCGGCGAGATCGCGACGCTCGAGCACATCGTCGTCGTCGACCGCTGCGGCACGAACCCGCCGATGAGCGACGGCCGCGATCACTTCTGGCACGACCTGCTGGACCGGGCCGACCCCGACTGCCCGCCCGAGCCGATGGACTCCGAGGATCCGCTCTACATCCTCTACACCTCGGGCTCGACGGGCAAGCCGAAGGGGATCCTGCACACGACGGCCGGGTATCTGACCGGCGTCACCGCCACCCACAAGCTCGTCTTCGACCTGAAGCCCGAAACGGACGTCTACTGGTGCGGCGCCGACGTCGGCTGGGTCACCGGCCACTCCTACATCGTCTACGGGCCGCTCGCCAATGGGGCGACCAGCGTCATGTACGAGGGCGCGCCGAACTACCCGGCCGAGGACCGCTGGTGGCAGATCATCGAGCGCTACGGGGTGACGATCTTCTATACCGCGCCGACCGCGATCCGGGCCTGCATGAAGTGGGGCCGCGAGCATCCCGACGCGCACGATCTCTCCAGCCTGCGGCTGCTGGGCTCGGTCGGCGAGCCGATCAACCCGCGGGCATGGCTCTGGTACCGCGAGGTGATCGGCGGAGGGCGCTGCCCGATCGTCGACACCTGGTGGCAGACCGAGACCGGCGCGATCATGATCACCCCGCTGCCGGGACTGACCACGACCAAGCCCGGGTCGGCGACGATTCCCTTCCCGGGGATCGAGGCGACGATCCTCGATTCCGCGGGGAAGGAGATCGAGCGGGGTGCCGGCACACTCGTGCTGACCAGGCCCTGGCCCTCGATGGCGCGCACGCTCTACAGGGAGCACGAGCGCTTCATCGAGACCTATTGGCAGGGGTACGGCAGCGACGTCTACCTGGTCGGGGACGCCGCACGCCGCGACGAGGACGGCTACTTCTGGATCGTCGGACGGATCGACGACGTGATCAACGTCGCGGGCCACCGGCTCTCCACCATGGAGGTTGAATCGACCCTGGTCTCGAACCCGGGCGTGGCCGAGGCCGCTGTGATCGGGATCCCGGACGAGATGACCGGCCAGGCGATCGTGGCGTTCGTGATCCCCGAGGGCGGGGACGGAGATGACATGGAGAAAGAGTTGCGCGACTACGTCGCGGAGAAGATCGGCAAGCTCGCGCGCCCGAAGCGGATCGTCGTCTGCGATGACCTGCCGAAGACCCGCTCGGGCAAGATCATGCGCCGCATCCTGCGCGACATCTCGGTCGGTGAGGACCTGGGGGACGTCACGACCCTGCGCGATCCCGAGGTGGTCAAGGACGTAGAGCGGCGCTTCGCCGAGCAGGACTGAGGTGCTCCAGCACGTTTCGATCGAGGTCCCTCCCGGGGAGCTCGAGCGCTCGGTGGAGTTCTGGCGCCTGGTCGGATTCGAGCGGGTGGGTTCCCCGGAAGCGCTCGGCGACTCGATCGTGTGGGTGGAGCGGGAGGGGACCCAGGTCCACCTGATCGCGACCGAAGGCCACACGGTGCCGGTGCTGGGGCACTCGGCGGTGGTCGTACCGGATCACGCCGGGGCCAAGCAGCGGCTTCGGGACTCCGGCTTCGAGGTCACCGACCACCGGCAGCTGTGGGGGGCCGACCGCGCCTTCGCCATCGCCCCCGGGGGACACCGCGTGGAACTGATGGCGGCCCCGCCACCGCGCAGCGCCTGACTCGCTGGCGGCCGTGGACCGAGAGACGAGCTGAGCGGCCGGCCCCTTGCATCGGGGCCGGCCGCCAGGGCAAGTCGTCGCCCTACTCGCTTACTTCCACCTCGGAGACCATTCCCTTGACCACGTGGGGTGGGCCGCCCTGCTTGTCCGCGATGAAGCAGAAGAAGGCGTACGTGCCGGGCTCGAACTCGGCCGTCACCACCTGCGAGGTGCCTCCCTCCATCACGGTGGACTCGACCGCGTTCCCAGCTTCGACGTCGCCCTCGAACGGGGGCGGGCCGCCGCCCTGACCCTCGGACTGCAGGAACTCCTGTGCCTGCTCGATCGTGGCGTCGTCCTTCAGCTTCGCCGCCAGGAAATGGTGCCACTGCTCCCCGTCGTTCTGCAGCGTGACCTCGTTCGAGCCGGCCGTCAGGCCGTCGCCGCTGAAGCTGTAGTCGACGGCGGTGACCGTCCCATCGGTCTCGGGCAGGTCGGCTCCATCGCCATCGGCGACCGTGAACTTGGCCAGCGGGGGCTCCGGGAGGTCGTTGCCGGGCAGCACGTAATAGGTCCCCGGCTGGAGATCCTGGGTGACCGTGCCGGTCTCGCCGGGCTCGGTCGTGCCAGGGCCACCTCCGCCCTGGAACCAGTCCTCCACGGGCTTCCTGCCGGTCACCGCGTTGCTGAACTGCTCGGCGACCTCCTCTTCCGTGTAGTCACCGGAGACATAGCCGAGCTGACCATCAACGGGCGTCTCGGAGTCATTGACCAGCTCGATCTCGGCCGCACCCGCGGTCAGGTCCCCGGGGTCGACCTCGAACGTCTGCGAGCCCTCGCCCCCGCTCGCGGTGATGGTGACCTTGGAGGGATCGTCGCCCCCGGAATCGTCGTCGTCGTCGCCGCATCCCACCGCCGCGACTGAGGCGATGGCGAGGGCAGCCAGCACGGCCACCAAGCGCAGGGTTCGGGCGTGAATGGACATAACTCCCCTTTCCGGGAAGGCCCCCACCTCCCGTCATCGAATTGACGCGGGCCAGACTACTGGTCAGCGGCGCCGCTTGCGCTTGCGGGGGGACGATCCGCCGGCGCCGTTCTGATCGTCGGAGCCGGGGTCATCGCGGGGTGACTCAGGCGCCTGATCACCGCCAAGCTCGCGCCCGCTTCCCTCGACCGGACCCGGGTCCTGCGGCGGGTCCTGGCCACGCGGTTGCCAGGGGATGGCCCTGCCCTCGTCCCACGCCGCCGGACGGCCGCCGATCCAGCGGCCGAGCATCACCAGGCCCAGCACGCCGAACCAGAAGACCACGGCGAGCTGAGCGAAGGGAAGGATGATCAGCGAGACGCCGAGCGCCATTCCGAAGCTCGCCATGAAGCGCGTGAGGAGCCCGACGCGCATCGCCCAGAGCGGGATGTAGACGAGCGCCCAGCAGCGCGCGCGCGAACCCGATGGTGCCGTTGTCCTCGATCAGGTCCTCCGCCCGCTGCTCGGCCGGGTCGTCGTCGGGGTCGGCTTCCTCCTCATCACCGCTGGTGGTGTCGCCCTCCTCGGTCGGTGTGGTCGTCACTTCGTCGCCCGAAACGCCCTGTTGCTCGTCGCCGCCTCCGCCCTGCTGCGCGGAGTCGCCCCCGGCCGCCGCGCCACCCGGCTCTGTCGACGTCTGGCCGGCGTCCGGCGTCTCCGCGTCCGCGGAGCCGGCATCGGCCTCGGATGCGAGGGCGGACTCGTCCTCGACGAACTGCTCGCCGGCGTCCTTCAGACCCACCGCCAGGACGGGGGCCTGAACGGCCAGCAGGATCGGG
>JAJTCK010000124.1 GCA_021323175.1 Solirubrobacterales bacterium | reverse complement strand
CACACCCAGCACTGCGTGATCGGTGGCGAGGCCTCGAAGCAGGACGAGCGCACCGAGGAGCTGATGGGCGCGGTGCGGAGGCTGCTCAGGCATGGATAGCGCCACCATCGCCGCTGGCGAGAACGGGAACGGTCTCCGCAAGGCGACGCTCCATACCGGGGGGCTTCAGTACGCGAGCGAGAAGGCAGTCGTCGAGCAGGTGCTCGGACGGCGGCCGGGCGTGGCCGAGGTTGACGCCAATCCCGTCTCGCAGACCGCGACCATCGCGTACGACCCCTCGCGGACGACGATCGAGGACCTGCGCGCCTGGATCGAGGAGTGCGGCCTGCACTGCGCCGGCGAGTCGGTCCCGGGACACGTCTGCGACCCCCTCGCCGAAGGCGCGCCCCACGGCGCCGAGGCCGTCGAGCGCGCGGACGAGGCGCACGGCCACGGCGAGGGCGGACACGCGGGGATGTCCATGGCGGACATGGTCCGCGACATGCGCAACCGCTTCCTGGTGGCGCTCGTCTTCACGATCCCGACCGTGCTCTGGTCCGACGCCGGGGCGAACCTGATCGGCTCCGAGCTGGAGACGCCCTTCGGGATCGACCACGACGTCTGGCTGCTTCTGCTGAGCCTGCCGATCGTCCTCTACGCGTCCTCGATCTTCTTCAGCGGCGCGCTGCGTGCCCTGCGCGCGCGGACGCTCGACATGATGGTGCTCGTCGCCGTCGCGATCGGCACCGGCTGGCTGTACTCCGTTGCGGCGACCTTCTGGATCGAGGGCGAGGTCTTCTACGAGGCGGCGGCGATGCTGGCGACGTTCGTGCTGCTCGGGCACTGGTTCGAGATGCGCGCCCGGGGCGGGACCAACGACGCAATCCGCGCGCTGCTCGACCTGGCGCCCCCGATGGCAGTCGTACTCCGCGACGGCGAACCCGTCGAGGTCCCGACCGCAGAGGTCGAGGTCGGAGATCTCCTGCTGATCCGCCCCGGCGCCAAGGTCCCAGTGGACGCCGAGGTCGCCGACGGTGAGAGTGACGTGGACGAGTCCACCGTGACCGGCGAGAGCCTGCCGGTCCACAAGGGTCCCGGCGACGAGCTGATCGGCGCGACCATCAACAAGAACGGGACGCTGCGAGCGCGCGCGACCGCGGTCGGCTCGGACACGGCGCTGGCCCAGATCGTCGAGCTTGTTCAAGAGGCTCAGAACTCGAAGGCGCCTGCGCAGCGGCTCGCAGACAAGGCCGCGTTCTGGCTCGTGCTGGTGGCCCTGACCGGAGGCCTCACCACCTTCCTCGTCTGGAAGCTCGCGGTCGGCGAGGACACCCAGGAGGCCCTGCTGTTCGCGATCACCGTCGTGGTCATCACATGCCCCGACGCGCTCGGCCTGGCGACACCGACCGCGATCATGGTCGGGACGGGACTGGGAGCGCGCCGGGGGATCTTGTTCAAGAGCGCGATCGCGCTCGAGCAGGCGCGCGCACTGGACACGGTGGTCTTCGACAAGACCGGCACGCTGACCCGCGGCGAGCCCGAGGTGGTCCGGATCTCGCCGGCCTCCGGCTGGGACGAGGCCGAGCTGCTTCGCCTGGTGGCGGCCGTCGAGGCCGAGAGCGAACACCCGCTCGCCGAGGCGGTGGTGGCAGCCGCCACCGAGCAGGGCGTCGATCGGCCGAGCGCCGGCTCCTTCGAGGCCGTCCCGGGCCACGGGGCGATCGCAGAGGTCGAGGGCCGCCGCCTCGTCGTCGGCAACCGCAGGCTGATGGAGCGCGAGGGCATCGCGGGCGCGAGCGGAGACGGTGCCGGGGACGGCGCGGAGGCCGGCCGCACGGTGATCGAGATCGGAATCGACGGGCGTGCGGCCGGCACGATCGCGATCGCCGACGCCCTGCGGGACACCGCGGCCGCCGCGGTCCGAGACCTGGCGGAGCAGGGAGTGCGCGCGGTGATGCTGACGGGCGACTCCCGCCCCACCGCAGAGCGGATCGCCGCGGAGGTGGGGATCACCGAGGTGATCGCCGAGGTGCTGCCGGGCGACAAGGCCACCAAAGTCGCCGAGCTCCAGCGCCAGGGGCGGAAGGTCGCGATGGTCGGCGATGGGGTGAATGACGCCCCCGCGCTGGCCCAGGCGGATGTGGGCATCGCGATCGGCGCCGGTACCGACGTCGCCGTCGAGACCGCCGACGTGGTCCTGATGCGCTCCGACCCACTGGACGTCGCGGTCGCGATCGCGATCAGCCGCGGCACGGTCCGCAAGATGCGCCAGAACCTTGCCTGGGCGGTGGGCTACAACTCGCTGGCGCTGCCGGTCGCAGCCGGCGTCTTCGCCTCGGCGGGACTGGTGCTGCGGCCCGAGGTCGCGGCGATCTCGATGTCGGGATCGAGCATCATCGTCGCGGTCAACGCGGTCTCTTTGAAGAGCCTGCGGCTTCCGCACCGGCGGGGCCCCTACGAGGATCCCCCGTCACGCCTGACCGAGGAGCGGCTGGAGGCCGCCTGATGCCGAAGCGCACCGACCTCGCCGCGGCCACGGGAACGGACGTGGTGCTGCGGATGAAGGGAGTGCGCAAGTCCTTCCGTCGCGGCTTGCCTCCCCGCAGGCGCGAGATTCGAGTCCTGAAGGGCGCCGACCTCGAGATCAGGCGGGCGGAGCTGGTGGGGCTCGTGGGCGAGAACGGATCGGGCAAGAGCACCCTGATGCAGATCGTCGTCGGGATGCTCTCCCGCGACGCCGGCGAGGTCAGCCTGCGCGGGCGGATCGGCTACTGCCCCCAGACCCCGATGGTGTGGGAGAAGCTGACCGTGGCCGAGCACTTCGCGCTCTTCGCGCGGGCCTACGGGCTCGAGCCGACCGACGCGCGCCAGGCCGAGGGCACGCTTCTGGACGAGCTGCAGTTCGAGCGCTATCGCGACGTGCGGGTCGAGGAGCTCTCGGGCGGTACCAGACAGAAACTGAACCTGGCGCTGGCCCTGATGCATCGGCCGGACCTGCTGCTCTTGGACGAGCCGTACGCCGGCTTCGACTGGGAGACCTACATGAGGTTCTGGGAGATGAGCGAGCGCCTGCGCCTCGAGGGCATGGGCATCCTGATCGTCTCGCACCTGCTGGCCGAGCGCGAGCGTCTGGACCGGATCTACAACCTGTTCGACGGACGAACCGAGGTCAAGGAGTGAGCGGCGCGGTCGAGGTGGGCGGCGCCTTCCTGCGCGAGCAACTGCGCTCCCCACTCAACGTCGCATTGCTGTTCGCGATCCCGGTTTTCTTCGTGCTGATCTTCGCCGGCGTTCTCGGAGAGTTTGCGGCGGCCCTCGGAGGCGACCTCGCCGAGCAGGCGGCGACCTCTATCAGCGCAGGCTGGGCGGCCGCATTCCTGTGCGGAGCGCTCGGGTTCTTCCAGCTCCACTCCTCGCGCGAGGCCGACCGCCGGCTGGCGGGGGCCGGCCTAGGGGCGTGGCGCGTGGCGGGAGCGCGTATGGGATCGGCGCTGGCACTCGGGGCGGTCGCGAGCCTGATCGCCTACCTGACGCTGCTGTTGCGCTCCGGCATCGAGCATCCCCCCCACGCCGCGGTCGCGATCCTCTTCTTCACCGCGATCTACATCGGGATCGGCGCTCTCTGCGGTGCTCTCGTGCGGGGCTCGCTGGAGGGATCGCTGCTGGTGGTCCTGGTCTTCTCGCTGGACGTCTTCTCCGGGCCGGCGATGACCAGCGGAGGCGGCCTCGCGGACGTAACCCCGACGCGCGACGCGGCGAACCTGCTGATCGCCGCGGGCAGCGGGAAGGGCTCGCCGGCGGGCGAGTGGTTCGGCGCCGCCGCGGTCGGCGTCGGGGCCTTGGTGGTCGCGCTGCTGGCCTTCTGGACCGTGGCCAGGAGCAGGCGGTGAGCGGAGTCACCCGGATCAGGACCGCGACCGCGATGGCGTTTCGCGATCAGTGGCGCCGCCCGCTGCTGCTCGTCCTGCTGATCCTGATCCCCGCCTACGTGATCGCGCGC
>JAJTCK010000041.1 GCA_021323175.1 Solirubrobacterales bacterium | reverse complement strand
CGCGGCTCCCGCGATCGTGCGCTTCGTCGGCGGGACTCCCGAGCACGCGATCGAGACCAGCCGCGAGATGTACGAGATCACCTGGTCCGAGAGCGAGGCCTTCCAGCTGCCCGCCCTGGGCTTCCGCGGAGCCCCATTGGGCATCGACGCGCGGACCGTGGTCCAGACCGGCACGCTGCCGCGGATCAACACCGGGATCGCGCACCGCGAGCCCGGAATCGGGCAGGTCGGGGCGGGCCTGGTCGAGCCGCCGTTGCCGGCATTCGAGGCGGCCGTCGAGGCCTTGGCGGGGGATTCCGCGTGATCGCCACCGCCCCCGTCTCTCCCTGGCACGGGGACCGCGCGGTGGCATCCCACCCGTCCCGGCGCCCGGGCTTCTCGCCCAGGCGATCAGTCCCGTTCGCGAGGATCCATTCTCCTCGGGGCTGAACGCGGGACTCAGGTCCCTGCTCGGCGCGGTCTGGAACCGGGACCCCGCGGAGGCCGAGCGCGCGGGGCTGCGGTTGACCGGGTTGGGCGGCGGCTCGACGCCGCTCGGGGACGACTACGTGCTCGGCGCGGCGCTCTGCGTCTGGTCGCTGGGGGAGGCCGCGGGGTTCGACGACCCCGATCGGGCGCCGTGGCTCCGCGTCCTGATCCCGGCGGACGCCGCCAGGCGGACCTCGTCGGTCTCGACCGCCCTGCTCGCGGCCGGCTCTCGGGGGCGGGCCCCCCGGCCGCTTCACGGCATCCTCGAGCCGGGAGGGCCGGACCTGGTCTCCGCCCTGAGCGCCGTGATTGCGATAGGAGCGACTAGCGGGCGGGGCTGCGCCGCAGCGATCGGCGCAACCGCGCTGCTCCTGGGGGACGCTGCCGTGGGGCGCAACCGACGACCACCCACACGAATCATCCAGGAGGCAAGACACCGGAAATGAAGACGCTCGACCTCTCGCAGGACTTCTCCGTCCACACGCCCGCGTTCGCCGGGTACGGAGGGCCCACGGTCAGGTGGACCAAGCGGCTGGCGTTCGACAGGGCGGGCGGCCAGGAGATCGCGAGCAGCCTCCACGTTGGCACGCATCTCGACGCGCCGGCCCACTTTCTCTCCGGGGGGAAGTTCATCGGCGACCTGCCGCTGGACTTCCTGATCGGCCCGGCCTGCGTGGTCGACCTGGAGCGCATGGGCATCGGCGACTACGAGCTGTATGGGCCCGACCACTTCGAGCGCTGGGAGAAGGACACCGGGATCGCGATCGAGCGGGGCGACATCCTCGTCATCCACACCGGCTACCACCGCCACTACCCGGAGAACTGGACCGACCTGAGCCAGGTCGACGAGACGCGCTACTTCATCCGGCACCCCGGGCCGGCCAGGGACTTCGCGGAATGGACCCTCGACCGGGGCGTCCGCTGGCTGGCCGTGGACGCCGGCAGCGCCGACCATCCGATGAACACGGTGATCCGGCAGATCAGGTCGGATGAGGTCGAGGATGCGGAGCGGGTCCTGGGACGGCCCCTGACAGAGGTGTTTCCGAAGCCCGACTACCAGATCATGCACACCCTGCTGTTCCCGCACGACATCGTCCACATCGAGAACCTTGGGGGGGAGATCGACCGCGTCCTGGACAGCAGGATCACCTTCGGCTGCTTTCCCTGGCGTTTCCAGGGTGGCGAGGCGGCCTTCTGCAGAGCGGTCGCGTTCCTCGACTGACCCTGCCAAACCCGCGAAGAGGAGGAGGGAGCGAATGACAGGCAACCGAGGTGGCGACACGACCGTGGTCAGGGGCGGACGGCTGGTGGACCCGTACGGCGTACGCGAGGGCGACATCCTGATCGAGGACGGCATGATCAGCGCCGTCGGGACCGTCAAGGCACCCGCGAACGCGACCGAGCTGGACGCCTCCGGGGACTTCGTGGCCGCGGGCCTGATCAACTCGCACTACCACTCGGGCGAGAACTTCAACCCGGGTCTCTACGAGAACCTGCCCTTGGACCTCTGGTTCGTCCACTCGCATCAGGTCACCCGCACCGAGCCGCCGTCCCCTGACGTGATCTATGCGCGCACGCTGCTCGGCGCGATGCTGATGCTGCGAGCCGGCACAACCTCGTGCGTCGACTTCCTCTACGAGGCCCCTGGGATCACCCTGGAGACCCTTGAGCCCGTGGTCGCGGCCTACCGGGACGCCGGAATCAGGGCCACGATCCTGATGGGGGTCGCCGACCGGTCGTTCGCGGAGTCCCTGCCCTTGAACGACGACGAGGCCCGAGAGTGGGCCGACGAGGCCGAGACTCCCTCGCTCGACGGGATCCTGGAGATCGGGCGCGCCGCGGTGGACCGCTGGCACGACCCCGACGGGATGATCGGGATCGGCTGGGGGCCCTCGGCCCCGCAGCGGTGCAGCCCGGAGCTGGTCGAGGAGACGATGCGGATGGCGCGCGAGAGAGGCCTCGTCTGGCAGACCCACGTGCTCGAGACGCGCACTCAGGTGATGACCTCGCGCGAGTGGCACGAGGGATCTTCGTTCGTCGAGGTGCTCGGGTCCAGGGGCCTGCTGGGGCCGGAGACCACCCTGGTCCACACGGTCTGGCTGACCGACCGTGACATCGAGCTGATCGCCGAGACCTCCACGACGGCGGTGCACTGCCTGGCCAGCAACCTGCGCCTCGGCGACGGCATCGCGCGACTGCCCGCCATGCGCAATGCGGGCGTACGTGTGGCGTTGGGGACCGACGGCAGGGGATGCGACGAGACGCTCGACGTCTTGGAGCTGGCGCGGCTGACCGCGACCGTTCACAAGGCGCGCGGCGGTGACCGGGCCGACTGGCCCACGGCTGCGCAGGCTTTCGCGATGGCGACCCGCGACGCCAGCGTCTGCACCGGCCACGGTGAGCGCCTGGGGCGAATCGAGCCGGGCTGCCGCGCGGACCTGCTCGTGCTCGACGGCGCCTCGGCGACCTTCACCCCGACCAACGACGTCGTCCGGCAGCTGGTGTTCGGAGGGCGCCCGAGCGACATCAAGTCGGTGATCGTGGACGGCGAGACGGTCGTCCAGGACGGCGAGCTCACACGGATCGACGAGGCGGAGATGCTCGCCGCTGCGAAGAAGCATGCCGCGTCCGAGGCGAAGCTGCTCGCGGATCCAGCCAGGCGCCAGCGGCTCGAGCGGATAGTCGAGGGCGTCTATCGGCGAGCAGAGGCTTACGAGTCCCCGGTGGATGCATACGTCCCCTCCTAGCGCCGTCGGCGCGATGGGCCCAGCGGATCAGCGCAGGCGCTCGGCGTCGGGCGCACGCGTCCTCCTGGCCCTGCTCGTCGCCGCGCTCAACCTGCGGATCGCAATCGCCGCCGTGGGCCCGCTGATTGACGACATCCAGGCGGACCTCGGGATGAGCAGCGCGCTCGTGGGCCTCCTGACCGCGATTCCCTTCCTGTGCATGGGGAGCTTCGCGTTCATCGGCCCGCCGGTGATCGAGCGGCTGGGCACGCGCCGGGTTCTGGCCGTGGCGCTTGTCTTCATTGGAGCCGGCACGCTCCTGCGCGCCGCGATGCCGACCTCGTTCCTGCTGATCGCGACCACGCTCCCGATCGGGCTCGGAATCGCGCTTGGCGGGGTGGTGATCCCGATCGTCCTCAAGCAGTACTTCTCCTCCCGCCCCGGAGCCGTCACCGGCGCCTACACCACGGCGCTGTCCGTTGGAATCGTCGTGATAGGGCTGACGGCCGTCCCCCTGGCCGATGCGCTGGGAAGCTGGAGGGACGCCTTCGCGGTGAGCGCTCTGCCGGCCTTCGTCGCGCTGCCCCTGTGGCTTGCGACCAGGATCGACGACCACCGTATCGAGGTGGACGAGCCCGCCCCCGGAGTCCCCGTGACGGCGCACGGATGGCGTCTCAGCCGGGTCGGGGTGCTGCTGGGGGTCGTGTTCGGTCTTCAGTCGATCTGCTTCGCCGCGGTGGTGACCTGGGGCGCGGCGGTCTACGAGGACGCTGGCTGGAGCCCGGAGGACGCCGCCTTCGCGATCACGTCGCTGGGGGTGCTCACCATCCTCGCGTCGCTGACCGTGCCGTGGCTGTCAGACCGGGGCGACCGCCGCAGGTGGCTCATCGCGATGGCTGCGGTGATGGCTGCCGGGCTGCTCGGGATGGCGGCCGCCCCGGGTGAGTATGGCCTGCTGTGGATGACACTGTTCGGATTCGGGAACGGCGCGCTGCTGCCGCTCTGCTTCGCTCTGCCGCTCGACCTCGCCGATGCGCCAGCCCGGGTGGGCGAGCTGACGGCGTGGATGCTCGGGATCGGTCACGGGATGGCCGCGCTCGGCCCCCTGCTCGTCGGCCCCTTGCGCGACCTGACCGGCACCTTCACCGCCGGACTCATGGTCCTGTTCGCCCTGATCATCGTCGACATCGGCCTGGCCACCCGCCTGCCGCGGACGGCCACGGCATGAGCGTCGCCCTCCGCCTCGGCCGGGCCCACCCCGTCTGGGTGCTCGTCGCAGTGCTGACCGCCGCCTTCAACCTGCGGGCGGGGATCGTCATCGTCGGCCCCCTGATCGACGAGATCCGCTCCGACACGGGGATGTCGAGCGCGCTCGCGGGAGCCCTGACGACGATCCCGTTCTTCTGCCTGGGCCTGTTCGCCTTCCTCGGCCCGCCCCTGGTCCGGCGGTTCGGCTACCGGATGGTCGTCCTGGTCGCCCTGCTGCTGGTCGCCGTCGGCTCGTTGGCCAGGGCGGTGGCGCCAACGGGCGTGCTCATGATCGTCACCACACTTCCGATCGGACTCGGGATCGCGCTGGTCGGCGTGACCCTGCCGGCGGTGGTCAAGTCGCAGTTTCCCGACCGCGGCGGGCTGGTTACAGGCGCTTACATCTCCTTCCTATCGATCGGGATCATCACTGTCGGGCTCGGGCTCGTCCCCCTCGCCGACGCGGTCGGCGACTGGCGCGGCGCTTTCGCGATCAGCGCTATACCGCCCGCCGCCGCCGCGACCCTCTGGATCCGCCGTGACGCATTCGCCGAAGGAGGCCCGGCGATGTCCGCCGCCGGCTCCGAGGTCCCACCCTTCGCCGTCGCACCCGCCCCGGCCAAGCTCCGGGACCGCATCCGGCCCGACCGGACCGCCCTGCTGCTCGGCCTTACCTGCGGCTTGCAGTCGGTGGCCTTCGCCGGGATGGTGAGCTGGGGCCCCGCGCACTTCCAGGAGGCCGGCTGGTCCGAGCACGAGGCCGCAATGGTCCTGACCGCCATCGGCTTCTACACCATCGTGGCGGCGCTGACCCTGCTGCCCGCGTCGGAAGGCAGGGACCGCCGGTACTGGCTGCTGGGCGCGGCTCTCGCGCTGTCGGTGGCCCTGTTGTGGATTGCGCTCGCCCCGACGACCATGTCTTGGGTCTGGCTGACGATCTTCGGCCTGGGCAGCGGTGGAGCGTTCCCTCTCCTGCTGGCGCTCGTGCTTGACCTGGCTGACCGGCCGGCCGACGCGGTCCGCCTGACCTCGTGGATGCTGGGTCTCGGCTACCTCATCGCGGGACTCACCCCGGTGGTGATCGGCGGCCTGCGTGATTTGACGGGCGGGCTCGAGCTGCCGGTCCTGCTGCTCGCCGGAGCCGGCTTCTTGTCGGCGGCGCTGTGCCTGCTCATACCGCCGCCGCACGGCGGCAAGAGCGCCGCGACTCCCGTAGCGGAAGACGCCCGCGGCTTGCGGGACGCAGGGCCGCCCGGCGGCGCCTAGCGAAAGGCTGGATTCGGTCAGCGCGGACCCGATCGTCAGCGCGTGGATCTCTGCAGCAGGAAATTGAGGTGGCTGAACGGCGCCGCCTCACACATCCATCAGCGCCTTGCGCTGCGCGCCGTCGATCGGGATGTGTGCGCCGTTGACGAAGCTCGCCCGCGGCGACGCCACGAAAGCGACCAGGTTCGCCACCTCCTCCGGCTTGCAGATGCGCCCCAGCGGGATGGAGCTCACGGCGAGATCGTGCGCCTCCGGCTGGCTGATGCCACGGTCCTTCGCCATCTGCTTCTCAAGCAGATCCCAGCGCCCGGTGTCCACCGGCCCGGGGTTCACGGTGTTGACCCTGATGCCGTACGGCCCGTACTGCTCCGCGATCGCAGAGGCGAAGTTCTGGTCCGCCGCGTTGGCCGCACCCGGCGTCAGCTCCCAATGCGAGGGCTTCAGGCCGTCGTTGCCCACCACCAGGACGATGCTGCCCGCGCCGCGTTCGCGCATGTGAGGCAGAATCGCCTTGCAGCTGCGGACATAGCCCATGAACTTCAGGTTCAGGGACGCAAACCACTGCTCCTCGGTCAGGTTCTCGACCAGGCCGCCCGGCGAGGATCCGGCGCACGTCACCAGGACGTCCACGTGCCCGAAACGATCGATCGTCTGCGCGACGGCGGCCTCGGCCTCCTCGGCCAGACCCATGTCGCCGGTCAGGCCGAGAAGGTCATCGTCTCGGCCGAGCTCCTCGAGCGCGGTTTCGACTCCCTCCCGGCCACGGGCCACGATCGCGACCTTGGCGCCCTCCTCACGGAGCAGCCGCGCCGTCGCAAGGCCGATCCCCTGGCTGCCACCGGTGATGAGGGCGACCTTGTCCTCCAGACCCAGCTCCATTCACTCCTCCTTGTCGGTTCGCGTATCTCGTGCATCGTCCGCAAAGCGCACCAGCCGGTCCCGGAGGACCTTCCCCATCTCGTTCGTCGGGATCTCGTCCACGACGACGACCCGCTTCGGGCACTTGTAGGCCGAGAGCAGGCCGCGGCAGTGGCCGACAAGATCATCGGCGTCGGGGGCTTTGTCCGCCGCCAAGACGACGAAGGCGGTGACCTCCTCGCCCCAGCGCTGGGACGGTACTCCCGCCACCGCTGAGCGCAGCACGCCGGGGTGCCGGTCGATGGCCTCCTCGACCTCGCCCGGCGAGACGTTCAGGCCACCGGTGATGATCAAGTCCTTGCTGCGCCCCGTCACCGCGTAGCTGCCGTCGGCCGCGTCCACCGTGCCGATATCGCCGCTCCGAAACCAGCCATCGTCGTCGAACGCCTCAGTCGTCGCGTCAGGACGCCGCCAGTAGCCGTCGAAGACCTGCTGCCCCCGCACGAGGATCTCGCCCGGCGAGCCAGGGTCGGCCTCTCCGCCATCGGATCCCGCAAGTCGAACCTCGATCCCGGGAAGCGGGTAGCCGACCCGTCCGGGTCGCCGGGACCCCTCGTAAAGGTTCGAAAGCACGAGCCCCGCCTCGGTGCTGCCATAACGCTCAAGGGGCAGCTGGCCGAGACGATCGCCCACCTGCTCGGCGAGCCGGCCGGGCAGCGGAGCGGAGCCGGAGACCGCGAGTCGCAGCGCCGGGAGGGACAGGTCGGTGGCAGGCAGCTCGAGCAGCCGCTCGTACATCGCCGGAACGGCCAGGATGATGCTCGCCGCATCGTCGCGAGCCAGGGCGGCGAAGGATGCGGCGTCGAAGCGAGGCTGTATCACGGCCGCCGAGCCGGCGATCAGGGTCGCGTGGAGCCCGCTCAGCCCGTGCTGGTGCGAAAGCGGCAGCGCGTGGAGCATCACGTCGTCCGCGGCCCAGCGCCATGCGAGCATCGCCGCGCGGATGGAGCTCAGGACGTTCCCGTGGGAGAGCGGTACCCCCTTCGGCTCCCCTGTGGTGCCCGAGGTGAACGCCAGGATCGCCGGCGACCCTGGCCCGGCCGGCTCGGCCGGCGGCCCCGACTCCGCCTCAGGGAGCTCCAGGGAGCAGGCACCGGGCTCCAGGCCGACGACCAGCTTTGGGACCTTGCCCACCCGGGCCAGCGCGGCCGCCGCGTCGTTCGACACGAACGCCGCGTCCGGAGGCGCAACGGAGATGATCCGCTCCAGCTCCGGCGCCTTCAGCCCTGCCTCGACGGGCATCGCGGTGGCGCCGCTGCGGAGCACGCCGAGATATGCGCGGACGAACCGGTGCGACGTGTCGCCGGCCAGCATAACCCTGCTGCCGCGACCGACACCGCGCTCGAGAAGCCAGCCTCCGATGCGGGCGGCGCCGTCGTCCAGCTGGCCGTGTGTGACCGCTGCCCCCCCGATCGTGACGGCCGGCCGGTCCGGAGCCGCCTCGGCCGCGAATGCGAACGCCTGCGGAAGCGAGCCCCTCGCCAACTCCGAGGGCACAAAGTCTTTCCACAGGGCGCCGAGGTGGCGCCGCCAGGGGCGCTCGGCGGCCTCCGTGGACGGGGCCGCGCTCACTCGCCCGCGTCCCGCTCCCGGTACTGACAGAGCTCAACCAAGATCCCGCCGAACGCCGCCGGGTCAAGGAAGGCGATGATCGTGTCGTCGGCGCCGGGCCTGGGCGCCTCACCGACCACGCCGAGGCCGCGAGCCCGCAGCTCGGTCAGGGCTTGCTCCAGGTCCTCAACCTCGAAAGCGACGTGCTGGATGCCCGGGCCGTGCTCGCGCAGGTAGGCGGCTGCGTCGCCGGGTGCGGCCCGCGGCTGGATCAGCTCCACCTGGGTGTCCCCGCACGGCAGGAAGGCGATGTCCAGGGCGTCCTGGTAGACCTCGGTTTTCGACACGGGCAGGCCCAGCAGGTCGCGGAACCCCGCGGCGGCCTCCTCGATGTCGCCGACGATGACACCGAGGTGGTTGATGCGCGTGACCTTCATCGGGTTGCGGCGACCACGCGGGCCGGCCCCCCGTTCTCTCCCTCCATTCGGATGGGAAACGCGATCACGTCGTAGCCGTCGGCCGGCAGGGCCGGAAGTCCCATCAGATTCTCGATCAGCAGCACCTCGGCGCCGAGCAGCACGGTGTGATTCGGCCATGGCTTCTTCTCATCAACCGCGAAGTCGAGCCCGAGGGCCGACGGCTCGGCCTGGGCGAGCGCCTCGGCGGCGTCGGGCCCCAGGAAGGGATTGTCCCCGTACAACCGCTCACTTCGCCAGGCGCCATCGCTCCAGCCGGTCGCCAGCAGCAGGATCGAGCCGGCGGCATGCCCGGGGTCGAAGCCGGCGCGCTCCAGGCGGTCGACCCCGATCGGCTCGTCGGGCGGAGCGTCGGTCAGGTCCAGCTTGACCCCGGGACGATGAAACCGCTCGATGGCGATCTGGTCGATCGAGGCGCCTTCGCGGATGAAATGCGAGGGGGCGTCGATGTGCGTGCCGGTGTGGATGCTGAAGCGAAGGATGGTGTTCCGCACGCCGTCCCTATCCAGATCGTGCAGTGTCTCGAACTCGGGCTGCGGGTGACCGGGCACCGGAATCGTGCGCGACGAGAACGGCATCGTCAGGTCCTTCAAATCCATCAGCCCTCCCTCGGCCACAGGCCGGCTGCCGAAAGCAGCTCCAGGTCGGCCGGGCACGGGCCGCCCACGCTGACGATCTCGGCCCCCCGGTCCGCGCGCAGTTGGTGCTCGATCCCGGGCGGGACGTGGACGACCTGTCCGGCCCCGAACGGGATCTCCGCGCCGTTGGACAGGTCGGCCACGGTTCCATTCCCCTCCAGCACGAAGATCGTGTCCTCGGAGCGCCTGTGCACATGCGGGACATTGGCCTCGCCCGGCTGCATTCGAACGAAGTTCATGTTCGCCTCGTCCGCTCCGGTTCCCGGCCAGACGACCAGTCGGGCGTCGCTCGCGATCATCGGCAGCAGCTCGTCGGGACTGTCGCGGTGCATGACCCGGATCCCCACCTCAGGATCCCTCCCCGAGTCCTTCGTACATGGCGCGATCGGCTGGGGCGGGCCCGCCGACAGCCTCGAGGCCCCCGGGCCCCGCACGCAGCGCGTATTCGGTTCCCGCGTCGACGTGAACCATCGAACCCTCTACGAGCGGATGCTCAGTCCCGCCGTCGTCGTCCGCCCGGCCGCCTCCTGAGATCACGTAATAGACCGCGTCGGAGGGATGCCGCATGCGGACCGTCGAGCCGCCGGCATGCAGGGAGATGTGGTGCATGCTGCGGAGCTTCGCCCCCATGCCGGGCCAGATCACCGCGGTCGCGCTGCCGCCGCTCTCCACTATCGGCAGGGCGGGAGAGCCTTCGACGTCCAGTACCTGGACGGCCGGCGCTTCCGGTTCGGCGGCGCTCACTCGCCCTCCGCGATCGTGATGTCGTCGGGCCGGTCCCGCCTCGGGACGACGATCGCGACGATCCGAGCGCCCTCGTCCCCGGCGACGATGCCGTGCGGGACGCTCCGGGCCACGACCGACCAGGCTCCGGCGTCGAGGCTGAGCGGCTCACCATCGATCGTCATCTCCACCCGGCCCTCCTCCACGACGGTGATCTGCTCCTGCCCGTGACTGTGCAATGGGAAGCTGGCGCCCGGCGCAAAGCTGTAGCGCGTGATGGTGGCGCCGGTCGTAGAGAAGCTCTGCCGGCGCACGCCGGGGAACGGCTCGTCCGGAGACAGATCGCCGAACGTCACGGCCCCTGACGGAACCTCGCCGCTCTCGGCCACTCGATCCCCCTCCGTCACTCGTCGAGGAAGGCGACCACTCGGCACGGAGAAGCCTCGCCCCCCTCGATCGGCATCGGGAAGGCGCCGATCATGCACCTCTGCCCGAGGGCGTCCTCGATGTCGCCCCCGGCGTTCTCGACGTGTGTTATCCCATGGCCGAACGGCACCCGGTGCATGACGAACAGGTCCTCCTCGGGGAACAGCTCGTTGACGTCCTTGCCGAGCTGCTCCTCGAACGCGTCGCGCGCGTCAGGCCGCTTGAACCGGATGCTCGTGTTCATCGGGTGGTCCCCGGAACCGCAGTCGAATCCGGTCCAGGCCAGCTCCATCTCGACGATCCACTCTGCGAATTCGCGGTCGCCTCCAGGGTGGCGGAGGAAGTACCGCTCCTCGTCCTCCTCGGGGCCCCCGTTGTAGTAGCGGTGATAGCCCGTGTGGTAGATGAGGATGTCTCCCTTCTTGACCTCGGCGCGGTCGGTGATCATGCTGGGCTTGATCACGGCCCAGTCCTCCATCAGGTCGGAGATGTCGACGATCACGCCTTCGCGGCATAGCGTCTCGAGCGGCACCGAGCGCAGGTCCTTTCCACCCGAGATGATGTGGAACTCGCCGTCGAAGTGGGTTCCCGAGTGCAACGGAAGCTCGAGCATTTGGCTGACGATGCCGTGCGTCGCGTGGCGCTGGAAATAGCTCAGCTTCGGCGACGGATATCCCACCCAGCCCGGCGTGTGGATCGAGAACGTGTGGGTGAGGTCGACGAGCTTCATTCACGCTCTGCCGGGGACTCGGCGCCCGAGCGAAGGCGCTCGCGCGCGAGCTTCACGGACTCGACGATGTTCTGGTATCCGGTGCAGCGGCAGAGGTTGCCGGCGAGGGCCTCGCGGATCTCCTGATCCGTGAGGTCTCTTTCGTCGAGCATCAGGGGTTCGAGCGACATCAGGAAGCCCGGAGTGCAGAAGCCGCACTGGAGTCCGTGCTTCTCGTGGAACGCCTGCTGCAGCGGATGGAGCTCTCCCTCGGAGAGCCCGTCGGTCATGCCCTCGACGGTCCTGACCTCTCTGCCCTGCGCCTGGACGGCGAACATCAGGCAGGAACGCACAGGATCGCCGTCCACCTGGACCGTGCAGGCGCCGCAGACGCCGTGCTCGCAGCCGACATGCGTCCCGGTCAGCCCCGCCTCGTGGCGAATGAAGTCCGACAGCAGCAGCCGCGGCTCGACCTCGGCGCCGTAGGTCTCGCCGTTGATGTCGATCTCGACACGCCGCCGCTCGCTCATCGGCCACCACCTCCGTTCCGTGAGAAGCCCAAGCCGTCGCCATCCAGCCGCCCCGCGGCCTTCTCGATCGCCCGGCGGACCATCACCTCGATCAGGCCCTTGCGGTATTCGCTCGAGCCATGGATGTCACCGGTGGGATCGATTTGCTCGACCGCCCTCTTCGCGGCTGCCTCGGCGCCATCCTGGCTGAGCTCCGAGCCGACCAGCGCCTCCTCCGCTCCGGCGGCGCGCAGCGGGGTCGGTGCGGCCGCGAGAAGCCCGACCGCAGCCGAGGTGCAGGTGCGACCCTCCGCGGCGAGCAGGACCGCCGCCCCGCCCAGGGCGAAGTCCCCGTGACGGCGAGCGAACTCGGTGAAGGCGTATCCGGCCCCCTCGGGCGGCGCGGGGACGTCGATGGCGACCATCAGCTCGTCCGGCTCCATGGTGGTGGTCAGATGGGTGACGAAGAAGTCCACTGCCGAGATCCTGCGCTCGCCCCGCTTCGACTTCACGATGAAGTCGGCGTCCGATGCCAGGAACGCAACGGGCAGCTCCGCGGCCGGGTCGGCGTGTGCAACCGATCCCCCCACGGTCCCCCGGTTGCGGATCTGCGCGTGCGCCACGAAGGAGAGAGCCTCGGTCAGGAGCGGCCAGTTGTCCGCCACCAGGGCGGAGCGCTCGAGCATCGACTGGCGCGTCAGAGCACCGATCCGAAGCCTGCCGCCGTCCCGCTTGATCCCCGACAGCTCGCCGATGTTGTTGACGTCGATCAGGTGCTCGGGATGGGCGAGCCGAAAGTTGAGCAGCGGGACCAGGCTCTGGCCACCCGCGAGCACCTTTCCATCGTCGCCGTGGACCGCGAGCAGGTCGAGCGCCTCCTCGACTGTGGCGGGATCGTGATAGTCGAAGACGGGTGGCTTCAACGCCGCAGGTTGACGTTGAAGGTGATCTGGCGCCGACGGCCTCTGAGGAGCGCGACGACGGCCAGCAGGAGCATGGCCACGAGGGCCGCGATCCCCCCGTAGCGCACCATCGGGGTGTCCATCAGAACGTTGCCCACGTTCAGGGCGTCCTCATCCTGGGCGGCAGGCTCCGGAGCGGGGCCGGACGCGGCGGCGCCGGCCGGGGCCTGGGCGTCCTGCGGCGGCTCCGCCACTTCGCCGCGCTGCATCTCGGTCTCGAGGCGCTCGGCGAACTGGGACATCATCGTCTCGGCCACGTCTTCCATGATCCCCCGCCCGAATTGGGCCTGGCGGCCGGTGATGTTCAGGTCGGTCACAGCCACCACCTTGGTGCCGCCGTTCTGCGGCTCGAGGCGGTTACTGATCACGGCCGCGGCGGTTCCCTGGCCCTTGGCCTCGCGGGCCTGGACCGCGATCGAAGCAGTGTGGGTGTCCTCGTCGACGTCCTGAAGGCGGGCCGTGCCGCGGTAGTCGACCGTCATCGGCCCAAGCTTCATCTTCATGGCGCCGCGGTAGACGCCGTCCTCGGCGCCGGACTCGATCTTGGCGCCCGGGAGGCACCGGGCGACCCGTTCGATATCGAGCAGCGTGTTCCACGTCTGATCGAGCGGGGCAGCGACCGTGAAACTGTTCTCGAGCTTCATCACTCCTCCGGGTGTCTTGGCCGCCACGGGTGGCGCCTGCCGGCACTTGGTCGGACATCGTACTTGTCACAGCCGGCCACGGCATGGGCCCTTCCAGCCTTGGGGTTCCGCCCCCGCGATCAGCGGGTTCTCCCCCACGCGCACTAGCTCCGGCGGAAGACCTCGAAGTGGAAGTAGGCGTTGTCGACGTCCACGACCGACACCGCGACCAGCGCGCTGTCGTCCGCGTAGTGCCTCTCGTGGAGCCGTGTGAACGGCGACCCGGTCTCGACCGGAAGCGGTGTCACTTCGTCGCGCTTGACGACCGGGATCACCTCCGCCACGGCGTGATCTATCGGCTTCAGACACGCCCGCTTGGAGAACTCGAAGATGGACGCATCGACCTCGCCCGCAAAGTCCGCGTCGCGCAGGGTCGACCATGGCAGCACGTTCAGGATCGAGATCGCGGGACGGCCGTCGGCGTAGTACATCTTGTCCGCGATCAGTGAGTCCTGGTCGGCCTCCAAATCGAACGCGCTGACGATCTCGGGTCGCGGGGAACCGCGCCTCCAGGTGACCTCGATTCCCGGTTCGTGCCCCTTCTCCCGCAGCAGGCCGTCGAACCCGACCATCCGCTGGAGGGCGAGGGTGGCCGGACGGACGTGGGCGTTGATCGTCGTCCCGATGGCGCGCTTGCGGCTGATGATGCCGTCCTGCTCCAGGCTCTGCAGCGCAGTACGGATCGTCGTGCGGCTGACGTTCAACATCTCGGCCAGCGTGTCCTCGGAAGGCAGGCGTTCGTCGAACCGCTTTTCGAGGATGGCCTCGAGGATTGCGTCACGAGCTCGCTCGGTCAGTGGCACGTTGTCGATTCGGTCCACGGCCATCTCGGATCGGCTCAAGGAGATATCCCCTCCTTCGGAAAGGCGATGATCATACGAAAGACAAAGCTATGCCGGTGCTAGCGTGGCGCAACGTGAGGGAAGGAGAGCGGACCGGAGCGGTCCCCCGCGCGATCGGTGCCCGAGTGCTTCGCAAGGAGGACCGGAGGCTCCTGACGGGTCGCGGCACCTATGTCGACGACGTTTCCCTGCCCCGCATGGCCCACGCCTGCTTCGTCCGCAGCAGCGAGGCCCACGCCGAGGTGCTGCGCATCGACGTGGAGGCGGCGCGGCAAGTCCCCGACGTGGTCGCGATCCTGACGGCGGCTGACCTGGAGGGGCGGGTGCTGCCAATCCGCGCACTCAACTCGACCCCGGGTTACCGCGAGTGCGACACGCCGGTCCTGGCCCGGCGGAAGGTCCGGATGGTCGGCGAGCCCGTCGCCCTGGTCGTGGCCGAGAGCAGGTACGCCGCCGAGGACGGCGCCGCCGCGGTCCGGGTCGACTACCACCCGCTCGAACCGCTGCTGGAGATCGATGACGCCCTCGCGGCCAAAGCGCCCGCGATCCATGACGAGATTCCGGACAACCTGTTCAACCGGTTCGAGGCGGCGAGCGAGGGTTTCGACGACGCCTTCGAGCGGGCGGACGAGGTGGTGGAGCTCGAGCTTCGCCAGCAGCGCTACGGCGCGGCACCGATGGAGGGACGGGCGGTCCTCGCCGGTCCCGCCGGCGCTTCGGGCCTGACCGTATGGCTTTCCAGCCAGGTGCCCCACATCGCCCGAACGGGACTTGCGAAGTTCCTGTCGCTGCCCGAGAACGAACTTCGCGTGATCTCGCCCGACGTGGGAGGCGGGTTCGGGCCGAAGTGCGTGATCTACCAGGAGGACGTC